>JBIIKD010000010.1:0-18796 GCA_044233345.1 Chlamydiia bacterium
AGTAGGTGGGAAGAATCCCTGCTCCAATATAGGGTCTAAAGGAACGAAGTAATGGAATAAAATATTTAAGCCCTCCGCCAATAGGAACCATGATAATGCTTGTCGGTTTGTTTCCTCCTATAGAATAACCAGAGCCAGGAAATACATTTAGACTAGTCCAAATAGCAAGCCCTTTATATGGTTGAATATCTAATTCAATCCCATAAATGGCCCCTATCGAGTAAATTTGAGAAAATAAAGAATCTGTTGGATAAAAAAAACCGATGTTTCCTTGAATATATACAGGAATGGATGTAGAGGAGGTTGTTTTTGGAGGGGGTAGAGCAGCATTTGCTGAAAAAGCTGAGCTAAAAGAGATCAAAAATAAAAAAATATATCGACTAATAGGATTGTTCATCGGCTAATTATACCCGTTTAGGTGGTTCTTTGGGATATTTAATTCGAAGATGGTGAGTTGCTTTGACAATTTCAACAAGTTTGCTTTTTATGATAAAGAGCTCTTTAAAGGTAAGGGGACAATTGTCAAATTGCCCATCATTAATTTTATCTGAAACAATTTTATCTACCATTTCACGAATTGTCGACTCATCTGTATCTTCAAGAGATCGAGAGGCTGCTTCAGTAGAGTCAGATAACATGATAATCGCAGTTTCTTTTGTTTGAGGTTTGGGTCCCGGATAGCGAAAAGCATTTTCATCGATATCTTCGAGTTTGCCACCTAATTCTTCTAGGTGTTTTACATAAAAATATTTAATTAAAGTGGTGCCGTGATGTTGCTGAATTACATCAATAAAAGGTTCAGGAAGTCTATATTGTTTTGCTAGGGAAACTCCATCAGGAATATGAGATTTAATAATATAAGCGGATTCAACTGCAGTTAGAAGCTGATGGATGTTAAATGGTTTAGCTCCTGATATCAGTTGATTTTCTGTATAGTAATGGGGTGTATTCAGCTTTCCAATATCGTGATAAAGAGTAGTTACTCTACAGAAAAGACCGTTGGCTCCAATAGAATTCGCTACATATTCAGATATATGACCGATAGAAAGGCTGTGTTGATATGTTCCTGGAGCTTCTATACTTAATCGTTTTAGTAGTTCATTTGTAGGATCCATGAACTCCATTAAAGCCATATCTGTCATTACATTGAAGATCGTTTCTAAAATAGGCATAATACCTACGATAAGTAGGGCTATAAGGAGAAGATTGCAAGCAGATGCAAAAAGATCTAAAATAAAAGAGGAGGTGATAAGAGTCCCGTTTGATAAATCAAATGCTGAAATCATCACCGCAGCAACTAGCCAAATTTTTGCACAGACGTGAAAAACTTCTTTCCGTTTTTTTAGATTACAGGCGATTACAATAGTGATCGTTCCAGTAATCATATTAATAAAAATAAAAGAACTATGGTCAAAGGCTAACGTAAATCCCAAAATAATCGATAGGGCGAAAGTCGACATTAAAGCAATTTCTTCTTCAAGCAAGCTACAAAATAAAATAGTTGCAAAGGGAACTAGAACTGGAAATGTAATATATTCAATCCACTCATTTCCAGCATAAAGAAGGATTAATTCAGAGCTTTTAGCTAGAAAAAGAGAAAAAATAAAAATTGTCGTATAGAGAGAAAGTTGTCGTAATGAACGAAAGAATTGTGGTTCTCGGTAATAAAAATAAATAGTACCACTAACGACCATAATGAGTGAAAAAAAGAAAGATCCTACAATCGATCTCCACGACCAAATAGCGCTCGATTCACGAATTGATTTTTTCATCGCATTTAACATGGAGAGATGTTTGGGAGTAATTTTTTCCCCTTGATCAATGATTCGAGAGCCTGAGCGGATACGGGTAAATTTTTCAGGAATTTCTTGTTCTATTAAGCGTTTAAAAATTCCTTGCGCTTCTACATCATTTGTTACTTTCCACTTAGACCCCTTAAAATAATCTATTACAAAATCAACAGCAGCATTACTAAAGTTATATTTTTTAATAATTTTTCCACTTAATTGACCCCAAAATTGATCGCTTAAGGTATTTAGGCGATCTGTATCTAAATGAGTAACAACAAAATAATTTTCAGTGGAAAGGTCCATTTCCGTGCGTTTTTTTAGAGTTCTTGAATCTGTGAGGCAAGCTAAAATAAGGCTTTCTGCGACACCATCGAGGGTATTGTACATCTCTTCAAAGGTGATTTGGTTTCCTTGTCGCCAGTTTGGATGATGAATTAAATAATTTTCAAATTTATGGCGGACTCTTCTAATTTCTTTTTCATCAATTCGATAAATTCTTCCAATATCGCGAAGAGCTTCCTGACGTAAAATTAAAGTGGCATCAGGATCGGGAAATTCAAAATCAATTTGGGCGACGAGATATTTGCCTGCGACTTTTCCAACTTCCAACGTATCATAGCGTGTTTCACGAAAGTGGATAAAGGCCCCTAGAACTAAAACCATCAAAGAAAACAAAAGAACGCGTAAAAAAACGGAGTCCTCTTTGGGAGAAGAAAGGGTGCGTTTTCCTATTTTTTTTTGCTTGATAGCGATACCTATAGACTATATTAGATCTTTCTTTCTTGATACATGAAGGGAAATTAATATAGAATACGTAATTTGAGGTATATTATGCAATCAGTCGATTATAAAGCGATCGCAAGGCGATTTAGACCAAAGGCATTTAGTGAAGTTACAGGACAAGATCCGATTGTAGCAACGCTAAAAAATGCTCTTATCCACGATAAAGTCTCTCATGCCTATCTATTTTGTGGTACTAGAGGCACTGGAAAAACAACTCTTGCTCGCCTTTTTGCAAAAGCGATTAATTGTGAAAAAATTACTCCAGAAGGGGAGCCTTGTAATGTATGCTCTTCTTGCATAGAAATTGCAAAAGGGGCTTCTTTAGATGTTATTGAAATTGATGGAGCATCGAATCGGGGTATTGATGATATCCGAGGAATTAATGAAACCCTTCCATATGCAACGTTTCAAGGAAAATATAAGATTTATCTTATTGACGAAGTGCATATGCTTACAAAAGAAGCATTTAACGCTCTTTTAAAATCTTTGGAAGAACCGCCTAAAAATGTAAAATTTTTCTTTGCTACAACAGAGCCGCAAAAAGTACTTCCCACCATTCTTTCTCGATGTCAACGGTTTGATTTGACCCGTATACGACCATTTGAAATTATTAAAAAACTCAGATCAATTGCAAAAGAAATAAACGTAGAAATCGAAGATGAAGCCCTTGGACTTATCGCAAAGCTTGCTGAAGGAAGCCTACGAGATGCTGAATCTTTATTAGATCAGGTCCTTTGTAGTAATGATAGCCCCATTACAAAGGCAACTATAGTCGCTTCTTTATGTCTTATGGGTCAGGAACATTTTTTTGCTCTTGATGAAGCCTATAAAAAAGGGGATCTTTCTTTTGCCTTTGATTTAGCTCAAGATTTATTTAATAACGGCAAAGAAGTTTCCCACATCATTGATGGACTTTTAGAGCATTATAGAAATATAGCCTCTATTTTTGTGAAAAAGAAAGAACCTGAAACCGCCTTTTCCTCACAGGACGAAATAGATGGGTATAAACGAGCAAGCGTTGTTTATACCCTTGAAAAAATTTTGTATCTTATAGAATACCTTAGTGATCTACAGCTACAAAATGGAAAAGTTACATTTAAAAAAATTCATTTAGAGATGATTCTTTTCCGCATCATTCAAAGTAAAAATCGCGTTTCTATTGATGAAATTGTAAAGCGTCTTTCTGAAATAGAGGGGCAAGAGCCACCACAGCCATTTCCTGAGGTGATTAAAGAAATTCCTGTTCAATTAGTGGAGCCTCTTAAACAGGAACTTTCTAATGTGGAAGCGCCTTTAAAAGCTGTAACAACAGTTGAAAAAATAGAGCAGCCTAAAGCTGTACCTCCCCCTGTAAAAATTCAAGCTGCAAAATCCACAGAGGAAAAAGAAAAAGCTGTCAGAAGAGAGACTCTTATGCACTTTGCTCAGGTAGAATTGGGTGGAAGTTTGAAAAAAGGTTCTGTATAATAAGAGTAAATTTTTTGGGAGTATAAAATGGGAAGTGGATTCGCAAAGAAGAAGAAGCAGCAAAGGGCTATTCAAGAGCAATTTTCTGCGTTGCAAGAGCAAATGAAAAATAGTGAATTTACAGGCTCTGCTGGAAATGGCCTTGTAGAGATTGTTATGAATGGTGAAAAAGACCTAAAAAGTATAAAAATTAATCCAGAATGTGTTGATCCAGAGGATGTAGAGGGATTGCAAGATTTAATTGTACAGGCCTTTCGCGATGCAAGTCAAAAAATGGAAGAAAAGACAGGTTCAGCCCAGTTTGATCCTATGAGCCTTTTCTCGTAAAATTTCTAGATAAAAAACCCCCATCGGTTTAGCGATTGGGGTTCTCCTATTTTAAATTGCTTTTGATTTACTTTTGACCAAATTGTAAATCACTTTGTGTATAAATCACTTGAGGTAATTTTTCGAGGGCGCTATCCTTTTTCGAAAAATTAAACATTAAGAGTGATTCAATGAATAATCTATTAAATTTGCCAGATATACAAAGTAATGGATCTATTTATGATCTATTTTTTTCGAGAGACAGTAGTAATAATCGAGGGGTAACCCAATCTCAGCAGCTGTTGGAAGAAATAGGCGATTATTCATGGGTGTATAACGTAATAATGAATATTACGACACGTATTCTTGGATTCGAACCCCCTAGGGCATCCCTTAGCGAAAGAATTATTAAGCCTTTAGAAATTGAGTATTCAAGAGGAAAGCCACGCAGAAACTTAAGTGTTAAAGAATGTATGCAAAAAATGTTGAGAAATTCTGAAAAAGCAATCAGAGAACATCCTCGAAAAAATTCTGCTGACATGCTGTTTTTTCCTTCTATAGAAGAACTTGAAAGTCATTTACCAAAAGGTGTTTTATATTGTTCTCATGTTGCCGCAGCAGAAATGGGAATTAGGTCCTCGATGGAAGATACCCATTTTTATATGGATGTCGAGTTAGAGGGGATTCTTGCTGGTGTTTTAGATGGGCATGGTGGAAAAGAGGTAGCAGAATATGCAAGTAAAAGATTTCAAGAAGAATTTTTTCAAATATTGCAAGAAACTGATAGAAATGTTCATCAAACTTTTGAATTGATCATTGATAAAATTCAAAAAGAAATTGAAAAACACACACAGTGGAATTTTACGGGAAGTACGGCGGTAGTTTCTTTTATTGATCGGCGTAGACATTTAATTTATACAGCAACACTTGGTGATAGCGAAGCATTTTTTTGTGTCGGAAACGAATCTATACCTTTCTCTTGTGTACGTGATTGGTCTAGCCAAAAAGATGGAAAAAGAGTAGCGCAATCTATTGGAAAATTACAACCGGCTAAAGAAGGTGAAAAATCAAGGTATTTTATACCTGGAATAGGAAGCACTAATGTGAGTCGTGCTTTTGGAGATCTTTCTTTTAGGGGTACAGAAAAAAGACCTGGAATCATTCATAAAGCTAAAATAACTGTAAATTTACTAAAAGAAGAAGGTGTTCTTATTTTAGGATGTGATGGTTTTTGGGATTTTGTTACTCAACAAGAATTGGTAGGGCTTATACAAATAGGTTCATTTGAAGAATTGGCAAAAAAATTAGTAAAGTATGCTATTGATAAAAAATCTGATGACAATGTCTCTATTCTTGCCTTAAATCTTTCCTTCGGAGGTGTAGCTAATAGATAATAAAGCTACTATAAGTACAGAGAGGCTAAGAGCGCCAAGGATCATTAAGTTTTTTGTCTTTTCTGATCGAAATTCATTTCGAGGGAGTCGAACTATCTGAAAAGCTTCGCTATGAGTAATGATGCGGAATCCAAAACTTTGTCTATTAAGATCCACGTTTCGAGTTGCAAATTCATCATGAGTTTCTCCAAGCATGGAAAGAAGTGCAATCTCGGGGATTGTCGTTATTAAGTTTTTTACAAATTCGTCGACAGGATCTCCCATCAACTGTGTATATTTAACAGGGCCTCTAATGCCTGGAACAGTCGTTATTCCTTCTAGGATTCGCAGATTAGAGTTATTCAAATTTTCAATTACAGGAGAGGGGTCAATTTGAAAAGAAGAGGCTACTTCATAAAGAGGGTGATCTGGGTTTATAGCTGGTATAAAATCAGCTGTTCCTGGGCTATATATAGGAACTTTAGTAGAAAAATCAGCGCTTTGTGCGGATTCTAAAAGAGCCACAAACTCATCTTTTTGTTCCTTTTCTAATTGAGTAACCGTTTTGTTTTCAAATAAAGATGGGTTTAGGTGAATAAATGTATGAATTTCTTTTTGTAAATTTTCTTGAGGTTCCCAGTTGTCTATCGGTTTTCGGTCAAGGGGACACGTCTTATTTGTCCCATAAAGCCACATTTCAATTGATTTATGATTAAAAATATGTCCACACGAAGCTTTTACTGGATTTAGCATAACATCTTTACTGATTGCACAGTAATAATTTTGATTTATCCTGTCCATATAATTCTTTATTAATTATTTAATTTTATTATGATTGTGAATCTATTTCAAATAAAATAAATTATACATAACGTTTATTCATGAAAGAAGCGAAGACAGGAATAATAATTTTTTTAGGGATAAAAAAGGAAAGATAGATCAGGCATTTATAGCGTTTTGAAGGGATATCAAGCGATTTCCCTTTTTCGACTTGTCTAAGGACCTCTTTCGCAATTTGCTCGCTGGTAAGAGAAAAAAGGGGGGATTTAATTGAATAAAGCCCTTTGGATGCACGATCTGCAAATCCAGATTGAAACATGCCAGGGCAGGAGGTGAGAACTCTAATTCCTTGTTTTTTTAGTTCATAGTCGAGGCTCTGCGAAAAACTTGATACAAAGCTTTTCGATGCAGCGTAAGTTGCAAACCCTGGCCAGGGAGAAAAGGATGTGGCAGAGCTAATATTAACAATTGTTCCCTTAAGATTGTTTTTTAAAAGGCTCTTGCTAGCTGTGAGAGTTATTTCTACAAGAGCTTCAACATTTAGCCGAATCATCGAGAGTTGTTCCTCTATAGATAGATCAATAGCATTTCCATAGAGCCCTACACCAGCGCAGTTGATTACCAGATCAGGCACGTTTTCTTGAATATAAGCGATCAGTTTTTTTCGCCCTTCTTCAAGTGTTAAGTCAAAGCCATCTGAGCGCTTAGGAGCAAAAAAAGGGATCCTTTTTAAGGAAAGTTCCTTTGTAAGAGCAAGGCCAAGGCCAGAGGAAGCTCCAGTAATAAGAGCTAGTTTATGAGAAGTAATCATGTTGGATCATTTGTAACATTTGATCCAATTTGTTGTCCAATTTGGTAATAATCGAGTCATTTATCTCTCGATCATCATTGATGAGGTTCCCGTAAATTTTTAGTTTAGGTTCTGTTCCTGATGGGCGAAGAATGAATTTGCTTTTATCGTCTAAGCGAAATACTAAAACGTTTGATTTAGGGAGAAAAAGAGTGCTTTCTTGACCTGAAATGAGATGAAGTTTCTTAGATGTTTGGTAGTCTTCAATACTAGACACAGCTTGATTACAAAGGTTTTTTGGAGGAGAAAATCGATTCCATGTTTCGATGTAAAGCTTAATTGACGCTCTCGATGAATCCCATAAATGGAATAGATTGCATAAAGTTGGTCCAGAAGAGACCGGCCCTCTTTCTTTAAATGTAGCGCTAGTTCTGCAGTAAGACATGCTGCAATTGTCGCATCTTTATCGCGTGAATGGGTTCCATAAAGGTAGCCTAAAGACTCCTCCATACCAAATAAAAAAGAGTAACCATTTTTTTCTGTTTCCCATTCATGAATTTTTTCCCCGATATATTTAAATCCAGTAAGCACTTCAAAGCAAGACCCATTATGTTTTTCTGTCATTTCTTTAATTAAGCTAGAAGAAACAATCGTTGTAATCGTGGCAAAGCGACCATTGGGGTGTTTATTTTGAATAAGGTAGTGAAGGAGAAGGATTCCAAGCTCATTTCCTGTAAAACGGAGTGGTTTTCGTTTATGTAAAATAGAGCAAGAAAGTCGGTCAGAGTCTGGGTCTGAAACAAGTAAAACATCTCCTTTTTGTTGGACAAGGTCTCTCCAGCCAAGAGCTAATGCTTCATCTGTTTCAGGATTTGGGTAGGGTGTTGTAGGAAAATTCCCATCTGGATTTTTTTGTTCTTCTACTAGATTTACATCAGAAAAGCCCCAAAGATTTAAACTGTTTGGAATCGTTGGATTTCCAGCACCATTAAGTGGGGAGTAGATTATTTTAAGCTCTTTTCCGTGAAATTTGCAAAGAGTGGAATTGATTCTAAGATTGAGGATTGCTTTTAAATAAGCTTCATCCACTTCTTTTGGGATTAAAGAAATCAAGGGGCTATTTAAAGGAGCGATCTTTATTTCATTTTCTGATCTGATCTTTTCTATTTCTTTTACAATTTCTGTATCGTGGGGGGAGACTACTTGTCCTCCATCAGACCAATATACTTTATACCCATTATATTCCTTTGGATTGTGAGAGGCCGTAATATTCACTGCGGATATAGATTTATAATAACGAAGGGCAAAAGAGGCAAAAGGAGTAGGTCTCAAGTTTGGAACTAAATGGACTGCAATTCCATTGCCAGCTAAAACGCGCGCGGTTTCTTCCGCAAATTCTCTCGAGTGAAGTCTTGGATCATGGCAAATAACTACCCCCCCCTGACGGAGATTTTCAGGAAAGGAAAGGATGTAATTTGCAAGCCCTTGAGTGATGGTATGAATAGTGTATTTATTCATGCGGGCAGGACCGGGGCCCATTTTAGCTCGCATTCCTCCTGTTCCAAATTGTATTTCAGTCGCAAAAGCTTCAGAGGCGCCCTCTGGGTCCATTTTCACAAGTTCTTGTACCTCTCGTCTTGTTTCTTCGTCGTAAGGTGCTTTAAGCCAAGATTTAATTCGATCTTCCACTAATTTATCAAAAGTAACTTTCTTCATTTGTACCCCTCTGTATATATTTTTTAGAGTAGAGAGCACAAAGTTGCAAGGACAAATGTAAATTATTCTTTTCGAATCCGTTCGATTTCTTCGAAGGAAATTACCGTAGCGTCTTCATGGCCAACTCCTTCACATTGAGATCCTGTGTAAGCCCAAGCAACTGGATCTTTGAGATTTTCATCCCAAAAAGGAAATTTTCTACATTGTTTAGGTCTGGCTTGATAAACACTACATTTATTTTCTTTAAAAAATTCACAGTCATAGGACTTGGGGATTTCATTGAGAGAGTAGCGCTTTCCAACAATTCGAACATGTTTTTTAATAAATTCATCTCGAGTTAATTCTAAATGGTTAGAAAGGCGATCTATATCTTCTCCTGTAAGCCAAACATACCCCGGAGCTCCCGTACAACATTTTCCACACTGGGTACACTTAAATTTAAGTCCATTCTGATACCAGAATTCAAAAGGTTTCTTTGTGATAATTTTCCTCCCAAGTTTTACCCTTACGACGAAAAGTAAAAATTTTACATTGTTCTTTTGATAATTCAAGGAGATTAAAAGAGCTTGTTTTTTGACATGCAATGCTTCCACTATCGGCCACCAAAAGCTTTCCCATGTGAAAGAGTTCTTGTTTGTGCCGATGTCCGTGTAAGTAAGCTTTAATTCGATTATCTAAATCGATGATTTCTTTTAGTTTTTCTTCCCGTTCTAAGTGTGCTTTTGGATATTTAAACTCCCCTAAAGAAAAGTGACTAGACAGAAGAATTTTTGCAGCTTTTGGGAGGGCGGAAAGAAGCTCTTTTAAACGCTTTTCTAATTTTTCTGAAAAAATACCAGTCGATTTTATGTAGGAAGTATAATAAGCGCAGTCAATGCAAATAAGATACCAGTCATCAGTTAATAAATAAGCTGCTACTCGATCTTGGACTAAATTAAAGCCTCCATAACCGCTAAGATTTACTAAACCATCGAAATATTCGTAGAAATAACGATTTTTACAGGAAGATTTTGTATAAGCATCGTGATTTCCCGGAATTGTATAAACCGTAAAACCACCTTCTATAAGAGATTGGATAAATTTTTGGGCTACCAAAAATTCTTTTTTTGCTGAAGTACATGTAAAATCGCCTGAAATCAGAATATGAGAAACATCCAAACTTTTGATATATTCAGCAGCAAGACTTGGAAGAAATGGATCGAATCCTCCTCTTCTAAAAGTCATTTGATTAAAATTTCCAAGAAGGCGCTTACTGAAAATTTGTAACGGATTCCAGCAAATGTTAAAAAAATGGAGATCAGATATGTGAGCAAACTTGAACGTCATGGAAGAAATGATACAAGTCTGGGGCTTATTTTGTGTATAGAAAAAAGGGCCAAATAATAATTTTATTATTTGACCCTTGCTATAAAAAAAGATAGGGGAGCCCCTATACGTCTTTTTATAGGCTAAGCTGCTTCTCTATGAGGTGCATTTTGACTTTTAAGGATTTTTCTTCCTATTTTGTCTGTTTTTAAAGATCCCTGATGCGTTCGTAAAGTATATACTTTTGGATTTTGTTGATTTTGGTGAGTTTGTGGAGTATTTTTGTCAACAATCCCTGGAGAGCTCCGTTTTGCGTGGGCTTTGTCGATAAGTCGTGCTCTTTCTAAATTGTGTTTATATAAGTTGAAAATTTCTTTTACTGTTTGCATATTCAGGGGGCTTAAATGCTTATTATCTCCTCTACGGTTATTGTACTCAGTAAATTTTCCTTCCCTCTCTTTTGTTTTATCTTTTTGAGAGTTAACGTTTATATGGCTTGCTTTACGCAATGCTTTTTTCAATTGATGCTTATGTCTATGGGGTGAGTTTTTCATATTTCTCCTAAAATGGATGGTTTTCCAATAGTAACCCTATCACATCATCTTTTTAATACAACTATTTTTAATAAAACAACTGTAGTTGAATTAATTACGCATATTTTTTTATAATTATTTAATGAATAAATTATTTATTCTATCTGTTCTTATCATGATTAGCTCTATCTGCTTAAGCGCTATTCAAAAGGTCACACAATTAAAAAAAATAGTATAAATAATTTTGTTCTAATCGAGTTTCTTGAAGAAGAATTTCAGTTTGGACAATAAGGAATTTGAGAAAGCTTTTGAACAATTTTACTATTCTTACGCGTTTATCACTGATTTATACAAGTGGCAATAAATTATATATTATTTATATTTCTATTTATTTTTTAATACTTTAATTTAAATCATTTTATCTTTAAGATTTATGTGTTGTTTAATAATAAAAAGTAAGGTTGATCGTGATTGGATTGATTTTGGGGGGGTGCGGGCATATTGTAAGTGGAGCTAAAAGCCACACTTATGAACTTGATGGGCAGCAATCCGTGATGGTCGGTTTTTGTTTAGCTAACCGAATTTCAATTATTGATTCAAGCTGGTCTTCACTAAACCTTTCAAGCGGCTGGGCCACTAGTATTAGTCAAAACGCATCATTAGCTCGTGGTTTTATCAAGATTTTAAATATTGGGATTTTCGGATCAAAAGACCTTTCAACACATTCGAATAAATTTATTAAAAAATTTGAAGAAGTTTGTTGTTTTTATGAAAAGAATTTTGATTTTTTCATTAATAAAGCTGCTCCCTATTTCGAAATAGTATATGTAGTTTCTAATATTGCTCTGATCTTTTTTGGACATACAATGATAGGTGCGGTTGGTATTATTAATTCCATCATTTTAGAGTTAAAAAAGCGTGGTAGATTGCCGGCCGAATTGGATTGGGTTTTAGTTCCTTTAAGTAAATTTGCGCGTCTTTATAATGCCTTCGGGTTTAAAATCAATATTATTTCAAAATCAGTCCTTTTGTTTGAGGAATTTATCAATGCTTGTAACTATTTTATTTCTTGTGATTTAATAGATAAACTCATTTTCCGGGTTACAGGAAAAAATTTTTCGGTTGTTGGATCACATGATATTCATCAAGGGAAAGGCTTTAACGATAAGTTAAAAGAAACTCAAAAATTAAGCGATTTGCTTTCTTGTATAGAAAACCTTAAAATTAATGAAACGTCGAAGCATGCTTCATACAAATTAGTTTTAGATGATTTTCAAAAACATCTTGATGACATTACATACGAACACCTTTATAAAAAACTTGAAGAAAGGATTAGCTCTACTTGTGCCTTGGATAGTAGTAAAAATATTGGTTGGGATAGACTAAAAAATGCACTTTTAAATAATTGTTGTCCTGATCTTAGACCAGAAAATTTTCAATATTCTCGAAACATGATAAAAGCTCTTTTATACGGGGTATTAAACGAAAAAAATGATGAGATATTCAAATACAAGATTCAAGAGTTTGATGATATTGGATCTAGCTGCCATGACGGGTGGCTAAGAAGTATTCTTTTTCTTTATAATCCCAATGCAAAAGAGATTGGTTGGAATGTTCATTTTGAACATGCTAAATTTAGAAGCGCCCTTATTCAAGAGGGTATAAATGAGGTTGTAAAAAGTAAAAACGAGGTTATAAACAAGATCGAAAAAAAGGCACCCCAACTTTTTGAATCTATATTAACAGACGTAGGTGGAAAGGGAAATGTTCATCTTTCAAACGAAATCCAATCATGTGTTTGGAGTCAATGGAGGTCTTTTGAAGGGGAGCTCTTTTATAAAATTAACGGAAGAGATTTATTTACTAAATTAGCTCAAGAACTACTAAAAAATTATGAAATTAAAGACTTGATTGCTTTCATTCATGCTATCGAGAACAATTTAAGAGAAAAAAACCTATCGTCCGTATTTAAAGATTGGATAGTTCTATTTTTTTTGAGCTTTAAAGTTCCTACTCTGATTACTGCAGGAGGGCCTTATTCGTTGATTTTTGTGATTGAGGTTTTTAAGACAGCAAAAAAAAATTATACAAAAGAAAGGCTTGTAGAGAGATTTTATGATGCGATTTACCCAGAAATAAATTTTGAAGAACGAGGAGAAAGCGACGAAGGATGGGTAAGTAGGGGTATTCAATGGGATGCGATCGCCACTTGGCTCGCAACCCTTCAACAAAGAGATGTCGAAGGTATACTTCTTCAAGACGACAACTACAATCCTCAAATTGTTAAAGTGACACCTGAAAATCTGCCTTATTTGACACACAAAGGGGTCGAGCTTTTGCTTTGGGACTTTGGTGTTCTTGAGCTCTAATTGGGCTACCTATTCGCTCTAATCGCTGGCTACAACAAACAACCTACTTCGCTTTGCTTCTCGCCAAGGGGGAATACCCTTGGCTTCAAAGCTCAGCTCGTATCTTTCTTGTTTCGCTCACGCGATTAGAGCGAATAGGTAGCCAATTGGTTTTTAAAGCACTATAATCGAGCTTTTTTTGCGAATGCTTGCGAAATTCCAAAGTTTGCATTATCGTAATTTTATGATTGCAACAGTGATTAATTATTGTTCCCATGATTATAGGTTTCTTTCTCTTTGTTTAAGGGAGGTGGAGTCTTTTTCAACGCAAATTGTGGTCCCTGTTTGTGATCATTTTTTTGATGGAAGGGTAGAAAATAGGGCATTATTGGAACATTCTTATAGAGAAAATTCAAACGCTCTATTTGTAGAATTTGCTTTTGACTCTGAAAATTCTTATGGGATCAGATCAAAAATGGATAAAGAGGATCCTGATTGGATTCATTATTGGCACAGCACATCAAGATATGTGGGATTTTATCATCTTGACCCAAGTGTAGAATATGTGCTTTTTCTAGATGTTGATGAAATCACAGAGTCTAACCGTTTTTTACAGTGGCTGCAAACATTCCCCTACCAAGAATTTGATGCGATCCGTTTTACGAATTTTTTTTATTTTCGAGAATCAAAGTATCGTGCAGTAAAACCAGGGCGAACTGCTCTTATGGTAAAGAGATCTTCTGTAGAGCCAGAGATGATTTTAGACCCATTAGAAAGGAAGGGGCTTTTTAATAGCATAGTAGGAAAAAAAATAGAGGATGTTTACGGGATCGACGGGTTGCCTCTTTTTCATCACTACAGTTGGGTTAAAACAAAAGAAGAGCTCTTTAGCAAAATCAATTGGGGACATCACAAAGATAGAGATTGGAAAGCTCTTTTAGAAGCGGAATTTTCAAGGCCTTTTCAAGGAAAAGATTCTATTTGGAATGAGGAATATGAGGAAGTAATTTCTCCACATGATCCTCTTAGTATAGCTGTTCCTAAAGAATTCTCTTCTCAAAATGAAGAGAGAATCAAAAATCTTTTAAGGGTAAATCGTAGTGATCTATTTCGGCTTACACTCGATCGGTTTTTATGATTGTGTGTTCTTTTGCCGCGAGATCTAAAAAACCTGAAAGGACCCGGCGAGTGGTGATGAAGTGCTCAAGAGCGTGAGGGACCCAACGGGGCTTTGTAATGTAAGAGCTTCTAAGCCAGCCTGGTCTCCAAAGACCGAGGGGCTTTTTGTTGCCAGAAACAACAAGTGTCGGAATTTGTAAATTTGATGCTAAGTGACAAAGATCTGATTCTGGACCAATAAAATAGCCTGATTCATAAATAATGCTAGCGCCGAGGGAGAGATCCTGTGAATCAAGAAGGAGGGGATTGAATCCATAGCGACTTACATCATCTGCAATTTTTTGATACTTATGTAGTGTTTGAGAGGAAGGAAGGATAGCCACTCGTTTTCGGTATCTTCTATGCAGGAGGTGCTGTGGCGGAAGGAGACCATTATTTTTAGAATGGTCATTGAGCTGGAGAATAGAAGAGATAGCAATAGCAATGTTATCAACCATGGGGAGATTTTTATCAAAGATTCGATCGATAGGGGTCAATTTTGGATGAGTATATTTAGAGTAGGTAGGATAAAAAATAGAGAGTTTAGGGTTTTGTTTGGCACTTAAGATTTGAATTACTTCTTTTGTATAGGGACTAGAATCATATTGAACAATCAGAAGATCGAGTGGTGCAAAGGCTGCTTCGACATCTTCTATATTTGGGCGAAATGCAAAATCATGTTCGCCAAACCAAGGAGAGAGCTCATGAAGTCGGTTGTGGAAGGTAATGACCCGCGCCCCTTCACACATGAGTCGATGAGAGGCTACCATCATCATTAAACCATTGGCGATGCCTTCAGAGCAAAGGAGTCCAACTTTTTTTAATTCCATTTAAGACCCTCAAAGAATTGAGAAATATTTTATCGTTATTGAGAGTAATCCAACAATCGATAGTTTGCAAGATTAGCTTTTTTTATTGAAAATAAGATAAGGTGGCACCCAGAGTTGAACTGGGGGTGGAGGCTTTGCAGGCCACTGCCTTACCACTTGGCTATGCCACCTTAGGGTAAAGAGCAACATTATGGCTTAATGATTTCTTAAGGTTCAAGAAAAAAGAATTTCGTTTGCGAAAATTCTTTCAAATGGGCCATTCTGAACGGGTGAAATTTTTTTTAGGTATAGCCCATGCGTCGTTTTCTCCCGTTAGTATGTATTGCCCTTTTGGTGCTAATTTTCTACTTGGTAGGGGGATTTAGCTATCTAGATTTAGAGAAAATTCGCCTTCTTGATCGTCATTTAATCCAATTTTCTATGCAAAGTCCACTCATGGCGATTTTTTTATTTTTAATGGTTTATGTGATCTATGCCATTTCATCGATTCCTGGATTGATTATATTAGACTTAGTTGCGGGATATTTGTTTGGAAAAACGGCGAGTTTTTGTTTGGTTTTATTGGGGGCTACTTTGGGCGCTGTTGGGGTGTTTCTTGCCACCAGGTATGCATTCGGAGAATCTGCTTCTAGTAACAAAACAAAGTGGATGCAGCGGATAAAAGAGGGGTTTGATCGACATCAAGTAAGTTATCTTCTTTTCATGCGCATTGTTCCATTTGTTCCTTTTAATATTGCAAACATTACTCTTGGATTGTTGGATATAAAGCTTTATCGATATATTTGGACTACACTACTTGGTCTTATTCCAGCAACATTCATTTATACACAAGCGGGGACTGGTCTTGGACGTGCGTTACAAAAAACCGGGCCTATTGAAATTTCTCATTTCGTCAATGCGGAATTGATTTTTTCTTTGATAGGCCTCTCTGTTTTAGCTCTTCTTCCCATTGTGATAAAACGGAAAAAATAGTATACATGTCTCATGATATCTCTTCAGCGAATCGGAAAAATTCTTGGATGTTCTGTAAATAGACATCTTCCTATCGTCTCTTATGCAATAGATAGTAGAGACTGTCGAAGGGGTTCTCTTTTTTTTGCATTAAAGGGAGAAAAAACAGATGGTCATGTCTATCTTCCAGAAGTTGCAGAAACAGGTGCATTCGCTGCAGTTGTAACAAAAGGCTACAAAGGTCCAAATTATGGATTGGAGCTTTTGTTTGTAGATGATGTGTTAGAGTCTCTTCATACTCTTGCAAGGGTAATCTTTAAAGAACGAAAGCAAAAAGTGATTGCAATCACTGGTAGTGTTGGGAAGACGACAACAAAAGAGTTTATCAGCGCTTTAATCGAAGATCAGTTCAAGATATTTAAGACAGAGGGATCGAGAAACACTCAATTAAGTTTTCCTCTAACCATTTTAAGTACAACAGGAGAAGAGGAATATTTAGTGTTAGAGATGGGGATGACCCATAAGGGAAATATTGCAAAGCTTGTAAGTATAACTCCTCCTGATATTGTGGTTCTCACCCCGATTGGAATTGGTCATACCGAGTTTCATAAGGATATTGAAAGTGTCGCTAGCGCAAAAAGTGAAATTTTTACAGGAAAAACAGAATATGCAGTGATTCATATAGATTCTGCAAATTTACGTCCTGTACAAGAAGCCTGTTTTTGTGAGCATGTTGTTTATCCAACAGATATCAAAATTCCATCTCCATTTACGGAAACACATTTAACAGAAAATTTTATAGGGTCTGCGAAAGTAGCGCTGCATCTTGGCATGAGTCGAGAAGAGATTCTTCATCAATCAAAAAAATTAAAGCCCTATGAAAGACGATTTCAAAAAAAAATGCACAATGGAATTTTATTTATTGATGATTCTTATAATGCAAACCCAATTTCAACAGCTGCAGCTCTTTCTAACTTACCAAATACGGGAAGTGGGGGAAGGAAAATATTTGCGTTTGGGGCTATGGGAGAGCTTGGTGAGTTTTCTTTGGCATCGCATATTCATGTAGGAAGAATCGCTGTAGAAAAAGTTGATACACTTTTTTGTATAGGGGAAGAAGCTCGACCTCTTTTAGAGATTTTTGCTAAAAAGGGAAAGGTAGCGAGGTTTTATACTTGTTATAAGGAAATGAAAGAGGCACTACAAAAAGAAGCAAAAGAGGGTGATGTTGTTTTAGTTAAAGGATCCAAATTTCATAAATTATGGGAGCTTATAGACTACATAAAATGATTTTATGGATTATGCAATTTCTCGTGGACCTTGGAATTAAAGTTCCCCATCTTTTTATGTATGCTTCAACGCGGATGATTTTTTCTGCATTTTTTACGTTAACATTAACAATTCTTTTGGGAAAAACTTTTATACAGGTGCTTTATGAACTTAAAATTGGCCATACAGTACGTATAGGAGATGTTGCGGTCCTTAAAGAGATGTATCAAAAAAGCGAAGACGTCCCTTCTATGGGAGGGGTTCTTTTTCTTACAACTATTCTTCTTTCTGCTATTTTTTGGATGGATCTTACTCATGCATTTACTCTTATCTTAGTGCTAACGACAGTCCTTATGGGGTTTTTAGGTGGAATGGATGATTATTTAAAAATTAAGCGGAAAAAAGCATCCCTTGGGGTTTCTTCAAAGCAAAAATTTTTGATTCAAGCGATTTTTTCTGCTTTTTTAGGGCTTTATTTACTATGGGCTCCTCTTACAAATGCAATTAATGTAAAACCACCTGTTGCTAAAGAAAAAGAGATGGTTACACTAAATACTCATGAATATGCAACTCGATATTATTTTCCCTTTTATAAAAAACCATTCATTGTTACCGGAATTTTGGGTTATGCCGCTGCTCTTTTTTTGACTATTTTTGTTGTTACAGGATCTACGAATGCAGTGAATCTTACAGATGGACTTGATGGACTCGCCACAGGACTTGTTTTGCTTGTTGCTCTTGTTCTTTCAATTTTTGCTTTTTTATCGAACAATTTGGCCGTATCGCAATACTTAAATATTCTCTATATCGAAGGAAGTGGAGAAATTGGGGTTTTTTTATGCGCAGTTATTGGCGCATGCCTTGGATTTCTTTGGTTTAATGGCTATCCTGCGCAAATTTTTATGGGCGATACTGGCTCTTTGGCACTTGGTGGAATCTTAGGTGTTTCTGCAGTGCTACTTAGACGAGAATTTCTATATGCTCTTGTTGGGGGTGTTTTTGTCTTAGAGACACTTTCAGTAATTATTCAAGTCCTTAGCTATCGGTTTCGTAATGGAAAGCGCGTTTTTAAATGTGCACCCCTTCATCACCATTTCGAGCTACAAGGGTGGCACGAAGCCAAAGTTGTGATACGCTTTTGGATGCTTGGACTCATGTTTGCGTTGATTGGCCTTGCAACACTCAAAATACAGTAAAAATAAATTCAAGCCAATTTCCAGAAACAAATTTATTGTTAGAGGTTTTTTTCTACGTGAATAAGACCGGGATTTTTGGCAGAGGGATTGCTGGAAAAATTCAGACTTTTACAGATGGCCAGCATAGGGGAGTTTTGAGCGAGCACCTCTGATTCGATATGGGTGAAATGTTCTTTTTGAGCAACGGTAAGTAGATGATTC
>JBIIKD010000108.1:0-4958 GCA_044233345.1 Chlamydiia bacterium
ATCGGTTAACTCATGGACAGAATTATGAAGTTGCCCTCTTAGCAGCGGCCTATGAGCCAATTTTTATTGATTATAATATTTTTGATTTTATAAGTAATTATGAAGGTTTGAATGAGGAACAAAAATATCAAATTTTCTTGGTAGCCGCGCCCCGTAATTATTTTTTTTCTAAATATATAGGTAAAAATGAATTCTTGACCCAAGAACAAAAATATGAACTCGCCAAGTTAGCTGCACCTTGTAATGGTGGGGATACTTTTCTAAATATAGGTAACTACGGTGATTTAAGCCTGGAGCAAAAACATCAAATTGCTTTATTAGCCGCAGCTAAAAATCCTTATCTTGTTTCTCGGAATATAGCTGAATATCACGAGTTGACTCAGGAGCAAAGATATGAGATTGCCAAGGTGGCTGCCGCCAGCGGTAAAGCGGGTGTATCTCAATATATAGGTCAGTATGGTGATTTGAGTGGGGAGCAAAAATATCAAATTGCTATGTTGGCTGCCAGCTATGAGGATTCTCTTTCTGAATATATAGGTAACTATACCGAGTTGACTCAGGAACAAAGATATGAAATTGCGAAGGCAGTTGCTGCAAGTGGTAGAGTGAGTGTCTCTAAATATATAGGTAACTATGGTGATTTGACTTTGGAGCAAATGCATGAGATTGCCAAGATCGCCGTACGTTGTTATAACAGCGATATTTTATATATACATAACTACCGAAATTTAACACAAAAACAGAGATATGAATTGTTGTTGAAATTCGCGGAGCAAAATGGCTCATTGAGTTTTGAGGCTATCTCGAAATTTAAAGATTTAAGCCAGGAACAAAAATATCAAGTTGCCAAGGTAGCTTTAGCACAAGATGGCTATATATCTTTTTTTCGAATAGATAAATGTGAGGGTTTGACCGAAGAACAAAAAGGTCAGCTTAGGTTGGTGGCTAGAGCCCAATATGCTATAAAGAGGAATGAGGTAAAAGATCAAAGTTCATTAGAACGATTTCTTGCAGAAAAGCAAATGAACGAATTAGGTGATATTTTACAAAACGTAAAAGAGGGAGACAGGTCTTTAGTAAAGTGTGTCTTTATTGGTTTTTATGCTTTTTTGGGAAAAGAGCGCTCTATTACAGATATGGAAAAGAGTGTTTTTTTTCAGATTTTGAATTTTTCCAATGAAGAAGATAAATGTTTTCTATGGTTGACTTTTCTAGTGCATTTACAAAATCCTGGGTATGCCTCTTTTTTTTCTGAAGAAGTGGATAATGAAAAGACGTTGCTATGTAGAATTATATTGGCAAAGTGGGCTTTAGAAGGGGAGATAAAAAATGTTAAAAAAATTTTAAATTTTTTAAAAAATCACAAAAAGATTTTTAAAGACAGGACAGGTGCAATTAAACAGTTTTTGCAAATTCTTTTAAAATTGGAGTCTGATTTTTCTCTTTCTATTAACGAAAAGATTGAGATTGTAGAAAAGGTAACAACAATTGAAGGCGAAAATCTCAAACAGGAAATAAAGAAATATTTGGCTGCAGTCCAGGGGTGTATAAGTATAAAACAATCTAAACAAATTTTGGGTAAAAGCATAAAAAATTTCGAAGATTTTTTTTATAAAGATCTTTTATCGGGATTATTCTGTTTACAGGATGGGGATGTAGAGTCTTTAGAAAAAAAATATCTCGATTTAGAAACTACAATGAGAATTCCTTTTTCACTTATTAACTATTTAGCGCCGTTAAAATCTTTAAATAATTCAAAGATGAACGAAACGATTAGACTATTTTTCAAAGCTCTTTTGAATGAAGAGGAGGGCGTGTGTGCTATTCGATATAATCCGACATCAAGTGAGCATTTAAGATATTTATTTGATAACTATCTAGAAGTTTTTAATAAATGGCAAGAGGGGCATACGGAAGCGATTACGACACTTTTTACAGGAAAAGAGGAAAAGATGGATTATAAAAAAATTCTCCATCAAAAAATCATCAGAGATTGTCATTTGAAAAATCCCCCCTCTGTGTTGGTTGATTATTTAAACGATCGGGTGGGTGAAATAGAGTTAAGTTCCATAAAGGATCTCAATCAAAGAAAAATTGCTGAATTATGCCTTCACTTATGCATTTCTACAGATCGGCATCAGGAGATTATAGAGGAATTAAAAAAATGCGTTCCTAAAACGGAAGAATTTTATAATGATTTAGATGCATTAAAAGCTCAAAAGAGCGACCAGCAAAGTAAAGAATTTGATCTTATTGATACAGATGATTGGGAGCATCTATTTTTATCAGGTACTGAGGTGAATGGAAGTTGCCAAAGGATTAATGGAAATCCAAAGTTCAATAAATGCTTATTTGCATATATCATCGATGGAAAAAATCGTATGGTTGCGATTGTAGATCGAAAAACAAGAAGAATTATAGCGCGTTCGATCATTCGATTGCTTATCGAAGATGATGGATCTCCTGCAATTTTTCAAGAGCGTATTTATCCAGCAAATTGCACAAGTGAACATATGCAATTATTGGAAAGTCTTGTTTGTGAAAAAGGAAATCTATTAGGAATTTCTGTCTTTTCGGAAGGGGATGAAAATAGAAGTGCAAGCTCCTCTTTATCGTCTTTAGGAAGCTTAGCAGCTTTTGAGTGCAGTGATGCGGCTAAGCCAGTAAATGCGCTTTCGGGACATGTTTTTAATAATGGAGTATTCAGGATATTAGTTTAAAGCCAATTGGAGTTTAAAAATCAAAAGAAGCGCTTAGAGGGTTGTTGTTGAATTTTCATCGGGAAGAATTTGGAAGTCGCGGATTTGGAGTTGTATAGAGGATTTGTTCAGGTAGACATTCACATGGGGCGTGAAGGCGATAAGAAGGCGAAGGTTCTTTTTCATAAGGGGAATTTTTCGATGGACCATATTAAAACCAATTCCTTCGAGAAAGCGTCCAGAGTCTTCTAGAGAAAGTTTAAGATGCTTGCGGCCGACTACTTTGGGAGGAAGGACTTGCTCTGCAATTGTATAGAGATTCACTTGTGGGTTTTCCGTTCCATAGGGCTCAAGAAGGCTAAGTGACTCTAAAAATTCAAAGGTAAGATCCTTAAAAGAAACTTTTGCGTCGAGGTGAAGTTTTGGGGAAATATCGCGCTCTTTGAGTTTTTCATTTGCAGCTGTTATGAATCTTTTCTTAAATTCAGCAATATTTTTTGTGTTGATTGTAAAACCTGCTGCAAAGTCGTGTCCACCATAGGTTTCAAGAAGTTCGCTGTTTTCTTTTAAAACTTTTAAAACGGGGAATTCAGGGATCGTTCGTATCGAGCCTTTCCCAAGGCTTCCTTCTTTTGTAATTACGATGGTCGGTCTATTGTATTGTTTTGCAAGGCGTGCGGAGATGATAGGGATGATTCCAGGATGAAGTCGATCGGAGTCAATAATTAGGGCTTTTTCTTCGAGTGTTTCAGGATGAACTCGAAGGTGTTTTTCTACATCTTCTGAATCTCTTCTTTCAATTCGTTGCCGCTCTTGATTCATTACATCAAGTTCTTTTGCTAAAGTCTCTGCTTCTTGGACATCGCGTAGAAGGAGAAGTTCGACCCCTTTTCGCGGATCATCGATTCTTCCAAGGCTATTGAGTCTTGGAGCTACTTTTGAGGCTACGTCAGTTGTGGTGATCTCTTCAGGATTTACTTCAGAAACGTGAATCAGTTTAAGAAGACCGATTCTCTGGGTTTTTTGTAGTTGTTGTAGACCGTAACGAACAAGTATTCTATTTTCTCCCGTTAAAGCACCCATATCAGCAATCGTTCCAAGGGCAACGAGGTCTAAATAACGTTTTAGATCAATCAGGTCTGCTTGCACTTCCCCTTTTTTTACAAGGTAGTTAATCATTGCATGGGCTAGTTTAAATGCAACCCCAACCCCTGTTAGATCTCTATTTGGATAGGAGCTATTGATGAGTTTTGGATTTAGTGTAGCAATGCAGTGGGGAAGTTTATCTGTCGGCTCATGATGGTCTGTGATAATTACATCAATTCCATTAGCCGCAAGTTCTTTGATTTCACCTGCTGCAGTAATCCCGCAATCGACAGTGATAATACAGGTACACCCCATATTTAAGGCATATCCCATCGCATCAAGAAGAATGGTGTCTCGATGAAGGCTTCGATTGGGGATGTAAAAGTAGACATTGGCTCCAAGAGTTCTTAAAAAATCAACGAGTAGAGTTGCTCCTGAAATTCCATCAACATCGTTATCTCCAAAAATCAAGATTTTCTCTTTATTCTTTAGGGCTGTATGAATTCTTTGTGTTGCATTTTCAATTCCAGAAAGAAGATCTGGAGAATGTAGTTGGGGAAGTTTTGCGTAGAGAAAATTATGTACATCAGATCGTTTTTTGTATTTTCTGGAAACTAAAACTTGCGCTGTAGCTGGATGAATGTTGAACTCTTTTATAAAATAGTCAACAAGTGTCGAATCTTCTTTCGGATATACCCATAGCAAGGGCTCTTTTGTAGTTTCTACAGCCATCAATACTTTTTATTGTTTGATCTAGAGTATCGAAGTTTATTAGGATGCGCTCAATAGATTGCCTCTGTTGAGATTATGTAAGTTATATCTTTAAAGCGCAAGGGGAAAAGAAGGATTTATAAATAATCGGCCACCTACATTTTAAGCTGCAAGGTGGCCGTTGTAATTGACGACTAATTATCGCTCTTTTACGAAATAGAGATAATTGTTTCTTCTTCTTCAGGTCGGTTCTTTTGGAGAAATAGAAGCAGGGTGGTTGCAATAAAGAAAGTAGATAAAGTCCCTACAATTACTCCGATAGACATGACAAGAGAAAAACCAAATATAGAAGATCCTCCAAATAAGACAAGGGCTAGAAGAACGACTAAAGTGGTTCCAGAAGTAAGAATGGTTCGGCTGAGAGTTATATTGAGAGCGTGATTGATGATCTCTTTAAACGAC
>JBIIKD010000109.1:0-4931 GCA_044233345.1 Chlamydiia bacterium
ATCAAATCAAGAAAATGCTAAATTCCCTCTTTCTTCTTACACAGGGATCGATAAAAATGGCCAATCCGTAAAAATGACTCCTAAACAAGGTGGATATACCCCTCTTCTTAGACGGAATATTTTAAGCAAAACCGGCACTGTATTGTCACAAGTTTCTCCATCCTTGTACTCGTTAAATTTAACTGAAGAAGGGGAAAATTTTTCTCCAACTATATATAAAGTCAGTCGTTTTAGCGCAAAAGAAATTGAATTTATTGGAATAGAAGCGCATCGAAAGATTACAAAAACCTATCGATTTGTAGAGGGAGCTCCTTATACGCTCGAGCTATCAGTAAAAATCGATGGTGATTTAAAGGGTCTTTGGCTAACAACTGGTGTTCCAGAAGCGGAACTGGTATCAGGAAGCTATGCGCCATTACTTCAATGGTACAATGAAAAAAAAGGAAAGATGCAAAAAATCAGCCTTCCGAAGGGAGCTGTTGATTATCTTGATTTAAACCCCGCTTGGGTTTCTAATTCTAATGGATTCTTTGGAATTATCCTAGATCCAGTAAATTCTTCCGGATCTGGGATACAGGTGCGTCAATACAGTGGAGAAAGCATTCCCTCAAGAATTTCTATGATTGACCCCAAATATTCTCCCTACCCAGCAAAAGATTACCCAGGTTACACCTGCAGCATTCCATTTGGAGAGAATTCTATAGAAGGGCTCGCAAACTATATTGTTTATGCAGGTCCTTATGAAGATGACATCTTAAAAATGGTCGATGCTGCGCTACCTGGTCAGGATCCAAATTTTATCACTGCAATTACAGTCCAAGGATTTTTTTCTTTTATCTCCGCTCCGTTTGCGAAATTCTTATACCTTGTGATGCAATTTTTCTATTTTATTACCCACTCTTGGGGTTTTTCGATCATTCTTTTAACTCTTCTTTTACGAATCATTCTATATCCATTAAATCTTTGGGCTCTTAAATCAAGCGCGAAAGCACAGGAAGTGGCTCCAGAGA
Organism: Chlamydiia bacterium; assembly: GCA_044233345.1. Taxonomy (GTDB): domain Bacteria; phylum Chlamydiota; class Chlamydiia; order Chlamydiales; family 2-12-FULL-49-11; genus JBIIKD01. The sequence goes on from JBIIKD010000109.1 coordinate 1,011, forward strand.
TCGCACGAGTGCAAGAAAAATTTAAGAACGATCCAAATCGCATGCGAATGGAACAAGCTATGGTGTATAGAAATGCAGGAGTTAATCCTTTCTCTGCACTACTTCCTCTATTGATTCAACTTCCGTTCATGATTGGAATGCTTGAGCTGATAAAAACCACTTTTGAACTCCGAGGAGCAAGCTTTATTCCAGGTTGGATCGATAACTTAACAGCTCCGGATGTCTTATTTTCTTGGGATTACCCACTTTTCTTTTTTGGCACAAGCTTTCACCTTCTCCCTTTCATTCTTGGAGCTATTATGTTTGCCCAAAATCAGCTGAATCGGATTCAGCAAGAGAAGAAAGGCAATATGACAGATCAACAAAAACAAATGATGAGCATGGGAAACATCATGATGCTTGTATTTACTTTTGTATTTTATAATATGCCTTCTGGACTAAACATTTATTGGATTTTCTCAACAATGTTCGGTATACTTCAACAATGGTTTATCACTAGAAAAATTAAAAAAGAGCAACAAGTAAAAGTCTTAAAGTAATAATAGATGCAGGCCTGGGATGAATTTCTTCAGCTTTTAAATGCGCGATTCGGTTCTAGCACCGTTGATCGATGGGTTCGTTCTCTTAAAATTGTCCGATTTGATGCTTGCAATCTTTATTTAGAAGGGGCCGATTCTTTTCAAATCACTTGGTTTAAAGAACATGTTCTTCCCATAGCAGATAAAGAGTTAAAAAATAACAATGGGCATACCATTAAACTTCATCTTTCTTCTTTTAATTTAGAAAAAGAAGAAAAAGAAGATTCTCCGATGCCCTTTACAGATTCATCTCAATCAATCCAATTTGAACCAGATCCGATCATTCCCCACTGCACCTTTGAACAATACATTTCTATGAGTTGCAATAAACTTCCCTTTCAAGTTTTCTGCAAACTTATCGGATTTAATCCGGAAACAGCTAGGTATGAAAATCCTCCTACTGAAAAATTCAATCCTATTTATCTATACGGTCCATCAGGAGTTGGAAAAACTCACCTTCTTATGGCAGCTGCGATGTTTTTTCAACTATCTGGCCAAAAAGTATTTTATGCGAAAGCAGAAACTTTTACGAACCATGTAGTAAATGCAATTCGTAAAAGTCGAATGCAAAAATTTAGAGAAACATATAGAAATGTCGATGTTTTGATTATTGATGATGTCCAAGTGCTTGGAAGAAAAAATGCAACTCAAGAAGAACTTTTTCATACATTTAATACGTTACATACGGCAGGAAAACAGATCATACTAAGCTCTCATGTAAATCCACGATTTTTAGAATATATAGAAGAACGTCTTATTAGTCGATTTGAATGGGGAATTACACTTCCGTTAGAAAAAGAAATAGATGCCCCTGAACTTGAAAAAATCCTTAAATTTAGAGCATCTTTTTATGGAATGCACCTTAAAAAACCTGTTGCTGAATTTCTTTTAAAAAACTTTACTACACCCGCATCACTTAGTCGGGCTTTATTTTCAATGCAAATGCAATCCTCTAATGACAAAAAAGACCTTCAAGAACTTGGCCAATTAGAGCCTACTTTAAACCGATTAATCGCTCAAGGGATCGAAGAAAACCTTACCCCAGAAAAAATATTAGGTGCCGTCGTGGAAACATTCGGAATCAAAAAAGAAGATATTATCGGCACCTCCCAATCGCGTGACGCAACACTTCCAAGACAAATAGCAATGTATCTTTTAAGACGAGAATTAAAACTTCCCTATATGAAAATTGGTGATATTTTTCATAGAGATCATTCTACAGTAATGTCAGCAATCAATCAGGTAAAGAAGTCGTTGCAAAACCCCGATAGTGAAGCACATTATTATCTCAATCAATTACGCAGCTTTTTAAGCTCTTATAACCACTAAACTCTTGCATACTATTTTAAAGTCAAACGTTAAACACCTCTATTGACTATTAGATTTTTTTTTGCGAAACTAGACAAAGAAAATTTCCAAAACCATGGAGGGTTTATGAATGACCACCCAAGCTGCAATCCTATCCTCTTTAGAGGGGGCTTAAGCAAGCCAATTAATCAAGAAAATCCACTAGTCATTAAAAAAACTGCTGTTTTTTTATCTATGACTTCTTTTAAAAACTTCATTAACTTTGCAGTTATAAATATTGCAACATCACTCTACGCAGCAGAGACTATTCCAACATTTAGTGAGTCTTCTTTTAAAAAAGAACACTCTTCTATCGAAATTTCTCCAAGAAGATTTATTCCCTACGTGCGACTTGGCCCAGATATTATAAACATGCAAGTCAGTACCTCTTTAGGCGAAATCAAAAACAACAATAATATATCTCCTTGTGTTGGACTTGGATTTCGTAGTGAATCTGCATCAGATGCTGTTGATCTTTCTTTTAGTGTTGCTGTCCATAAGACAGAAAAACCTGTTTTTGAATCATATGGTGATAGCTCTTATGAACTTTCAGACACTCTTTATACTTTACAATTTTTTTATCCTAAACTTCTTTATTTAAGATACACAAATCCAGATAATCCAAGTAGTCCTTACTTTGGCGGAGGCCTTGGCTGGAGTCAATTTTTTAACCAAGAAACTGATTCTTCCTTTAATGGTCTTGCTGGAGTGGTTGCTTTTGGATATGAAATGGGCCGCTCTTCGATTATTCGTCAAATGGCTCAACTAGAAATTACCCAACCACTTGTTCCTTCTTTTTCAAAAGGAGCTACACTTACCCCATCTCTTCAACTTTCTTATTGCCTTGGATTCTAAAAACTCTCTTGTTTTATAAATTTTACAAGATTAATTTAAAAGAGTGCCTCCCTAAAAAGAGGCATTTAAAAAAAAAGGCCAAGTTTTATGTGACTTAGCCTAATATTCAATAAATATTTTTTGTGATTTAAATTTTAATGTAAGAATCGCCTGGTTTTTGACCTGGGCCAGAACCGCCTCTTGGACCGCCTGGAAGATTTGGCTTACCTGGAGTATTTGGAAGCTTAGGACCATCGCGATCTTTATCGTAACGACCTTCTACAATCTTTCGCGCTATCTCTCTCCACCGTTCAACCGCTTCCACAAAAATAGGAGCAAATCTTCTAAGCGTTGCCGCATCTGAAGATGTCATCTCCAAAACGCAGTGCATCAAAATAAGTTCTTCTTTAGTAGCAACCCCAATTCCACCTCCAGCCATTTGGCCACCTAGCATTGAACCCTCTAAAAGAGCTTCATATAGCTGTAGACGTATTTTTGTGTCTTGAGGAAGACCGTCTAAAATAGGTGAGTATAGATATAGACGGTCAGAATTTGGTTCATACGTCAAGTGTAGCGAGAAGGTATTATCAATCCCGAGAATACACGTGTGATTTTCATCAAATGCCAAGCCCTCAAGATTGAGTTCTTTTCCAAATTCTTTCAAGTTATGTTCTGCATTCTCTAGAGACATTCTTCCTCCTTAAACTATTACGAGTTTTGTATACAATTGACAATACGCTCATATCCTAAGATGCAAATAGGTTGATTCTTAGCCGCAGGATCTTTTGTATAACTCTTTGTAAGTTTCGCTTTTCAGTAATTAAACTGCCTCAGTGATAACAGAAGACCTAATTTTTTTCTATTCATTTTCGTAAAGGGAAGCAATAAAATCTTCCCCCCACTTTTTAATAAGTAAATTTTTTAATTAAAGCACTTTCTGCAACCTAATCTCACCGTAGAAAGGCAAAACTCAGCTTACTATAATTGTCACTACTCCGGATCGATTACAGAACCCTCTCAAAAACCTTGAGAACTACCAAAAGCTTTAAAATTTATGCGCTCCTCCACCTTGATTTTCTAATGAACCTCTAAAGGCGCTAAATAGGGATGAAACAGACGAACGCCACCCTGCACTTTGCTCTGAATTTCCTGCTGCATTGGT
>JBIIKD010000012.1:0-18683 GCA_044233345.1 Chlamydiia bacterium
TTAGAAATAGTTTTGAGGGTTCACAAAATAATCCTCTTTGCGTTATGCGTCGTGGAATGGAAATATCTGGAGATATTGTTCAGGTGGGTTTACGCTCCATTTCTAATATAGAAAAAAGCATGATCGAATTTGATAAAGTTTTTTTTGCTTCAGATCTAGATCAAGGAAATCTTTGGGTAGATGACGTGATTGAAGAGCTTGGGAAAAAAGTATATATTACTTTAGATGCTTCAGTCTTTGATCCATCTCTTATTCGATCTACGCACCCAGAACCTGAAGGACTCAGCTACGCACAAGTGCATAAGCTTATAAAAAAAGTGATTCAAAATAGAAATGTAATTGGATTTGATATTGTAGAATTTTCTCCGCAACCGGGAGCTGTTTGTGGAGAAATTTCTTTGGCAAAGTTAGTTTACCAAGTTTTTTCTTACATTAACCACTTTAGAAAATAAAGTTTGCCCAGGAAGGGACTTGAACCCCCACGCCTTGCGGCACCAGATCCTAAGTCTGGCGTGTCTGCCATTTCACCACCTGGGCAAGGTGATTTAAAATAAAGTAAACATTCTGCCATTTTTTTTTATTTAAGTCAATAGCACTGAATAGATATACTTTAAACCGCTTATTGTATATACTCGTTGGCCATGCGGCCAAAAGATTTAAAAGCAAGCTTTAAGACGTTCGAAGAGCGAAAACCTTCTTTGGAAGATCGGGTTTTGACTGTTCCTAGGTCTTATGATAAACATGAAGATTTCGTCTTGCCCCCATTTGAGTCAGAAGAAATTTTTGGAAGATCAGCTCCAGTTGCTATTGAGTTTTGCAGCGGAAACGGAGAGTGGATCGCAAAAATGGCAGAGGAAAATCCTGATTATAACTGGATTGCTGTTGAAAGGCAGTATAAAAGGGTAAGAAAAATCTGGTCTAAGATGAAAAATCGCCAGATTAGAAATCTCTTGATTGTGTGCGGTAATGCAGAAGATTTTTGTGAGTATTATATGCCTTCAGGGATTGCTCAAAAAATATACATTAATTTTCCCGATCCTTGGCCAAAAAAGCGTCACGCAAAAAATCGACTGATTCAGGCTCCTTTTGCTAAGCAGATGGCAAAAATTTCAAAAGAAACTGGAGAGGTCATGGTTGTCACCGATGATGCTCCTTATAGCGAGCAGGTTTTGGAAGAAATGAAAAATAGCCAATCATGGAAAACTCTCCAATCCTTTCCTTATTATAACACCTCAATGGGTGGTTATGGATCTTCTTATTTTAATCGTCTTTGGGAAGAAATGGGCCGAGAGATCAGATTTATACCCTTTATCAAAGGATGAATGTGCAAAACCAATCTCTATATAGTGATGTAAGTAATTTCTATCTAAACGCCACCCAAAAAAATTCCTTGGAGTGGCCTCACTTAGAAGAAGAATTAGAAGAAATTATACAATCAGGCTTAAAGATTTCTTTCGAGCTTGATTTTGGTCTTGATCCTGACACATATAATTTCCACGATTCAATTGGTTTTTTTTCTCTCTCTATCGCCATAGAGCAATTTAATAAAAGGGTTCGAGAAAAATATTTAGATAAGATGGGGCCCATCTGCTTGTATAGAGGAAGAGGGGATTTTTCTAAGGATATTTTGCGGCACCAAGGGCTTTTTCTAGCCTATCAGGAATGGCTTGGAGATTTAGATAAGGGGGATCAGTTTGGCGAGGAAACTCTGAAGGTTTTTTCTATAAAAATATTAATGGAATATCTTCACAGGCTTTCTTCAGCCTTACCTGAGGAAGTTCTTCATTATGTTCTTCTTGACTTACGCGATATTGAAAGCCCTCTTCTTTTCAGAGAAATGCTTTCTGAGGAATATTTCCCCTATATTCAACCCGTTGTTACAGCTCAATTTTCCCTTTCAAGAGAGCCGACTCTTGGAATAATTCTTCCAAATCGAGGTGACAGGAAATTCTTAAACTCACTTCTTTCTTTATTAGATATAAATGAAATTTCATACAAGACATTTCCCGAGCACTTAATGGTGGAGCAGTGGGGAGGGCTTGATGAGATTCTTCTTATGAGCGACAGTGTGAGCGATGAAGGAATTCGCATGCTTAAAGGATTTGCTGCAGCGGACGGAAAAATCGTTACCGCAGGCGCAAGAATTATTGAGGATTTAGAGCAGACTTCTGTAGAGGAGTACTTAGAGAAAAAGATCGGGGCAGAGGGATTTGAACCCCCGACCCTCTGGTCCCAAACCAGATGCGCTAGCCAAGCTGCGCTATGCCCCGAATAGTAAGAAGCGTAGATTCTATTCTTTTATTTCTTTTTTCGCAAACAAATTTTATGAGAAATTTTAAATAATCAATTTGCTCCCTTTTTTGCACAAATAAGAGTATTGAATCGAGGAAACTCTTATGAAAACAAAAAAACTTAATTTTTGCTAAGAAGGATCATTTTCTTCTTGCATCTCTTCTTTTTGTTGTGACATATCTAATGTAAGAACTATGAACCCTCAAGGAAATAATCAATGAAATGTAGAGATTCAGCAGCTTGGAAAAAACTAGCCAAGCTTTCAAAAACGCCTCCAGATCTTACTAAATCGGGGACTCTTTCAGAGGATCGAATTGCCTCTATGAAGCTTACTGCGCTGAATTTAAAGATGTTATATGCAACAGAGCGAGTGGACGAGAAAATCTGTCAAGCGCTTGCAGAACTTGCTAAGCAAACAGATGTTTTGGAAAGAATGGATTTTCTTCAAAACATGGAAATTATGAACTATGTTAATAATTATGAAAGTGAAAAGAGAATGGTAGGTCACACAGCTATTCGTCACCCAAATCCTGGAAATGAATACTCAGATCACGTGCATCAGGCTTCTAAAGATTATCAAATGGAGCTTGAAAAACTTCAGCATTTTCTTCCTAAGGCACAAAAATTTAAGCATATGATTGTCGTGGGAATTGGTGGTTCTTATTTAGGAACTCTTGCTGTATATGAAGCATTAAAAAATTGCTATCAAACGGATAAAACACTGCATTTCGCTTCCAACGTCGACCCGGACAAAGTTTTTTCTATTTTACGAGAGATAAATCTCACAGAAACGCTTGTTGTTGTTATTTCTAAATCAGGGGAAACCCTTGAAATTAGGGCCCAAGAAACTCTTCTTAGGAAGCGTTTTGAGGAAGCGAATCTTGATCCGAAAAAACATTTTATAGCGGTAACAAAAAAAGATGGCCCAATGGATAAACCTGGGTTTTATCGCGAATGCTTTTATATGTGGGATTTTATTGGGGGTAGATATTCAGTTTCTAGCATGGTAGGAGCAGTTCCCCTTAGTTTTATGTTCGGAATGGATGCATGGCATGAATTTCTAAGAGGATTACATGATATGGACATCCATGCATTAAAAGAGCGAGACCCAATGAAAAATATGCCTCTTTGGGGAGCATTACTTGGGATTTGGAATCGTAATTTCCTTCAGTCTGATACATTTGCAGTGGTTCCTTATGCGGAAGGAATGGATTTTTGGTCTCTTCATTTACAGCAACTTTTTATGGAGTCGAATGGAAAGAGCGTTTGTAAAGAAACGGGAGAATTTATCGATTGGGAAACATCTCCTGTGATTTGGGGAACTGTTGGAACGGAAGGGCAGCACTCTTATTACCAAGCAATTCACCAGGGAACGCAGGTGATTCCTATGGAGTTTATCGGATTCAAACACTCTCAATTTGAAGGCGATGAGGTTATTGAGCACACGAGTAATCAAGAAAAATTGCTCGCAAATTTATTTGCTCAGGCGATTGCTCTTGCAAAAGGTTCTCATGCAATTAATAATAATAAGTATTTTCCTGGAAATAGACCTAGTCACATTCTTTTAGCAGATAGATTAGATGCCTACACACTGGGAAATCTTTTAGCTTATTATGAGCATTATGTGGCTTTTCAAGGATTTATATGGGGCGTTAACTCTTTCGACCAAGAGGGGGTGCAGCTTGGGAAAATTCTTGCAGAAGAAATTCTACATCTTTATGCCACGAGACGGGAAACAGGTTCATATCCAATGAAAAAAGGAGATGAAGCAGCGATTGCTTTTATGAAGCAATTGGACCAGATGAAGGGTAGTGCACATGCAATTCATCACAGGTTGTCAGCCTGAGCATTGTGCTACCCTCAGAAAGCTCTATAGCTTGAGGTGAAGTGATAAAAGTCTGGGTGTGATTTTTCATTTCTATTTTAAATAGGGCTTGCCGAGATTGATCTAGGTGAGCCCCAAAATCATCAATTGAAAAAATAGGGGCTTCTAAAGTTTCACATTCTGCAAGTTTCATGGCGGAAACAAGAGTTCTTTTTTGCCCCTCACTTGCGTATTGTCTTGACCCTTTTCCATTTAATTTAATAAAAAAATCGTCTCGATGCGGTCCAACCAGTGTGTATCCAATTTCTAATTCTTTTTCACGCTGTCTTTGCCACACCTCAGGAGTACACTCTTCTTGAATAGAGGGGAGGTAAAAAAGAAGGGGCTTTTCTTCTTTTCCGCATAATAAGGCATGAAATTTTCTGGTCCGTTCAGATAAAAGCTTCAGTGTTTCTCTTCGTTTTAACATAAGATAATTGGAGGAATTTGAGAGTTCCTGCTCCCAAATTTCTATAGCATCGAGTCTTTTTTTCTTTAGAAGAGTATTTCTCTGAAGTAGCGCTTTTGAATACCTTCCTAAATAATAGACGTAAAGAGGATCTGATTGCGCGATTTGAAGATTGATAAAACGGCGGCGATCTTTAGGAGAGCCTGTAATAAGTTGTATATCTGAAGGGGCGTATATAACTGAAGGAAGGAGTCCTAGAAGGGCTGTAAAATTAGAACTTACGGTTTCATTATGTTTCATTTTTCTTAAAGATCCATCAAAAAACAAAACAAGAGATTGATCAATACCTTCTTTTTCAAAGGAGGCCTCTATTCTAAATGTTTCTTCTCCATGTTGGATGAGCTCTGACAGATTCGATGTGCGAAAAGACCTTCCCGTGCTTAGAAGATAAATAGCCTCTAGAATATTGGTTTTTCCAATTCCATTTTCCCCTATAATTTGGTTAATTCCAGGGGAAAAGGAAAGATCCAGTCGTTTAAAATTGCGAAAGCGCTCTAATCGAAGCTTCTTGATTACTGTCATACGTCAACTAAGGCGCATTGGCATGAGGACATAATGTGCTTCAGAGGAGTCTTTTACTGATCCTGGGTTATAAGAATCTGTCACACCGAAATCTACAGTCTCATCTTTACAATGGCGTAAAATATCGATAAAGTACTGTGGGTTAAAAGCAATTTCGAGCTTTTCTTCATGATAATCAACTGGCATATTTACTTTTCCTTCACCAATATCACTATTCGTTGCCTGTAGACGTAAATCTCCCTTATCAAACGTTAGTTTAACAGAATGATTCATATCAGATGTGAAAAGAGAAACTTGCTTTAAAAGAGTCAAAAGCTCCTCTCGATGAAGACTGACCCGTTTCATCCCTGCTTCATTTGGAATAACTCGTTCAAAATCAGGAAACTGCCCACTTAGTAATTTGGAAATAAGACAAATATCCCCGCATTCTAAGGCAATCTTTTCAGGCATGATGGTTAGGGTTGCTTTTTCATCTGTACCAAGAACGCGAATCATTTCTTCAACAGCTTTAAGGGGAATAATACTCCCTCTTTTTTCTCCATCTAAATCATCTATCTTGCTTTGTAGTTTCGCAAGTCTTTTTCCGTCTGTTCCAACAAGAGTCGCGGTTCCATCTTTTATTTCCAAGTAAACACCATTAAGCACTTGTCTTGAGTCATCTCTAGCTGCAGCAAATGCTGTATTTGCAAACATATCACTTAAGTGCTGTGATTGAAAATCGATTATTTTTCCGTCTTTTAAATCGGGGAAGGTAGGAAATTCAGCTTCATCTAGTCCATTCATTCGAAAGTGTGAGCTGCCAGCTGAAATAAGCGCTACCCCTGAACGATCTGTTTCAATCGTTATTTCAGGTGCTGTAAGTTCACGAGTTAATTGAAAAAGTCTACGCGCTGGTAATGCAACAGATCCTTCACTAATAACATTTCCTTCAGCAAAAGCCCGTACGCTAACCGTCAAATCAGTCGCTGAGATAACGATATTTCTCCCTTCTGCTTGAATCAAAACATTTGATAAAATTGGAATAATTGGTTTTGTTGGAACCACTCCCTGGATTTTTCCAATTAGGGCTACAAAAGCTTCTCTCTGAATGACAAACTTCATATCTATATACCTCAAATAATAAACGAGAAGTTTAACCAAGAGGTGGGCTTATGTCAAGAATGCTTTAGCGCTTGTTGGATATCGCGTATTTGCGAGGCCTTTTTTAAGCTTTCCCGTTTGTCATGAAGCTGTTTACCTCGACATACAGCAAGTAATACTTTGACCCTTCCTTTTTTTAAATATAGGGAAAGAGCAATCAGTGTATGCCCTTTTTCTTCTGATAGGCGCTTTAATTTTCTAATTTCTTGTTTATGAAGAAGAAGCTTACGCTCTCGACGATCTTCGTGGTTGTGAATATTACCAAATTTATAAGGTGCTATAGAGGACTGTTTAAGCCAAGCTTCCCCGCTATTAATAGCAACATAGTTATCTTGAAGGTGACCGCCACCATCTCGAAGAGATTTAATCTCAGTTCCTTGTAAAGCAATTCCTGCTTCATAGGTTTCTAGAATTTCAAAATTATGCCGCGCCTGGCGGTTCGAGACGAGTTCGTCAGAACTTTTCTTATTACTCATGCAAGTAGTTTAACCTTTTCTACGCCATTTCGTCGATAGAAAACCAATAATTACGATAAGAAGCGTTCCAATCCAAAAAAGGAAATCAAAAAAGTATTTCCAAGGGGTTTCAGGAAAGAAGTGTAAAACACCCTCTGAAATTAACTTCACACCCATCCAACCAACAACAAAAAAGATTACTTTTTCTAAGTGGGGATGACGGTCGATTAAGCGAATAAACCATGTTGTACAAAACCGCATCATCACAACCCCTATAACACCTCCTACATAAATAACCCAAAGCTTATGAGGAAACACCTCATAGGGGTAGTATAAAGCTGCCAACGCAAAGGCTGCTAAAATAGAGTCGATAGCAAATAAAAGATCAGTTAGTTCTACAAGGAAAACGACCCTGCAAAAAGAGTGTTTTTTTATAGTAACTCCACCTATTTGGTTGAGTCCTTTCACGTGATTGTAGGCGATATAGACTAAATAAAGTCCTCCGGCTACTTGAATCCAAAAAAGACGAATTAAGTAAGAAGCAAAAATAATTCCCAATGCACGCAAAAGAAGACCACTAATAAGCCCTGTAAATAGGGCTTTATTTCTTTGCTTTAAAGGAAGATCTCTTACTAAAACACCAAGCGCTGCTGCATTATCTGAAGATAAAAGAAGTTCGATAAAGAACAAAATAATAATAAAAGGGAGGTCAATCCAAGAAAATGTTTGAGCTGGAAACGAAAACACCATTTTTAGAACCTGTTTATTCTAAACCAAGCTATATCCTAAATGTTTATTGAGAGCAAATATATATACCACTTAAAAAATAAAATTTCGAGAAATATGTAATTGAGACATCTCACCTATACGAAAAAATATTTTTATTTAATTCTTTACAAATAATTTTTATTTTTTTAATAATATGCGGATTAAATAAAAAAAATATTAAGATCTTCATTAAAAAGCAAAATCGCATATTAATATCCAGTAACTTTTATCGTTAGATAAAGATCTTAACCTCTGTTTTTATTGGATTTTCAAATAATGGCATAAAAAATCAAAGGATGAATTTATATGGATAGAATAACAAGATTTCAAAGTTCCAGCTCTGATGGAAATACTAATTATTTAGAATTAGATTCTTCTTTTTCTGTTAAAGCCGACCTTCCTGAAGTTGATTTTACTGATTTACCTGTTCCTCCTGAATTTAACGTTCGCAACCTCGATATTGATCATCCGTTTATTAAAAAAGAACCTGAGACACCCTCTACCAATCTCTCATTAAGGCATGATCGAACATCACAAATTCCTAAAACAAACTTAAAAGAATTAGAAAAAAGATTAGAGGAAACTAAAGAAAATTTAGATAAGGCTCGAAAAAATGTCAGATTGTTAAAAAGGGAAATAAATCAAAACAAAAAAATAATAGAACAAAAAGATTTAGAATTAAATCAAGCCAGGGAAATAATTGCGCAAAAAGATGTTTTTTATACGGAAGCGATTAATAATACACAAAAAGTTTTCTACTTCTTTTTATCTCAAGTATTTAATCGTCTTTCTCAATCAAATAGATTAGCAGAAGAGTTATTCAAACATGCGATTTCTCTTAAATTATATTATTTAAAAATCGGCGTGCCAGAAAATAAAACTGAGATTATGGAGGAAATTAATAGAAAAACCATGTTTTTTCCTATTAAAACACAAGGGCTCGGTCCTCCTTTGCCATATTTAACAGAATATAAACTTAGTTGTATTGGCACTAAATGGGATATTTTAAACTCTGAGTATAATCCTAAATGTGTAACACCTGTAACCAATACTGACGCTGCTAAAAACCAATTTTTTATAGAAGCTAATTTGAATGGAGTAGAGAGTTTTAAAGAGGTTTTGGAAAATCCCAGCCTTTGCAAAGTTCCAACTGGAAAATTTGTTGCTAGGGGTGAACCATACATTCTTGAATTGGGTGATAATAAACTTTTTATTCAATTTCCTATATTAATTCCCGATGAAAGTAATGAAAACAGAGAATGTAGAATAATGACTTTCATGCATAAAAAATCACGCAGACTCTTTTTTTTAGAATGGGGATCTTCATTAAATTTAACCAACATACATCCAGAACTCTTAAATGGAGAGCCAGTAAATCTTAAATATTCTCGTCTTTCAAGTTTTCCAGAGGCTCTTCAGGCAAATTTACTAGATCGAGCAACACAATTTAATACTTCGAAGGTGCTATTAGATGCTTCATTTAATACAGATAACGCATTTGCAACTTCTAACGGAGTCATCTGTGCTGTAACAAAAGAACGGGCAAGGGAAGCATTAACTTCTTTGGGGTTAACGTCAACAGGGAATGAAGATGTAAGTGTTGCGTTTATCAAACTAAATAGTTTTATTGAATTTGTGAATCGATTGCCCTGGAATCAACTAAATCGACTCTTTTTTTCATCACAAATATTAGCATTATGCATGTTTTTAAAAAGCATCAAATCTTCACCTGATCTTTCAACTTTATTAAAAATTAATTCATAAAAAATCTATCTAAACTTTTAATCAACAGAAACAAGTGCACGCTTTAGAAAGCTCGTAACCTTGATTTGGCTTTTTTCATCGCTGTACCAAGTACTTGAGGACTCTCCCCAATATTTACCAAAAGAGCCTCCTGGAACATGAAGAAAATGATCCTCCCTAAGGGTCATTTTTTCTTTTGCGGATTTTCCTCTAGCAAGCGCTTTTAAGAGTCTTTCCCCCTGATCTTTCATTAGAAAGTCTTCTCGAGCTTCTATGATAAGAGTTTCCCCCTCAACTTTTGAAATCCAATCTTCGTTGGGAAATCTATGATATTTCTCAATCAGCGATTTTGCAAAAGGAGTAAGAAGGGAAGTAAGAGGAAAAGGTATTTCATACTCACATACTTCACTAAGGCGAGCAAACCCACGATCTACAATAAGATTGCTACCGGGAAGTTGCGTTGCTGCAAAAATAGCTGGACCTGAACCGAATGATTTACCAAGGACAAAAAGATTTTTTTCTGAAGCGTTAAGCTCATTTTTAAGCCAGGTGAGAGCAGCCTTTGCATCAAGACTTGATTCTTTCCAATCAGGAAGATCGCCCGCTGGAAGAACACCTCGATAATTTACACTCAGCACATGCAGCCCTCTTAACAGATAAGAAAGGATCGCTTTTGGATCGAGCTCTGCAACCATTCCGTGAGTCGGAAGAACTAAGATGCCGATGGGTTTCTTTTTACCTTCTTGTAAGGGCTGAATAGTTCTTGGAAGGGAAAATAGAGTCGCTATGCTTTGTCCATTATAATCGATTTCAAAAACTTCTGTTAGCTTAGAATTTCTCGGTTCATTAAATTTTTGCCTCCATTTTTTATACGCTAAACCCTCTGATTGTCGAAAGAGTTTTGGATCAAAATAAAAACCTTTGATGACACATCCATCTTCTGAGATCAGTTCTATTTGCTTTCCACCAATATCTTTAAAAAATTCCCTCCCAAGATCTGCTAACCGATTTTGTCCTGAGATATGTGAAAGGGAAGAGCTGGAAGCTGGGTGAATCCATCCTCCAATTGTTCCTTTAGAAACATTGTATACAAGGCGCTCTCCATAACCATTTGGTTCTCTAAAACGCACTTCATGGGTACAAATAGGCTTATGAGAACAAGAAACTAAAATGCAAGAAAGAAGAATTAGAATATATAGCTTCATAACCCCTTAATACTTTATAAAGGTTTTTTGCCCCTAGAAAAATCGAGGAAGAATTATGGTTCTTAAACCAGAAAAAATGGAAGCGATTGAAAAAGAAATGATCAAATTTGGAATTATAGAAGAGGACCTCATTGAAAAGTTCATCTTAGGATCAGGGCCTGGAGGCCAAAAAATCAATACAACACATAGCTGCGTTTATCTCAAACATGTTCCGAGCGGAATTGAAGTCAAATGTCAGAAAGAACGCTCCCGCGAAGCTAATCGCTATCATGCAAGAAAAGAACTTCTTGAAAAATTCAAAGGAGAAATCTGTCAGATAGAAACAAAAAAAACGCAACAAATGGAAAAAATTAGAAGGCAAAAAAAAAGACGCTCCAGAAAAGCTAAAGTTAAAATGATCGAAGAAAAGAAAAAGCGTGGCGTAGTAAAAGAAAGAAGATCAGATCCTAAAGAAGATTAGCTTTTTTTTCCTGATTTAGATTAAAGTTTACCCCTTAATTTAAATAAGGAAAACAGTTTATGATTCTTTCTCAACTTTCGAATACAGACTCTTTTATTCTATATAACATATCCAATACTCAGGAGGTTCCCTCTGTAATTCCTCATTTAGAGTCATTATGCACTAGAATTTTTTCTAGCGCACTTTTACAACGCTGCACAGCAAAAACTGATATAGAACAAAAAGAATTATCTTCGGTAACTAAGGCTGCTTTAGCATGGATAAAAAAAATAACAGAATATGGAGCTACTCCTAAATCTCCAAAAGAACAAAAAGAACATCCTGAGAAGCTTCTACATTTCTATGAAGAGATTTTTTCTGTTTTTGCAAATTCTGGATATGCATTACCAGAAGTTTTTCATAAGGAATCTTCAATTATGAAAGCAGTTTTTTATTTAGAAAATCTTCCAACAATTATTGCGCAAAAATATAAATTAAAAACATTTGATTGGTTTATAGAAACGGGAATCCAGGCTCTAAAAAAAGCCTTGCAAAAATCAGGGCCTATGATTCCCCCGACAACTATTGGAACACATCGTTATGCAGTTGCTCCTAAAGCACAGGAAGAACAGATTGAGGGAAACGTCATTTATTATTTTCCCAAAGGATCAAAGATAACTTGTATTACTACTCCTTGCCTCAGCTTTTCAGTATTAGTTGGAATAGACTCTATAAAAAATCGTGTATTTTTTTATGAAGAAAATCCAGATAAAAAAATTATCTGGGTTATTAGTTGGGAAAGATTTCTTAATTTTGCTCAAGATTCTCCGAGCGGTAAGCCAATAAAAAGTATTCCTTTATTATACAGCCCCAATTTTTCATAATCTGGTTGGGCATCTTATTCAGTGATCTTAAGGCGCTATTCAGTGCTAGATAACATGAGTTATGCCCAAATTGATTCAAAATCATTATGTAGGATTAAGATCAGATAGTCTTTCTTTTTTAAGTGTTTGCCGAAATTTTGAGGTCGATTTTTTTGATGGGGTTATTGGCTGTTTTGCTGGTTTTTGAGAAGGGGATTTGGTTAAGCTTGTAATTTTTCTTTGAAGTATAAGCGCCCAAATAATGACGGCTATCAGGAAAAAGGTCAACATTCCAATAATAGCGTAAAGGAAAGGGGAAGAAAAAGAGGAAATTTGATAAGTCGGGGCTTCTATCAGATTCGCTGGTGTTGAGCTGGGGGCGATTTCAGGGAAATTTGGAGCTTTTGTTTTAAAGGAGGGGAGAATGGCTACTTTTCGAGCAGGAAGAATAGATGTTTTTGTTTCTTTATTGATCGTATCCCACCAAGTAATGGAAATTTCAGGTAGTACCCATGTCCCAGATTCCTGAGGAATAAAAGTGTAGTGCTCTTTACGAGTGCTTTGTATGATCCCTTTAGATATTTTTTCTACTTCTTCAGGTTTGTCTGCATATACATTGAATATCGAGCTTTTATTCTGTAAACCTTCTAGATGAGGAAGTTGACTTACCTTAATTCCCTCTCCTTTAATCACAAAAGTGCGCGAAAAGGGCTCATCTACTCTTATTACTTGATTTTCCGGCCAGACCTCTTCTAAAGTAAGTTCTTTTGCTGGTAGCCATGGAGAGACTTCTAAAATAGGTGACTGCACATTAAGATCGATCTCTTCTGTCATTAAAGTAAATGACTTAAATCGATCAAAACCCTGCATTATAGCAAAGGGATCGAGATTGCCATTAAAAGGAAAGCTAGATTGAGTCTTTTTTTTCTCAGGTATCGCTCCTTGAATTGCTATAGGGGCTATTTTAATAGAACCTGTTTTTAAGGGAGTAATGAGATAACTAAATTCAACCACGTTGAACGAGACTCCTCCAATTACTTTCTCTTCTAATTTTGGTTCTTCCAAAAGCTCTACAATCGCATCTTCTAATTGTATTTTCTGTATTTGAACATTATAAAGGGGCATTTTTGAAGTAAGAAAAGCTGTGTAGATAAAAGGTTCGTTTTTGTAGGGCGAAGCATTACTCACCTTAGTGATTGTATTTAGTCCAACACTATCGATAGTAGATGGCGAGGTTAAGCCTTTTATGACATTTAATGTAATAGGTTCTGTAGAAAGGGAGCCTTCCTCTGTATTGACAGTAATCGAGGGAATCTCTACCAAACCTTCTGTTTTTGGAGTTAAGGAAAGATTCCAGGTGATGCTTGAAGAAACCTTCCCATTAATAATTGTTGTACTACTGGATTGTTGCTGTGAATGGATTAAAAAATGATTATTTAAGGAAGAAATAATAGGAGCTTCTTTGGGAGAGGTATCTTTAAGAGTCAAACTAAGAGAAAAATTTTGGTTTAAGTATACTTGTGCATCACTAACATTAGCAATAAATTCACCAGAAAAAAGAAAAACAGTAAAAGTTAGGCTTAGAAAAAATAGAGTCTTTTTTACCATGGATTTACCTCTTCTTTGGTGCCATTTTTCTTAGATTCTAAATAAAATTTATTCTTTAAAAAAGATGAAGGGTCATTTTTAATCTGATTCAGCCAAAGATCCGCATCAAGATCTTCTTGAGAGCGAGGAGCTGACTTTTCTGTGGAACTAGATTCTTTTTGCATCTGATCTTCAGACTGTTCTTCTTTTTGTTGGTCTTGGCCTTCTTTTTGTTGTTGGTCTTGGCCTTCTTTTTGTTGTTGGTCTTGGCCTTCTTTTTGTTGTTGGTCTTGGCCTTCTTTTTGTTCCTCTAACATTTCTTTAATTAACTTTAGATTTTCTTGCGCTTGTGTATGTTCTGGCCATTTTTCAAGGAGATCCTCATAAGCTGCAATTGCATCCTGGAGTTTATTTTGCTTAGCAAAAGCATTACCTAAATTATAGGCTGCACTACAGGCCACTTCTTTACGTGTTGATTGTTGAAACATCTTTTCTGCAGATAGATAATCACCTTTTCGATAGTAAGCTACCCCTTTTCTATAAGGATCTTCGAAGAGATCACCAGCTGCAACATAATCGTTATTTTGATAAGCTTGAGTTCCTTGCTCCTCTCGATTGTAAAAAAAGCTGCTCAAAGAAGATTCAGCGTTTATAGAAAAGAGGGTAAACGGCAAAAGAGCAAAAATAAAACCTCTTCGACACCAAAAGAGAAAGAAGGGGATGACTGGGATAAGAAATACATAAAAATGTTCTTCCCAAAAACGCTGAATTTTATGAGCTTCTTCTCGCAGGGAATTGTGTTTTTTTAGATCTTCAAAGATGAGACCTATTTGCTTTGAATGATCGGCATCAAAATAATGTCCTCGCCCAATTTTACTGATCTCAGAAAACTTTTCTTTTTCTAACTTGGATATAATTGGTGATCCATTTTTTTTGATGATAATCCCGTTTTGATCTTTAAGAGGAGCTCCTTCTAAAGAACCCACCCCTATTGTATAAACAACAATCCCTTTTTCTCCCAGGTTTTTAGCCGTATGAATAGCGCTTGGATCTTCAAAGCCACCATCACTAATTATAACGATTGCCTTATTGTTGCCAGGTTCATTATCTAACATTCTACCTGCCATATCAAGAGCTGGTGTTAACTTACTTCCTTGTACATAGACAAGGTCTGTATTTAATGACGGAAGCAGATGAAGAATTGTTTTTTTATCTTCTGTCATGGGCACAATCATATGAGGATCGGCAGCAAATCCAATTAAGCCGATTTTAACTGTAGTAGAACTATTTAAAAGATCCTCGATTTTTTGTTTGGCTTTTCCTAAGCGTGAAGGAATAACATCTTGAGCATTCATTGAATCAGAAATATCAAGAAGAATTGCAAGACTTTGATCTTCTGTAAAAGTAGGGATTTCTCGAAAATTCCAACGAGGACCAGCCAAAGCAAATGTTAGAAAAATCCAGACGAGCGACCAAATGAATAGGTGAGTCCACACTCTTTTTTTTTCGTACTTTTCTTCTACAAGAAGATAGGGAATAAGGTGTTTATCGATGAACTTTTCTAATTGATGGGAGGATTCGTTTCGTTGATAATAAAGAAAAAAAAGTGCGCACACGATAGGAGCTATCAGGAGGATCCAAAGCCAAAAAGGATGAGAAAAATGGAATTGATTAAAATCCATAGAACAATCTCCTATGTAAAATCTGAAACAAGGTAAGAGCTAATAAAATAAATATAGAAAGACCTAAAGGATATGTATAAAGGGGCTCTCGAATCAAAAAGAGGTGTTCATTTGCTTCACTTTTTTCAAGTTCATCAATTTTAGCATAAATAGATGAGAGCATTTTTTGGTTCGTAGCTGAGAAATATTGACCTCCAGTTTCTTTAGCGATTTCTTTCAATAATTCTTCATCCATAGAAACCTCTACCATTCCATAGCCACCAAATTGATTAGGAAAAGGGACTAGCCCTTTTTTTCCTATGCCAATAGTGTAAATTTTTATTTTATACTGATTGGCAAGCTTAACTGCTTCTAAAGGGGGAATGCTACTTGCATTATCTTCACCATCTGTTAATAGGATAAGCACTCGAGAGCTTTCTGGGCGTTCACGTAGCGTTCTAACTCCCATTCCAATAGCATCTCCAATGGCTGTTGCATTTCCAGCCATACCAGAAGCTGTATCTTTAAGCATCTGGCTAACTGAATCAGTATCTAAAGTAAGAGGCACATGTAAATAAGCGTTTTGTCCAAAAAGAATAAGACCTAAGCGATCTCCTTGCCTTCCTTTGATAAAATTGCTAACTACTTCTTTAGTAACATCTAAACGACTCATTGTTTTATCTGCTGAAGAAAAATCCACAGCCTGCATAGAGGCAGAAATATCAACAGCCAGCATGAGATCATATCCTTTGTTTTTAACACTTCGAAATTGATCTACATTTTCTGGCTGCATAAGAGCTATAATAAGGAACGCCCAAGAGAGTAGAAGAAAAGAAAAAAAGGTAGATCCGCTTTCTTTCTTTATGCTTTGAAATGAGGGAAAAATGTTTTTTAAACGATTCAATGCAGGAAAGTGAATCCCCCCCCCTTTTTGATCGGTTTCTTTTGGTACAGGAGGTAATAAGAACCGAAAAATTATCGGGAGTGGAAGAAGAATAATAAACCAAGGAGAATGAAAATGAAACATGTTAATATACCCAATATCTAACAACTTGTATTAATTCTTTAACTTGCTGAAGAGGAATCTCCACACAATAACGAGAGTAAGGCATTTCGATTAGTATTTTTCCTTTTTCAGTCCAGTCGAATTGCTTAGGATCATGTGTCTTTAACCACTTTAACCAAGCCTCACCAACTAGTCCGGCACATTCTTTACGAGGGAATCGATGCATAGCAATACGGCGCAAATACTCTGATAAACAGGAAATTGCCTCTTTAGAGGTGGTAGAAGAAAGAGTTTTTTCTAATTTATCTAATTTCTTAAAAGTATCTCTTTTCCAACTTTTTAAATAATCTAAACGTCGTTTGACTACCCAAATCGCAATTGCAAGAAGAATCAGTCCAAAAACAATACAAAGCCACCAGCCAATAGCTAAAGGCCAAGCACTAACAGGATCGAGTCCTTCAATATCATGCAACTGATCTATTAAAGAAGGCATTTTTTCCTCTTTGCTATACTTTTAAGTCCTAAAAGAAGATCACGATGAATATCTGATTCTGTAGAAAGTTCTATTAGTGGGATTTTAAAACGCTCGGTAACTGAGCTTAATTTTTTACGGTTTTCTTTCCACTGATCTGTGTAAGCTTTGCGTCCTTTGACGCTGTCTGTATTGATATACAATTTATCTTTATTTTTTCCAGAAAAGCCAATAACACCAATAGGAACAAGAGCTCGATCAGATGGGTCATTAATCGAGACAAAAACAACATCACAGCTTTTATTAAGATTGCTTAAGGGGGATTCTTTTGCAAAAGCAGGGGAGATGTCCATAAAATCACTAATAAGATAAATTATTGATCCTGGATGGGCAATTTTATAAATATGTTGAAGAGCAGTTTCTAACGAAATCTGATGCTCTTCTATAGGAGGTGCAGTAAGGGTTTTTAGCATCATACAAAGTCCCTTACTTGTACGCTTAGATGCAAAGCACTGAAGTCCTCCTGATACATCCCCAAAAAAGCAAGTGCTAATACGATCTTGATGAGCAAGCGCCCTCCAGCCTAAAAGCGCAGCAGAGCGAGCAGCTTGTATTGATTTAAACGTGTTTCTTGTACCAAAACGCATGGAAGAATTCATATCGACGCAAATGATCGTATGACGCTCTTTCTCCTCTTTAAAAAGCTTTAAATGAGGTAATCCTGTACGTGCAGTTACCCTCCAGTCGATATTGCGAATATCGTCTCCAGGCATATATTCTCGTACAGAATCAAAGTCTAATCCTTGTCCACGAAAAGGGGAATGATGATTACCAGCTCTCATAGAGCGAACTTTGCGATCACCAAGCTGGACTTTATCAAGCTTGTATTCTTTGTAAGAAATTAAGTCATTAAAATCTGGATAAAGCATGCATGCACCTTTTTTAAGGAATAGCGACTACATCCAAAAGCTTACGGATGATTTTATTACGAGAAATTCCATCTGCTTCTGACTCAAAAGAGGGGTAAATACGGTGTCTTAAAACGGGAAAAGCTACTTCCTGAATATGTGTTGGCATGACATATTCATCTCCTCTTAACCAAGCTAAAGCTTTTGCACAACGAATCAGAGCAATACTTGCTCTTGGGGAAACACCATGAGCGATCCATTTAGAAAGTTCTCGATCATATTTTTCTGGGGTGCGTGTGGCTGAAGCAAGAGAGACGACATATTCTTTTAAGTTTTCTGATATATACTGATGTGATACAGCTTTACGGGCAGCGAGAACCTCTTCTATAGAAGTTAGTGGCAAACGTGTTTCTTTGGCATGTTGTTGACGTTTCTGATCGAGATCAATAATCAAAAGTTCTTCTTCATGAGTCGGATAATTCACTTCTAAATGCATCATAAACCGATCAAGCTGCGCTTCTGGTAAATTATAAGTACCCTCTTGCTCAATAGGATTCTGTGTGGCAATTACCATATAGAGTTCAGGAAGAGGATAGCTTTTGTGTCCTACA
Source organism: Chlamydiia bacterium (assembly GCA_044233345.1). Lineage (GTDB taxonomy): Bacteria > Chlamydiota > Chlamydiia > Chlamydiales > 2-12-FULL-49-11 > JBIIKD01. The sequence continues at coordinate 18,006 of JBIIKD010000012.1, forward strand.
GTCACTTGTTTTTCTTCCATAGCCTCAAGGAGGGCTGATTGCACTTTTGCAGGTGCACGATTGATTTCGTCAGCAAGAAGTATATTGTTAAAAATAGGGCCCTTACGGAAAACAAAATCACTTTTTTCGTGAATATAAATTTCCGTTCCAATCAAATCTGAGGGGAGTAAATCAGGTGTAAATTGAATGCGATGAAAAACACCCTCAATACCATCGGCAATTGCTTTGGCAGAGCGCGTTTTAGCTAAACCTGGCATTCCTTCAAGAAGTGCATGTCCATCTGTTAATAGACAAACCATCATCTGCTCAATAATTTGATGTTGGCCAACCACTTTACTTTGAATGGAATTTAAAAGGTTGGAAAGTGAATGACAACTGGTTTCTTTCTCTTCTGTTTGAATACCTTTCATCTTGCTCCTCCTTTTTCTATAATCAGAAAGATATATAGCAGATTAGTAAAATTTCATAACGCAAAATTTTTAGAAAAATTCAGTTAAAATTTTGAAGAAAAAAAATCAAAGGTTCGTTAAAATCCAGGCGACTATCAAGATGCTATTTAAAAAGAAGATTCAAGGTTATTTCATAGTCTTTTGATAATCGTCGTTGTCGCCCTATCCAAGCAAATGTTCTTTCCACGACTCATCTACGTGGCACTACTTTAAATCCAGTGAGATTGTC
>JBIIKD010000022.1:0-14360 GCA_044233345.1 Chlamydiia bacterium
CCTTCCATTTGAAATCTAAGGTGGACCTGATCTTCTTTTAATATCCCCCTCCCAGCCCCCTGTAAAATCTCTCGAATAACATAGATATCATCTTCAAGAAAGACTAAATCGCGCTTTGGGTCTTCTTTCACCCATTCTATAAGAGACTCTACGTGAGGAGAAAAACCATAGACATAAAGAACCTCTACCTGTTTTGTATCAAAGGTCTTTTTCGCCGTTTTCCATGTAAATGTTTTTTCAGAAAACTCTCCGATATTCACAAGAAAGGCAAGATCAGGATACTTTTCTTCTAATTCCATACGATCTTTCCCTCTTTCCAAAGTCCTTCCCGTTTTTCTATTTTTCCATCTTCATAAAACCTTTTTTCTACAAAAAGATCGCCGCTAAAAACTCCTTCATACTTAAGTTTTCCATCAGTGGAGTATTCTTTTCGATTAAATCGCAAATCTTCTAAATAGCTGGTTTCTTCTACAAGTTCTCCCTGATAAGAATAGCGCTTCCAAGTTCCTGTAGGAATATTCTGATCAAAAGAGGCATCAAAAAGAGGATTCCCCTCTAACGTATAGATCGTATGCGTTCCCTTTTTTTTCCCTTCATAAAAAAGCCCCGATCTTTTTTTTCCTGTTTTATGAAAGAGATCAAATTCTCCATGTAGCTTGCCTTGGGCAAACTCCACTATACTTTTATACTCCCCCGTTTCATAAAACATCTCCCATTTTCCAATAGGTTTTGAAGCTGCGTAATATTCTCGTGAAGCAACGCTCCCACTTTCATAAAAACGGAGCACTTCCCCCTCTATTTTACCCTCTAAATACATTGTTCGAGAAAGAGGGTCATCAAAAAGGATCGTATCCTTTAAAAGGACTTCCCTGCAAAGCATCTGAAAAAAGCCCACCTTTGCAAGAGCCATTCGCACCTCTGGAGGGCAGCTTTGAGGAACTTTTCTTAAATAGAGATCTTGAAACATCTCCCAAAGAGGAGATACTAAATACTCATAAAAAGGCTCACCAGTTACAAAACATTCCAATTTTGCATAAGCCAAATCAAACCCTTTTTTATCTACGCCAAGCGATAGTGTACTTAAAAAGTCCTCTAGCTCCTTAGAAAAATTTGGCCCGTGAATTCTTGCAATCGCTTTTTGAGACAAATATCCATCAATAGAAAGAATTTTTTGTTCAATAGGTGTGATAGACAAACAAGTTGGGGAAAGATTTTTATCCCATTCAAGATCAACTCGGCACCCAGGAATTTGTAAATGCTCAAATCCTTGAATAAAGGGTATATCTTTTCTTTCAGAAATAAATCTTTCAAGCCACTGCACTGCGCCATATAGATCTCTACGGGTAATACGCCCCTCCTTGATGAACTCTCCATTCTCAAGCGCTCGCATCTCTTCGATTGAGCTATCAAGACCTAGGAGAATAATGGGACTACCCCCTAAAAAAGTTGCAATATGAACTCCAAAACAGCCCACTGTCCATCCAGAATCAAATCGAAAGTGAGGGAGCCCTATTTCTTGATAAATCCAATCTTCTAGGGGCCATCCCCCTGTTTCCCCGATCCAAATTTTTTCTCCTTGATGGAGCTGAAAAAACTCTGAAGAAACCCGATTTTGATAAAAAAGGGGGAATGTAAAAGACTTTAGTTCACGATATCTCTCAAGAGGTGGATCTGGATCAATAAAAGCGGCAAAATCTATACGAATATTTGCCTCTGTTAAAATCGCAATAGAGGACCCAGTTGCTAAAATAGTCACATTGCCTTCGACAGCTTTTAGACGCTCTAGTGATTGAAGTAATGACTCTCCAGAACCACATACAACGATCGGCTTTCCTTCCAAAGATCCTTGCAAAGATCTTCCATCTGTAAATTTCGGTGTTCTAAGTAAATTAAGCTGTATATTTTTAAGAACTGTTTTTCCCCCATCTCGATAATCGGAAGCGATCATATGGACAGTGTCTTTTACTTCTATAAGAGAAGAAAGTTCTCCGATGTATTGTGATTTTAAAAATAGATGTTTCCATGCAATGCGCCCATATTGCTCTTGTTCTGGAAGGATAATCTCTACCCTTTCTTCATCATCTAGCTCTATAAACTGAAGAAAAGCTGCAATTTTTTCCACATTTCCTTCCACAAAAACAACAGTTCCCCCTTCTTTTAAAAACTCTCTAATCGATTCAAAGCATCGAACAACCCCTTCAATATAGAGAACCTCAATTCCTTCTCTGATCTGAAGGGAAATTTTAGGGAAATGGGTAGTAGAGTCTATTTTAACACCTGAAAGAATCAGCGCTAAATAAGGATTTTTTTCTTCTATGCTATTCATATCCGCGCCATTTCGATCAATAATTCATAGGAAAATAGCCCTTCATGAAATCGATATTCCCCATTTTCTTTCCAGGCTAATATTTCCCCTTCTCCATTTGCCATAGCAATAAAAGGAGATAAAACATAGTTATTATAGCCAATCACTTGCTGAAAATCTTCTGGAAAAATGGTGTGAGCCTTACATTCTATCAAAAGAACTGGAAAAATGGGATGAAGCGGATGAATATTTGTTGCAAAAGCAATAATATCAAATCGTCTATCGGGAACACGCTTGCCACTTAAATGGGGAATCTTCCCAATACGTCTTTCTACCGCAATCATCCCTTCGGGAAAGCCTAAATCGACACGCATCTTTAAAAGAAGCTTCTGTCTTACCTCTTCTTCAGGCTTCATTCAATCTCTAAGATACCAAGAGTCTTGTCCCTACGAACGTACATCACCTTAAGCTTCATATCCTCTTCACTCCGGTAAGCCATAAAATGGTCGTCTGTAAGATCCATTCTCATTGCCGCTTCTTCGATTGTCAGTAATGGGATCGTTTTTTTCTTCTTCTTTACAACCATTGCAGGATTTAATACTTCATCCATTTCAATAAAAGACTCATCTTCAATTTGATCATTGACTTCAAGAAGATCTTCCTTTTGTCGATCAAGAACATGTATATCCATCTCTACTTCTGAGAGCTTCTTCCCACTATGGTTGTGTATTTTCGTCTTCCATTTCATCAGCTTTCGTTTTAATCGGGACGCAGCTAAGTCAATTGCCTGATACATATCATCAAGTACTGCATGAGTCATAACGAAAAAATGAGAAAACTTATATAGAATCTCTACCCTACAATCAGATCGCTGCGTTTCTAAAAAAACAGCCACATCGATCACATTTGGGGTTAACTCTTCTATTTTACGTATTTTTAAAAGGATATGTTCCCTTATAGCAGGGGTAACTTGTAAGTTTCTTCCTATTATAGTAACTTTTTCTTTATTTTGTGTTCCCACTAAAGGACTGATTTCTTTAGACATACCCTTTTCTCCTCTTTCTGTGAACTCAATGCTACTCAAGCAAGTTGATTAATGTCAAATTTCTAAAAAAATGTTTTAACTGCGCTCACAATTACTTTTAAAATACATCTATATACCTGAAAATTAAGTATTTGATTTTTCTACACCGAATATTTAATTGTCAGGCGTATAGTTACAAGATTGCATAGATGCTTTTTTGGTTATGAAAAAATAGAACAATAAAAGAAAACGCACCGAGAGGGACTCGAACCCCCAACCACCTGATCCGAAGTCAGGTACTCTATCCATTGAGCTATCGATGCAAAATTTGGACAAGTGTATACTAGATCTCTTTTTTTTGCTAGTATTGATCTATGGAAGCAATTATTTTAAGCTCACTCCCCTATTTAGAAACAGGAAGAATTATTACCCTATTTACAAATGAACGAGGGGTTCTTTCTGCCATCATAAAGCGAATAAATAAAAAAGACTCTCTTCTTACAAATGTCTTATCTCCACTTTCCCATAGCCACTTAGAATTAACCAAAGGACGCTCTGATCTCTATCAAATTGAAGACGCAACCCTATTAAACCCTTTTCTTCAAATTAGAGGCAATTTAGACAAACTTTCTGCTGCTGGAAAAATTTTAAAAACTCTAAAAAAATCACAAATTCCAGAAAAACCAGCCCCCCTCCTTTTTGCTTTAACGATTGCTTATTTAAAGCGACTAGAATTCTCACCAAACCCTTTTTCTATTGCATTAAGCTTTCAAGGGAAAAGCATTAGACACGAAGGGCTTTTTCCAGACACCGTCAAAGATTCCCCCATTCCCTTTGAAAAAGAGGAGTGGGAAATTTTATCTACTCTTTCTTTTTCTAAATCTTTTGAAGAAATTGAAAACACAAAGATTCCAACTCTTCTCCAAGGAAAGTTAAATACTCTTTTTTCGCTGAGTTTTGATCTTATTTAGTGATTTCAATGTCTACAAATTGAATTTTTAGTTTTTGTCCCTAATTGCCTGCGGCTCTAGTGAAAAGAGTGCGGAAAGGGGGACTTGAACCCCCACAGGTTGAAACCTACTAGCACCTCAAGCTAGCGCGTCTACCATTCCGCCACTTCCGCACGGAAAAGAAGGCACAATAATAGAAAATTTCCACAATGAAATCAACTACGGAATAATAATTTCTTGCCCGGGACGAAGACGATCGTTTTTTAAGTTATTTTTTTCTCGAAGATCCTCAATAGAAACTTTGTACCGTTTAGAAATTTTCCAAAGGCTATCCCCATCTAAAACGCGATGCATTTTATAGGCAATTTTAGGCTTTAGCTCTACTTCAGGCTCCTTTTCAATAAAAAGAGAGGGAAGGAAAAGACGCATGGCTTCTTCATGTTTATATACTTCAGGTCCTTTTCCATCTTTAAACTCATAGAGTTTTTTCCCACTAGCCTCTCGAACTTTATCTGAACGAACACTGCTCAATGTTTTCTTTAAAAACAGATTGGTTGAAAGGGTATTTTCCCCTATTCCTTCAATAACTTTAAGTAAGCATTCATCAGAAGAGTACCTTAAAATATATTCTGGCTCAATTTTTATCCAAAGAGATGCAGCTTCTTTTGATCCTACAAAAAGGTACTCTTTGAGCAATTCGCGTAAAGATTCAGGTGAAATTCCAAACTCTGCACTTTGTTTTTTTCTAAGAGCCTCTAGCGTTTTCCAAGACCCCTCTAAAATAAGTTTAAAAATCCTTTCCCTTCCAACTTCTTCTCCAAATCGCTTAAATGCAGTAAAAATAGCATAATACTCAGGGGTTGCCATAAATGCTTTTTTTAAAGTTGAGGACTCTTTGCTCTTTCCATTCAACAGTTCTCCAAAAAGCCCCTCTGTAGTTAAAGGCCACTCCTCTCTTTTTGCAAAGGCTAAAATCATTTGGTAATGGGTTTCATCAAGACCTGGAAAGACCTGCAAATCAAATTTTTCGCCGCCACCATGATGAACAAAAGAAAGCCCACGACGCTGCAAAGGACTACCTGAAAGAGCTTTTTCAATGTCAAAGTAATGAAAATTTACAAGACATGCTAAAGCAAGATCTCTCTTTCTTAAACCATCTTGAACAAGTTCTTTGTTTTCTAATTCCCCTATCAACCCCTCTTGCGTACACTCAAAATAACGCCTTAAAACTTCGCCGCTAGAGTCTTTTAAAACAACCTCTTTAGCTTTGCGAGAAAAATCTTCATTACCATCCTTTACTTTTGCAAAATGATGATAAAAAACAGCTGTACCAAGCCCAACATTTGTTCCAATACTTAAAATCAGCAAGTGAGTTAATCCTCGAATTTTTTTAATCCAAGGGTTTTCAAATGGCTCTAATTCCATAAAAAGCCTCCAAGTAGATTGATCTTATATACTGAGAGCATTCAAAAATCCAGGGTTTTGAGTTGCCGATAAAAAAATGTTGGGGTATCCTTCTTCTCATGAAAGCACCCTTTTCTTGGTTAAAAAAGTATATCGACTTGCCAGAGACCCCAGAGGCCCTCTCAGAAATTTTAACACTCTCTGGTTTAGAGGTAGATAAAATTGATGGTGAAGTATTTGATATTGCACTTACTCCAAATCTTGGTCATTGTCGATCAATCATAGGAATTGCAAGAGAACTCTCTGCTCAACTCAACAGAAAGCTCACTCTTCCTTCTTTTAAACTCCAAGAAGATGAAAATCATCTGGCACAAAGCATTCTTCAAGTATCAAATAAAGCTCACCATTCCTGCCCACAATATTGTTGCCGCATTATTCGAGGAGTAGAAGTAGGGCCATCCCCCGCTTGGCTTCAAGAGTGGCTTACGCAATCTGGTTATAAAAGCATTAACAATGTAGTCGACGTAACAAATTTTGTTATGCATGAGTTAGGACAACCTCTTCACGCGTTTGATTTCGAAAAGTTGCAAAACGAACATATCATGATAAGAGAAGCTGATGAAGGGGAAACGATCATCACTCTTGATGGAATAAACAGATCCCTTTCCGAGGGGGCATTAGTTATTTGTGATGGAGATATTCCTATCGCGATCGCTGGTATTATGGGCGGCCTTCAAAGCGGAATCACTGAAAATACTCACACAGTTATTCTTGAAGGAGCAGAATTTGATCATCGATCGATTCGAAGCACAAGCCGCTCTATTGGACTTCGAACAGAATCTTCCGCTCGATTTGAAAATAAAATCAATCACGCAGGGATTCGATTTGCACTAGATCGGGCAGCGGCGCTACTTGAAGAAATCGCAAGAGGAAGAGTTCTTAAAGGAATTATCGAGCAATCTCCTAAACCCTACATGCCAAAGTTTTTAACATGCAGACTCTCTAAAATAAATTCTCTTCTTGGAACAAAGTTTAGTTTTGGAGAAGTTGAGTCATTTTTTAGTCGACTTTCGATTGTTTCTTCCTCTGATGGAATCGATCTTTTTCAACTAAAAATCCCCTCTTGGCGACGAGATATCGAACATGAAATCGACATTGTAGAAGAAGTGGCACGTATTTTTGGCTATAACAATATTGAAAGATCTCCCCCCAACCACATCAATTCATTAGCCCCCCATCACCCAATATTCTTACTTGAACGGGAAATTAGAAATAGGCTCGTGGCAGAGGGATTACAAGAATTTATTACCTGCAATCTTATTAGCCAAGAGCTTTGCAACCTTGAAATCGAGCATGGTCTTTTTAGTACAGAGTATATTTCTGTTATTCATGCAAAATCAGTTGATCAATCTATTTTACGCCCATCTCTACTTCCTGGACTTCTTCAAACTGTTCTACACAATCAAAATCATTCCAATTTTAATATCGGAGCCTTTGAAATAGGCCGAGTCCATTTTAAAGAAGGAAAAGATTATGATGAAAAAACAGTCCTTGGAATTATTTTATCAGGTAGTCGTGACCCTCTAACATGGAGTAAAAAAGAAGTAGATGTAGATTTTTATGATCTCAAAGGGATACTAGAAAATCTCTTAGGCGCTCTTCTCATTAAAGGCGCTTGCATGGAATGTTGCTCTTACAAAACATTCCACCCAGGAAGACAATCCTCTCTTTCTATTGCGAATACAAGATTTGGAGTTTTCGGAGAAGTCCACCCAGAAACCATTTCTCACCTTGGAATTACAGGACGAGTCTATTTTGCAGAAATAGATCTACACCTCATCAAAAACTATCTCCCTAAAGAGACCCTCTTCTCGCCGCTACCCCAATTTCCAGGATCTGAAAGGGACTGGACTGTGACAGTAAAAGAATCGACCCACCTTGACACTTTTTTTGAAACACTCAAAAAAATTCGCTCTCCTATTTTAAAAAATGTAGAGCTTCTTGACATCTATAGAAGTGAGAAATTAGGCGCTGATAAAAAAAATATCTCCCTAAGATTCTTTTACCAAGATGATGAAAAAACAATCACCATCAAAGAAGTGGATGAAGAACATACAAGCATCATTGCCATTTTAGAAAAGACATTTTAAAATTTTTCAGTTGAATTAAACAATCGTTTCAGCGATCGTTACTCTTACCTTTGTGAGAACACAAACTAGAGTTATAAGAGAGGTTATTCATGAAAAAAAGACGTGCATTATTAATTGCATCCGCTGGCTTAGTTCTTTCTTCCTGCACTCCTGATGATGGAAGAAATGTTATTTCACAAAGATATATTCATAAATATGGGTATGACGTTTCACACGACGAGTGGATGTCTCAGCAATACCCAGGGCAAGTCCTAACTACCCTACGCGATGGGATGACCATTACAGAAACATATGAAGACGGCCTTCTTCATGGCGCAAAAACTACCACATATCCTCATAGCCAAACAATCCATTCATTAGAAGAGTACGAAAGAGGACGCCTACACAAACGCATTACTTATAGCGTTAGAGGTGTTCCTCAAAAAGAAGAACTCTTTAAATCCGCAGCTCATATTGTTGCAACAACTTGGTACCCTAGCGGAACCCCAAAATCAAAAGAAGAATTTAAAGAAGAAATTCTTATCAATGGCCAATACTTTACAGTTTCGAATGAAACTGATTCCCGAGTAGAAAATGGAACTGGAGAAAGAACTATCCGCAATCAAAGCGGCGATCTTTTATCTAGAGAAGTTTTTAACAACTATGGAATCACCTACATAGAAACTTACTACCCAAATAACATGCCTCACACAGCAACTTCATACGATAACGGAAAAATCCACGGTGAAAAAAAGGTATTTGCTATGTCGGGAGAACCATTAAGTGTAGAAGGCTACACAAATGGAATACTCGATGGAGTTGCCACCTATTATCAAAATGGATACAAGTACTTAGAAATACCCTACACTGAAGGAAACAAAAACGGCCTTGTTAGACATTATATCGATGGAGAAACTGTTGTCGAAGAGACTGAATATCTTTATGGCATAAAACAAGGACCCTCTATTGTCTACTGCGATGGCAGCGCAAGAACAACTTGGTACTTTGAAGACCGAAAAGTCACGCGTAATCAATATGAGCAACTCATACAAAGACGCGACATGATTATGGCTATGCAAAAATAGAGATAGACTCTTCTCTACAAAGAGCGCTCTATTCATTCGAAACCCACCCCGATCTACCAGGGTGGGTCATTTTTTATCAGCCAATAATGGACCTAGCTCTAACATTCCACCCCCTCTCCAAAGAACTCTATTAGAACCAAAACTGGAAAGTTATACCCAAAATAAAAGAACCCTTTTCTGAAAATATAGGAATCATGATATGAGAAAGAAATGGATCCTAAAGAATATGAAAAAAGGATTGCCAAGCTGGAGTCATTAAACGATCAGCTAACGGCAGAATTTGCTCACTTAGACACTATGCTTAAGAAGCTTGGTTTCGAAGATGGGATTATTACTCTGAAAGAAGCGGCGGCTGAAATGCTAGAAAAAAACCGGCCAGAAGACCCTGAAGAGCTTTAACTCTATTCTTTTTCTTGAGAAAGCCTTTGTTTTTCCTCAAATGGCAATTTTCTAAACGGCTTAGGGCGGGCTTCTTTTACAAAAGCTCTGACTCGCCCCGTTTCAACGCAACTAGAAGAACAACATCCTTTTTTTCCCTCTATACAGGATGGACAGGCTAAAAAGAGCTGATTACAATCCATATTCGCGCAGTTATAGAAAACATCTGACGCTAGATTACAGAAAATACAGTGAGAAATCGTCTCCCTATTTTCTTCACAAATAGGAACGACTAATCGATCATCGAATACAAATAACTTCCCTTCCCAGTGCTCTTTCCCTTGTTTAAGACCATATTGAATGACCCCACCTTCCAGTTGATAGACATTTTCAAATCCAGCTCTTTTCATCAAAGGAGAAAAAAACTCACACCGAATTCCTCCAGTGCAGTACATTAAGACTTTCGTCTTTTTTGCATCATATTTTTTCTTTAATTCTTCAACAAACTCAGGGAATTCACGAAAAGTATCAAGAGGCGGAACAATTGCTCCTGAAAATAATCCCACTTTTGCTTCATAGCTATTACGCACATCAATCACAATTGTATCTTTATCATGGGCATCCATTTCTTTTTTCCAATCTTCAGGAGAAATATGCTCCCCTCTTTGAGAAAAATCAACTTCGATACCCACCGCAACAAGCTCTTTTCGATACTTAACAGTCAATTTTGCAAAAGCATGGTCATTCCATTTGTGCACCTTAAGATCTACACCCTTATAAAGAGCTCTCTCCTCTAACCAATTTTTATAAAGCAGAAAATCGTTTTCAGAGACAGACAACTGGGCATTTACCCCCGCTTCGCTGATATAAATTCTACCCCGAGCATCCAAATTGCTCAAAAATTTCTTATGAGATTTGACCTCCTCAAGAGGATTTTCTACAGGGCGAATGAGGTAATAGGCTATGACATTGTATTCCATATGGTGAAGAAGAATACAAAAAAATAGGTTTATTTGCAACATAGGCATCAATAACAATCGAATATTCTTGAGGAAAAATCTTTCCTTCTCTATATTCTATGCTTTATTTAACTTTTTCTTTAGGAGAACTATGGCTCGCTACACCGGCCCAAAGAATCGAATCGCTAGGAAATTCGGAGCAAACATATTCGGCCGCGCTCGAAATCCCCTCGCTCATAAACCTAATCCGCCAGGGCAACATGGTGCACGTCGCAAGAAAAAATCTGACTACGGTGTTCAGCTCGAAGAAAAACAAAAACTTAGAGCCTGCTACGGAATGCTTTCACAAAAAAGCCTTGTAAGATACTACAAGCAAGCTTTAGGCCAAAAAGGAAACACTCAAGACAATTTCATCCAACAGTTGGAGTGCAGATTAGATGTTGTGGTGTTCCGTCTCAAGTTTGCTCTAACCATTTTCCATGCTCAACAGCTTGTAGCTCACGGGCACATTCAAGTAAATGGGTCAAAAGTAGACATCCGTTCTTTCCAAGTAAAACCTGGAATGACTGTAAGTATTAGAGAAAAATCTAAAAATCAGCCTTTTGTTAAACAAAGTTTAGACAGATCTGCTGTAGACGTTCCTCTATACCTAAGCCTAGACGCACCAAAATTGAGTGGTGAATTGCTAACAACTCCTCAACTAGACCAAGTTCCATTACCGATACCGGTAAACGTGGCTGTTGTATGTGAATTCTTAGCTCACACTACCTAAGGCATATCCAATGACTACTAAGCGCTCTTCCCCGAGTGAACTCCTAATAGGGGCACACACCTCGGCAGCGGGGGGCGCTTATCATGCTTTGCTGCAGGGTCAAGAAATCGGAGCTAGCACAATTCAATTCTTTACCAGCAATCAAAAACGCTGGGAAGGAAAAGATATTAGCGAAGATGAAGTCTTTCTCTGGGGAAAAGCAAAAAATGAAACTGACATCAACATCACAATGAGCCATGATAGCTACTTAATCAATCTAGGCTCCCCAGATCCCCTTATACTATCTAAAAGTGAAAAAGCATTTAAAGAAGAGCTCAAACGTTGCCATTTACTCGACGTTACTTATCTAAATTTTCACCCAGGTGCACATACAACGGGGGAAAGAGACGTCTGCCTTGACACCATTATCAAAAGTCTTAAAAATATCTCCCAATTAGCCTCTCTTGGGAAAACTCGCCTTCTTTTTGAAACTACCGCCGGCCAGGGCTCTTGCGTTGGATGTACTTTTGAGGAAATTGGATATTTAATTCAACACACACACCCCCATCTTCCAGTAGGAGTATGCATCGATACTTGCCACATTTTTGCTGCAGGATATGACATACGAACAAAAAAAGGGGTAGAAGACACCATTGAAGAATTTGATCAAAAAATAGGCCTTCAACATCTCTATGCATTTCATTTAAATGATTCAAAAAATCCACTTGGCTCCAGAAAAGATCGGCATGAGCAATTAGGCGATGGCGAAATCGGAATAGAATGTTTTCAAGCAATTATGTCACACCCTAAGTTACGATCCCTTCCTAAATATTTAGAAACGCCCGATCCAGCGCGTTGGCCTGAAGAAATCAAACTATTGAAAAAATTTGCGGAGTAGCATGAGCACAGTAAAAACAGCAGATAAACGATGGAAGACAAAAGAAATTTTCGCTACCCCCTCTTTACTTGGAAGTACTGTAACAGTAAAGGGATGGGTTCGAACAATTCGCTCTCAAAAAACGTTTGCTTTTGTGGAACTGAATGATGGATCTCAACTCTCCAATATACAAATTGTTTTGGATTCTTCTTTAAAAGGATATGAAGATCTTATAGAAAAGATCCAAACAGGTGCAGCAATTTCTGTTACTGGCGAACTTGTTCAAAGCCCAGGTGGAAAACAATCCCTAGAAATTAAAGCTTTAAAAGTTGAAATGATTGGCGAGGCCCCGTCTGACTATATTTTACAAAAAAAACAACATTCATTTGAGTTTTTAAGATCGATCGCTCATCTACGTGCACGCACAAACACATTCGGAGCTGTAGCTCGAGTAAGAAGTAGCTTAGCAGTTGCAACTCATCTATTTTTTGCAGAAAAGGGATTTCTCTACGTAACAACCCCCATGATCACCTCATCAGACTGCGAAGGAGCTGGAGAACTATTCACAGTTACTAGTTTTGATTTAAATAAACTCCCAAAAACGAAAGAAGGAACAGTCAATTTTGCAGAAGATTTCTTTGGAAAAGAGGCTTACCTTATTGTTTCAGGTCAACTACATGGTGAAACATACGCGCAAAGCTTAAGTGATATCTATACATTTGGCCCTACTTTTCGCGCGGAAAACTCCAACACTTCTCGCCATTTAGCTGAATTTTGGATGATTGAGCCTGAAATGGCTTTTGCAGACCTTAATGATAACATGACTCTTGCAGATGAGTATCTTAAATTTCTGATTCGATACCTTTTTACACACAATTTAGAAGACCTACAATTTTTTGATGCATTTGTAGAAAAAGGTCTTATAAACCGTCTAGAGCTTGTTGCAAATACTCCATGCGCACGGGTAACTTACACAGAAGCTATTACAATTTTAGAAAAAAGCGGAGCCTCCTTCGAATTTCCAGTTAGCTGGGGCATTGACTTACAATCTGAACATGAGCGCTTTTTATCAGAGAAACACTTTAAATCCCCTGTAATTGTCTACAATTACCCTAAGAAAATTAAACCATTCTATATGCGCGCAAATGATGACGGCCTAACAGTTGCTTCAATGGACCTTCTAGTTCCTGTAACAGGTGAGCTGATTGGAGGAGGGCAAAGGGAAGAGCGACTCCCTCTTTTGGAAGAGGCAATGAAAAAGCACAACCTAAACCTAAGCGATTATAGCTGGTATCTTGACCTAAGACGCTACGGAAGCACCCCTCACGCAGGCTTTGGCCTTGGCTTTGAACGCCTTATCCAATATACAACAGGAATGGAAAATATTAGAGATGTAATTCCTTTCCCCAGATACCCAAAACATGCTGATTATTAATAGATTAGAGAAAACACTTCCTTAAGATCTCTGAATCGCTATAATCAATGCCAAAAGTGAGCGTAAAGATGACAGATAGTCCTATTCCCCCAACGGGGCAAAGCTCCTCATCATCAGGGGGAGCCAGTTCAGCTGAAGGTCCATCAGGGTCTCTCTATTACCAAGCTGGCGGTGGCTGGAAAAGCTATGAAGAATGGATGGGAGAAAAAACGTATAAACAATTTATGAATAATCTTCTTCAAGGAATTGTTACCCAAATCGGCAATCAAAAAGAAAAAGAGCATGAAACCGCAATGGAGCTGCAAAGAGCTGAAAAAGGGGAGGATATGTACGAGTGATAACCTCTTTTTTAATAGAACAAGAAGATGCTGAAAAACGAGTTGACAAGCTTCTTTCCGTGAAATTTCCTGAATATTCTAGAAATTATTTTCAATATCTTATCGATAATGGGCATGTCTCTTCCCTTGGCAATGCCCTCAAAAAAAAAGACACCCTTAAAATAGGGCAAACCTTAGAAATTCGATTCCAAAGCCTTCCCGAGCCTACAACGGCCCCTGAAGAAATCCCGCTTTGCATTCTTTATGAGGATGAAGAAATTATCGCTATCGACAAACCCTCTGGTCTTGTTGTTCACCCCGGGGTTGGCAACCCAAGCGGCACCCTGGTCAACGCTTTGATGCAATATCTCAAATCACTACCAGCGACTGACGATCCATTAAGACCTGGAATCGTACATAGACTTGACAAAGAGACTTCAGGGATCATTATTGCAGCTAAAACAAGAAGAGCTCATATAAAATTAGTAAATCTCTTTAAAGATCGAAAAATGGAAAAACAATATTTAGCGATATGTGAAAGAGCTCCTAAAAAATTGTTTGTTGATGCCCCAATTGGCCGCCATTTAAAACGGAGAAAAGAGATGGCCGTTCTACCTGAAGGAAGAGAAGCCATTACTTATTTTGACATCTTAAGTGAAGGGAAGAAAGGCGCTCTTGTTCTTGCAAAACCAATGACTGGACGTACTCATCAAATTAGAGTGCATTTAAAATATTTAAACACCCCT
>JBIIKD010000145.1:0-3734 GCA_044233345.1 Chlamydiia bacterium
TATGCTCCATTCTCATAAATTATCCTTCATTCATCCCTTTTCTGGACAAAATCTTTCCTTAACATCACCTATTCCCAAAGATTTTGAAGAAATTCTTCAAAAACTCTCCCTTCTTCCAGAAAACCCCTAGAAAAATATCTACATTTATCCTATCCTCGTGAGGAGACCGTAAAACCAAGGATCGAACCATGAAAGAATTTGTTGCCTACATCGTAAAAAATCTTGTTGATCACCCTGATAAAGTTAAGATTAATGAAATTGGCGGAACACAAACCCTAATTATTGAACTTAGCGTTGAAAAATCCGATATCGGAAAAATTATCGGCAAACGAGGAAAGACTATTAATGCCATTCGTACTTTGCTTATGTCAGTAGCTAGTCGAAACGGATTACGGGTCAATCTTGAAATTTTAGAAGAAGGTGAGCCAACAGCAACAGGAGCCCCTGCTCAACATCACAACCATAAAGACGATTAATTCCTTCTGATCAGCTTTTGTTTACCATAAGGCGTGTTATTTAATTAACACGCCTTATTTTTTAAATCTTTGATTAATCCTCTTTTGCATTCGAAAGGAAAGCAGCGACTTGAGATTTTCGCGAGGTAACAGATTTTTGATCAACATATAGAGCAACCATTGGATGCTCACTCCTTAGATGCTTCGTGACAAATTCTCTAGAAAGCTCTCCGAAAACTTTTTCGTAAGTTAGACTTTTTCCACAAAACTCCACTTCTAATTCTTGCGGAAGAATTTTTGACGATTTACAAAAGTGTTCAAGAAACTCTTTCAACAAGTGAATTGCTTTCTTATCTGATTCAGGAATCCAAAACCAGAGTTGATCACGATGAAAAGAAACGGCTGGTGTATCTGCAAAAAGCTCATCAGCAGATGCTATTGTTGACAACATAAAGATATGCAAATTGACATCAGAGGTTTCAGCGTGAATTTTTTGACATCTTTCAACCCAAATCTGTCTAAGGTCTCCAATTTTTTTCTGAAGAATCTCTGCATTTTTCGCAAAATACTTCAATTGACCAACAGATGCATATCCTCCACCCAGTCGTTTTGTATCTTGGAAAAATGGGGTATCCCCCCCTTTCGCAGTGTCTAAAATGATTTGGTTTAAGGCATCTTCTTTGGCTTTGTATACTTCACTATAGATGCTAAATAAATCTGTTGTTTTAAGAAGCCTTTTTGCAGCTTTGGAAGGAAAATCATTCTCTTCTTTTGAAAGATCATCAAAATGAACAATTTCTACTTCTTTTTTAACCATAATTGACTTCATTCGATTCAGTAGCGATGCAACTGCATAAACGTCATATTCAGTTACTTTAGTCAAAATATCGGTATCATCTAAAATAGCATACAAAAACTGATAATATTCAAGGATTTCTCTTTCCAAGGAAATGTAGTAATCTCCATTAATAGAGAATGTCTTTTTCTTTTCTAAAAGACGCTCTAATACTCTCATTTCTGGCAAATGAAGCTCTTTTTGAAGAATTTCTTGAATCTGAGCATCGATCTCTTTTTCACTCATGCCACCAGAAGAATATTTTTGATTTATCTCCATAACGAGATTTGCAATAATAGAGTTCGTTGATTGAGCATCTCGAACAATTCCAGTGATAGGGGCGTTGCTTTTCACTTCCATTTTGTGGTGGTCTATAAAGGAAATCACCTCTACATCTGGCCTAGAATCGGTCTCATCAGGATTTGAAAAATCATTCCACGATGTTGTCGCTACCTTTTTTTTATGGATATCTGCTGCATACACAACTCCAAGAGGATAGTACTTTCCGTTTTCTTTATAATTTACTGTAAGGTGGGTGTATTCTCCCATTTCTTTTGTGATTTCATCGATTTCTGCTAGATGACTTAACTGATGCGGCTGAAGCTCAATAACCCGAGTCTTTATGGAAAAGGCTATCTCTAATGAATCTAAATGATGAACAAAGGCATCTATTGCCCTTTTTGAAAGTATAGATAGTTTTTCAAGCTCTTTAAAAATCAATTCTCTATCTTCTATGATTTCTTGATTTTTCCCAAAAAGAACTTTACTTGTTAACTGTTGCAAACCCTCTGCAAAAGCTGAAAAACCATATTGTTTTGATGTCTGTAGTAAAAACTCTCCAAAAGTTGCACAATACCCATTTTTTATCCCCAAAACTTCTCGAATAAACTTATCTAAGCGAATTCTAAGAAGATTGTTACATTCCTTTGTACTATTGCAATCACTCAGCTTCCTTGCAAAAATAGATTCAATAAAATTTTCCAAGGCTTTTCTAGTTAGAGGTTTTTTTGCAAATAGCGAAATAAGCCCATTTTGGAGTCCATTACTATGCTCCATAAAAATAGAAAAAAATCGATTTACAATAGCATCAACAAATTCGCCATCAGCATCTCTCCAATCACCAATATAGCACCCTTCATCATCTACTAACACAACCGCTTTTTTTCCCCTTTCTATAGAAAAATCAAAATAAGGGTCTTTCAATTTTTTCTTAACCACATTTTGATGAGAAAGAAGATCAAGACTAGAAATTGGCACTTTATGAGAATCTGAAGAAAGGACAGAGAAGACTCCTTCACCAAAACCCTTACGAAAAATAAAATCCATTTCCTTAGAGCCTCTTGGCGGACCTCCAGGAATAACCCAATGATGCCTTGCCTTTCCCACCTTAGCACCAAAAGCTGCCAAAAATGTAGCAAATGATGCAACTGTTGTATCTAAATCTGGAGAATAGTGAGCAAATACATAATGAGAGCCTGTATATTCTACTCCCCCCCCAATGGGAAAAAATCTTTGATACTCTGATCTAGGTATTTTTTTTCCTACAATTCGACTTCGAACAGTGCTTTTTTCCTCTTCCGTAGCTCCTGTATAATGATTCATCCAAAATTCAAAACTAGAAAGATGATAAGAAGGAAGATAGGCTCTTGCCTCTATTAAAAAAGAAACTAATTTAGGAAGAAGGAATACTTCTTCTTTTATACGAAGAATGTAGGTAAAAAGAGCTTTTCCTATCCGTTCATGCTGTTCAAATATAGTACATTTTTTTAAGTGATCTGAAAAAACTTCCCTATACATTTCTAAAGGGAATTTTTGATCTAAAAACTCTATCGATCCTAAATACCCGTTTTGAAACTTAAAATATGGCTTTGCCTTATCTTTATTTAACATGGGTAAATCCTAAAAGGAAAACGGACTGAGTAGGATTTGAACCTACGACCGCCCGCTTAGAAGGCGGGTGCTCTATCCACTGAGCTATCAGTCCTCTTATTCTACACACAAACTATTAATCGGGCGATAATACGCCATTTTTAAAAGATTTGCAATCTCAATCAGCAAGCATTACTAAATTTCCTTTGCTGGATCAGATCTATGTATAGATAACCAAATATTCTGGTGCATTAATTGTAAGGGGTTTCTTCTTTTCATCCAATCGAAATCTTAAAAATTATACACCTTGGGATTAAAACCCAATTGGCTTTAAACCCAATTGGCTACCTATTCGCTCTAAGCGCGTGAGCGAAACAAGTAAGATACAAGCTGAGCTTTGAAGCCAAGGGTATTCCCCCTTGGCGAGAAGCAAAGCGAAGTAGATTGCTTGTTGCAGCTAGCGCTTAGAGTGTAAGATCTGGAATAAACCGATGTACAGTATAAGCTAAAAGAATAAGCACAAGTCTAAGATGAAGTCCTGTAGAGGATCGTACTTTGAAAAATCTTGGCATACA
>JBIIKD010000013.1:0-17903 GCA_044233345.1 Chlamydiia bacterium
CCACCAAATCGATGAAGACAGGTAGCTATTTTATCAGGATTGGAAAATTCTTCTGGTTTGGGAAGTTTGTCTCTAGATCGGTCATGTTTGATAAAACCCATTCCTGGGGGCCTTGAAGGTTCTTTCCATAATAGAGGAGAGCCTGGATTTTTATCGGAAAGAGAAAGAGGATCGAGGAGTTTTTCCTCGATCCTCTCTGCACTAAGGATCCGTATCGCCCATTCCCTTAATTCCATTCTACTCGACTTCTAGAACGTAATAGGCTGGGAAGGCAAAATTATTGTTAGGTCTTGGAGAAACTCGTAGAGTTACATACTTACCGACGTAATTTTGTAGGTTTACTACAGTGCTATAAAGATAAGCTCTTGGCATATCTCGATCGCGTACAATGTAATTTCCTGGCTTATTTTTTACGATATCTGTATACGGTTCAACGATTCCAGATACTTGAAGAGCTGTAAATTTTTGCTCTTCATAGTAATCATCCATTGTTTTGTGATGATGCGCAGCTGCCCAAGAAAGGAAGTGCGACTCTTCTACTCTTTCCCAAATTTTCATTCGATCTTTAGGGGTAAGAGCTGTTTCACCTTCATTTTGTGCAAGTATGACCTGTGCACCAACTGAAGAAGAAAACTCACGACTCATTTTTGAGGCTTTAGATTCAAGATAGGCAAGTTTCTTTTGCAAGTAGGCTTCTTGAAGCTCCATTAAACGACTCTTAGCTTTTTCAGAGTATTGAGGGAAATCACTGTATTCGTTGATTATCGAAGTTAAAGTTTGAGAAATTCTCTCAAAATCCACTTCTTCAAAAGGCTTCATCATTTCAGATTGACTGAAGAGTTCTGCGCTATCTAAACTTTGTGCTACAGTTCCCCGTTTTTTATCGCGTAGTTCCTTAAGTTCAGGACCGCCAACTTTTTCAATGTACTCTTTAGCTATATAAAAAAGAACATTTTTTGGGGGGGTAATTTCTAGCCATTTATGGTTTTTTTCGCTAATAGCGCCATCGACTTTGTCGCCAGTATTTAAATAGCCAACAATGGGAGAATTTAATTCAGGGGCCAAGCGAATATTGACCTTGCTTCCCTCAACTACATTATCAAGAATGAAACTTCTAAAAACATAGACTTTCATGTCTGCAGGGGATTGAACTGCGTAAAAGTCACTTTTTTCTCCTGCGACAATGAGCAGCTCATTTTTCGCAAGTTCTTTTACAATAGTACTCTCAACATCTGGATGAAGTCTCATCCTTACACCATTTCCAAGGATTTTCCCTGTAAATGTTTTGTAACTTCCTACTTCTACATTTGAAGTTAGTTGTTTTGATTTTGCCGGAGCAGCTTTTGATGTATTGGATGCTGCCGCACTAGAGTTTTGTGGAATTTGCTTTTCTTTTGCAACAGAGGATGAAAAATCTTCTGCACACAAAACACTCACTGAAAATGCACACGCTCCGAGTATAACTCGTTGCAAAATTGGTACCATGATATTCTCCTGATTCTTCCTCTCTTCCCCAAGCCGAAAATTGTACGGAATGGCGAAAATTGTCATTGTAGGTGCTTTCTTTTTTTCCCACAATAGCTTATTTATGAAAAAAGAGTAAGTGACTAGTTGTCTAAGAATTCAGTACAGCAACGATGTGTTCACAGTTGTTTTTTCCGCATGTGCACCCCACCGGATTGCCAAGATATACTTGATAATGCTCCCCTTTATCAAAGGGGTTGGAAACATTATAAAGTTTCTCTCCTGCTTGTTCGATATCCCATTCGCGAAATTTTAATTCTTGAAGGGAAACCTCTTCTTCAATAGATCCTGATGCTTCTGATTCTATAGGATCTTGGGAAATAGCCCGGGAAAGTTGACAATAAGGGCAGTTACAGTGAGGCTCACTTTCTAATAAGCGAAAAGCTTCAGGAGGCATTCCCATTGCATTTGCAAGATGGGAGATTTTATCGAGAACTTCTTTAGGAATAGGTGGAGCATCTTTTTGATTAGGGTCGTGTTGAATAAGGCCTGTTAAACGACCGAATTCTCCTATTCCGACAGTTCCAGGTATAAGGCCAATAGGAGCTGCAGCACTGTTTAAAGATAGACTGGAAACTTTGGTGCTTTTTTCTAAAAATTCTGAGTGAAAAGAAAAAATCACATCTAATTGGTCAGGGGTAAGATGAGGGATTAAAATTTGAATTCCATTCTTTAAAAGAACTACCAGGTGTTGAGATGGGGTGTCAAACTGAAGGGAAAATACATTATCCCATGCAGTTGAAATATAAGGGGGGATGGAAAGTATTTTAGAATTGATTTTCATAACACTTATTATAAACGAAAAGGGTGTCAGGTGTCAACTAAATTAGCACTTAAGTCAATAGTCTGCTGAGATTGATTTTATTTATTTAATTATAAAAGACTTAAATTTTTTCTAATAAAAATTCTTGTCAATAGTTCCTTTTTAGAGCATAAGGAGGATCTAGGAGACGCCTGTGGTATTAAGCTGTGTGCTTAAAGAATAGTCAAAGCCCTATCCAATAGAGGAAATTTTCTTTTCTCTATTGGATAGGGCTTTTGTATTATCACTACAGGCGCCTTTCCTAGTTTATAGTAAAAGGAGACTATATGGTAAAAAAAACCCTTGTTATTGACACTAGTATTTTTTTGCATGATTCAGACGTTTTAGAGCAGCATAAAGATTGCTGTTTTATTGTTCCAAGTGTTGTTCTTGAAGAATTGGATCGAAAGAAAAGTCAAAATGATGAAGCGGGTAAGCATGCAAGAAAAATCATGCGAGCTATTGATTACTGGTCTAGGCAGGGAGATATTCATAAAGGGGTTGCTTTAGAAAATGGATCAACATTACGTATTTTGCTAGATGCTGAAGCCAACAAAAAAAGTACATTGCCTCTTAATTATACTGGAGATAAAAATCGACATCGACTTCTTTCTACAGTATTTACACTTAAAGAGAATGGAGAAGTCGTTTCTTTAATGTCTAAAGATCCTATTACAAAAATTTTGGCAGAAACGGTAGGGATTGAAACGCAAAATTATTACTGTAAAAAAGAAAAATTTGACACTCTTTATCGTGGAATACGAACGATTGACCTTCCTAAAATTATGATCGATCAATTTTATGTGAATGGAGAAATGCCTCTTCCTGCTGGGGAATTCTATCCAAATGAATATTGTATTTTAAAGAGTGAAGAAAACACATCCGCTATTGCCCGAGTAGATGCAAAAAGAAAATCCCTTGTTACTATTTTTAAAGCAGCTGGAGATCTATGGGGAATAAAACCTAGAAATGTAGAGCAAAGATGCGCTATTGATTTGCTTCTTCGAGATGAGGTGAAACTAGTCACTTTTATAGGGGGAGCTGGAACTGGAAAGACTCTTTTAGCCCTTGCGGCGGGTCTTAGAAAGGTTTTTGATGAAGGGGTGTATAATAAAATTATCATTGCAAGATCAATCATGCCTCTTGGAAGAGACATAGGATTTCTTCCAGGAACGAAGGAAGAAAAACTACGTGCATGGCTTGCTCCATTTTTTGATAACTTAGAGTATATTTGCGATTCCCCAAAAAATGAAGCGGAAAGTGAGACAAAAAAATGGATTTTAGAAAGTGACAAATTTCAGGTGGAAGCGATTACATATATGAGAGGAAGGTCTCTTTCTAATACATATATTATCATCGATGAAGCGCAAAACTTAACTCCTCATGAATTAAAAACAATCATTTCTCGAGTGGGGGAAAATACAAAGATTATTGTTCTTGGCGATCCTACGCAAATCGATAATCCTTATCTTGATCTTGATTCCAATGGATTAGTTCATATGGTTGGAAGAATGAAGCACTACGATCTTTTTGGCTCTATCTTTTTCAGACAAACAGAAAGATCTGCACTTGCAGCTCTTGCTGCAACAGTCTTATGATTGAATAAAAGAACTCTCCCCTTTTAAAGGGGAGGTTTTTTAAAAATCTAAAAATTCTCCTAATTTAGCTTTAATAATAGGCGTTTTTGATCTGGATCCTAAATCCCTGCGTACCCGTGTTTGCCAAGATTCAGAGGGATTGATTACATATTCAGGTTTATGACCTTTTTTCATCTTAAGGGTTTCTCTATAAGAGTCTTTACCTAATCTGACAGCGCGCGCATCTATTTTAAAAAGTTCAAAATATAATTCTGTGGGGTATCCAATATGGCCAGGAAAAAAATCTTTTGCAAGAATGCAGTTATCAGCCATTTCAAGTGTTGTTAAATTTCTAGCGTAGGCAAATTGCTTTGTGCTAATAAAATCGGTTCCTTTTTCATTTTCATTATTAATGCAGAGCTGATTGCGATTAATAAATAGAGAAACTAAATTTCTCGGAATTTCTGGGAAAACTGCAATATTATTGTCGTTTAGTATGCAAATTTTTAGCGAAGAACAATCAATAAATGAGCCGGGAAGAAAACGGAGTCTATTTTCAGAAAGATCGAGGTGCTCCAAGCTGGTTAGTTTGGTGAAAAAATCATCTTCGATACATTCTATTTTACAGTTTGTTAAAATTAGGCGTTTGATGTTATTCAACACTTTAATTTTTGGAGAGGAATAAATAATTAGAGGGTCATTTTGAATAAACAATTCAAAGATATTGGGTAAAGAAGTGATGGGCAGATGTGCTAAATGATCAGAAGATGCAATAGAAAGCTCTGTTATTTGCTCCGTCGTGACATCTTCATTAGTAGATAGGTCGTCTTCTAACAAGAGCGGAGAATGTAGTGATGTTGTTGATGCAAAATTTAGACTTTTACCAGGGTTTTTAATAGGCCAATCAAGGAAGCTTATTTTATGAAGCCTTATGCTAGGAGGAAGGTGCCCTTTTTTTAGATGAATAATGCAAAGCCCTTTAGGCTTTAAAAAAGCACTTTTTCTTAAGGGAAGGGGAGATCTGCCATCTATTGTTGCTTGTTCATCTATAAAGAGCCGTTTAAGGGCCAGCAAGGAATCAGGTTTTATTAAAGAGAAATCCTCGGGAAGTAGATCATTATTTTGTAATTCTAGAGTTTTTAAGGTTTTGCAATTTAATAAAAATTCAGGAAGAGGACCGCTAAGTAGACAATTACTAGCATGTAGTTCTTGTAAAAGAGGTGCTTTTCCAATGAATTTTGGAAAATTTTTTAAGGGATTGCGTGAAACATTTATGGTTTTTAAAAAAGCTAAATTTTCAAATCCATCTGGCAATTGATTCAATTGACAATCGGTGATTTTAAAAATGGTTAGTTGGTAAAAAGAAAAAACATTTTTAATAAACGTGAGGTTTGAGTAAGAAATGTCGATAATCTTTAAATCTTTTTGAGATTCGTTGTAGAGATGATTTGGAAGGGTGAGTAAATCGGGATTGTTTGTTACTTGGAAAGTCCCATTTTCTAGATAGGTAGGAATTATTGTTGAAGTGGTGGTTGCGCTCTCTTCATAACTGCTGGTTGAAGGGGAAGCTTCAGTGGTAAAATCCGTGTGACTCCTTATTTTTGAGTTAAAGTAGGTGGGGTCCATTTTTTTCTCCATAAAGAACTCGTTAAGAATTAAAAGTTACCTGGTTGAGAAAAAATAGACAAGAGAGTTTATAATTTAGAAAGAATAAAATGAATGGTTTCTTTGATTTTTTGATCGATTTTTTGGTTTACAAGAAGGGCAAGGGCTGTATTTTTTTTAAAACCGACATATCCTATAATAGAGGTCATACTGCCAGATTTAGCTTGTCCTCCCCATTTTTGAACCGGCAGCGAATCGTAAAAGATGGAAAAATGAGGAGAATCCATCATTTTGAAAAGAATAGAAACTAATTGTTTTGTGGAGATGGCGTTTTGTCTAGAAAGTCCCGAGCCATCGGCCATTTTAAATCCCGTAAGATCGATTTGATGGGAAGTAAGCCAATTTTTTACTACGACTATCCCGGTATTTGTAGAGCCATGCCCCAGGGTTTTTAAGAGATGCTCTGCATAGAGATTGATGCTTTTTTGATTAGTCCAATGAATGATTTCTTTAAGAGGGGGGGAATAGGTTGTATGAAAAGTATAACGCTTTTTTTTGTGAATAAAATTTTCTTCGATCAAAATTCCATTAGTGATAAGGGCGTTTGAAAGAAGTTGAGCTACTGTTAAATGGGGATTTGGAATTGAGCCTTTAATGCTGAATGTAGAAACTCCAGCAGGTACAGTTCCTTTTACCAAACGTTCATAGGAAAATTCAGCACCGTAAATTGAGGCTAGATCACCAGAGCCTATAGGGCCTGTTTTAACTTCATTTTTTATCTTTATTTTAGAAATATTTGGATCGATTTGAACAATTTTTGTTTCTTCATTAATATCCGTTCCTGGTTTAAAAGTTAGGGTATAGAAATTTTCATGAAAAGATAAGGCGTATGGACCAGCGCCGTAGTAATTTCCTATATCCTCCGATTCCCAGCTAGGAATGGTGCCCGAGGCTTCCCATTTAGAGTTGTCTCCGATAATAGAGCCTTGAATTTTTTGTATCCCAATAGCTCTGATTGCTAAAATCCAAAGGGCAATCTGGTCCTTCCAAGAAAGGGAAGAGGGGATTCGGTCAGATCCAAGGCACGGATCTCCGCCGCCATAGATATATATATTTCCATGAAGGGTTCCGTTTTGGTCGATATGGCCATCATACTGCAATTTTGTTTCAAACCGCATATCAGGTCCAAGTAGAGAAAGAGCTGCAGCTGTTGTAACCACTTTCATGCAAGAAGCGGGAATAAAGCTTTTTTCGCTATTTTCCTCTACAAGTACCTGATTTGTTTTTGTATCTACTGCATAAATGGAAAGAAAAGAGTCTAACACATGCATATGCAGAAGATACTATATTCAACAAATTTTAGCGAGGACGCTGCTCCTTATTTGCTCCGCGACCAAACTTGGAGGCAAAGCGATTGTCTCCAGCGCGAGGCTTATCTCCAAAAGATTTTTTCTTAAAGGGAGAAGATGATGAAGCAGGGCGACCACTAGAAAAAGAAGGGCGGTCCTTCGAAAATGGAGCCCGGCCAGCTCCAAAAGGAGGGCGACCACCATTACCACCAGATCTTGATGGAGATCTGGATCTAGAATCTTTTTCTCTTTCGCGTTCTTTTGGAACAGAAAAAGCAAGATTGATTGCATAGGTAGAAGCTTTGCTACGCCAGTAACGAGAAATAAGGCGTAGAGCTACGTCATCTGATCCAAGGTCTCCTTTTAGAGAATTCAAAATTGTTTGAGCATCTTCGTGAACTGCTTCTTGGTTGAGTTCATCAGTAAAGATTTTTTGCTGTTTGAATTTGATGCTTTCAGGAGATGGAAGGTCTGAGAATTTTATATCTCTTGTGCTTGAAGGAAGGTAGCGTCTAAAGAAATTTGTTTGTCTAGGATTTAAAAGAGTAATCGCAGTTCCTTTATTTCCCATTCTTCCTGTTCTCCCGATTCTATGTGTGTAGCAGTCTGGAGAAAAAGGGAGTTCATAGTTAAAGACGTGAGAAATATCACTTACGTCGATCCCTCTTCCAGCAACATCTGTTGCAACAAGAATTTTTTCAGGCGCTTTTCTAAAAATCCCTATGGAAATTTGTCTGTCGTTTTGTGTCATCTCTCCATGAAGTGTGACAACAGAAAATTTAAGATCGCGGAGTTCATTAGAAAGTTCTTCTACTTGTCTTCTTGTGTTGCAGAAGATAATAGATTTTTTCGGGACGTGGTAATGAAGAAGTTGAAGAAGAGCTTGCTTTCGGTGTTTTTCTTCTACGATGTAATGAATTTGATGAATATCTTCGTGAGCTACTTCTTTTGAAGTTTGATCTAAGAAGAACGGATTTTGTAAAAACTTTTCTGAGATTTTCTTGATTTGTGGAGAAAGAGTTGCAGAAAAGAGAAGGGTTTGTCTTTCTTTTGGAATGAATGTAAAAATAGTTTCAATATCTTCCAAGAATCCCATATTTAACATTTCGTCTGCTTCATCAAGAACTACAATAGAAGGGGCGAAGTTAGGAATCCGTTTTGATTGAAGTAGGTCAAGCATTCTTCCAGGCGTTCCTACAATAATACGACTATCTTGCTTTAATCTTTTTAATTGGTTTGGAATCGGCTCGCCACCGTACACAACGCTTGGGGTAACGCCTAGATTTTCAGCAAATTGCTTCATTTTCTGACACACTTGCATTGCAAGTTCTCTTGTCGGAGTTAAAATAAGAATAGTTGTATTTGGATCAGCACAAAAACGCTGAAGAGCTGGAAGGCTGAAAGCCGCCGTTTTTCCAGATCCTGTTTGTCCTTTAGCTATTACATCAGAGCCAGCGATGATGTGGGGAATAATTCCACTTTGAATATCAGTTGGGGCTGTATATCCAATTTTTTTAATAGCATCTAAAATACGCTTGTCAAAATCAAAATCATCAAAGCTTGTAGCTGTAGTTTGAGTATGTTTCAAAGCAATCTCCTTAACTTATAGAAGGTTTAAAATTTCTTTCCTAAGAGCGTGCCCAAAAACAGAGAAACAAAAACAATATTCACTACCGAACACTTTATCTAGAAAAACTGGAAGAGAGCATACATTAAAGGGGGAAATAATGCTATACCGAAGAATCCTGAATTTAATTGACTGCGAATAATTTTTTGATTAAAAGTAATTCTTTTTAAAAGAGATGCTTATATGTTTTTTCGATTAATTCTTTTGGGGTGCGCAATTCTTCTTTCGCTGCAGGCGGAGAAAAAGGCCCTTGTATTTGGAATTACAGGCCAAGATGGAGCTTATTTGACTGAGCTTTTGCTAGATAAGGGGTATGAAGTACACGGAGTAAAAAGAAGATCCTCCTTACTAAATAAGGCAAGAATAGACCGATTTTATGAAGAGGTGCAAAATGCATCCCATTTTTTTCTTCACTATGGAGATGTTACAGATCCATTAAATGTTTTACATCTTGTTGAAAAAATTCAGCCCGATGAAATTTATAATTTAGCAGCGCAAAGTGATGTAAGAACTTCTTTTGATATTCCTGGTTATACAGCTCAAGTAGATGGAATTGGGGTATTGAATATACTTGAGGCAATTCAAATTGCAGGTTTAACTAAGCAAACAAAATTTTATCAAGCATCGACAAGTGAACTATATGGGCTTGTACAAGAAATTCCTCAAAGTGAAACAACACCTTTTTATCCAAGATCTCCGTATGGAGTTGCAAAGCTTTATGGATATTGGATTACGAAAAATTATCGAGAAGCCTATGGTGTTTTTGCCGCTAATGGAATTTTATTTAATCATGAGTCGCCCTTAAGAGGGGAAACCTTTGTTACTCGAAAAATTACCCTTGGGGCTTGTCGCTGTAAGCTTGGACTACAAGATGTTCTTTATTTAGGGAATTTAGATGCAAAAAGGGACTGGGGCTATGCAAAAGATTATGTAGAAGCGATGTGGCTTATGCTTCAGCAAGAGATTCCTGAGGATTACGTAATAGCAACAGGAGAAGTGCACTCTGTACGTGAATTTGTTGAGCGTGCATTTAAAGAACTTGAAATAGAAATAAAATGGGAGGGATCTGGAGTCGATGAATATGGAGTTGACAAAAGCACAGGGAAGACCCTTGTAAAAATAGATCCACGCTATTTTCGGCCTACAGAGGTGGAATTTCTTTTAGGTAACCCTAAAAAAGCAAAAGAAAAACTCGGATGGGTCCCAAAAACTACTTTTGAAAATTTATTAAAAATTATGGTAGAGGCTGATTATAAAATCGCATTGAAAGAACAGCAATTTAATTCGATATATAAATAAGAAGGCTTTTTAAATAGCGCCCCTCTGGATGAAAGAGGCTGATAGGGTGGTCTAGGGCGTGAAAGGTTTCTTTAATGATTTGTAAGTCTCGGCCGGCGTTTTGTCCCGCTTGGAAAAGAGTAGTTCGAAAAAGAGCCTCATCCATGTAATAAGAACAAGAGCAGGTAAGTAAAATGCTCCCCTTTGGCATTTTGCTAAGAACTTGCGCATTGATTTCTCTATATCCTTTAACCCCTTGTGATAGGTCATTTTTTCGTTTGATAAAGGCTGGGGGATCTAAGATCACAAGATCATATTCTAAAGGATCTTTTCGAAGAAAATCGAAGGCATCTTTTTCGATAAAGAGGTGTTCGTCAAGAGGTAGGCTATTTAAAGAAAAATTTTTCTTTGCTTCATCAAGAGCCGTGGCTGAGCAGTCTAAAGAGTCTACCCGAGTAGCTCCATTTTTTAGTGCGTAAACGGAAAATCCCCCAGTATAAGAAAAACAATTTAGAACTCGGCGTCCTTTACTAAGAGATCCGATAAGACTGCGCATTTCCCTTTGATCTAGGAAAAATCCTGTTTTTTGCCCCTTTTTCCAATTGATAAGAAAGTGAAGATGATTCTCGCGAATAGTGATCTCCTCTACTTCCTCTCCCCATAAACATCCGATTTTTTGAGAAAGTCCCTCTTGTTCACGCGATGTTGATGTGGACTTTTCAAAAATTCCTCTCCAGCGGCCCTTTTTTGCAAGGTGCTCTACAACCCGTTCTTTCATAAGGTCGATCCCAAGAGTGCTGCTTTGAAGAACTAAGTACTCTCCATATTGATCTACAATCAGTCCTGGAATATGATCGCCCTCGCCATTCACAAGTCGGTATGCATTGGTCGCATTTTGATTTAATAGAGAATCACGCATCTGAATTGCTTGGTCCAAATGTCGATAGACCGCCGTCCAAGGGTCTTCTTTTCCAAAAGAGAGGATCCGCCCTGCTAAACTGTTTGATTTACGAAAGTATCCATGCCCCAAAAGATCTCCATTATGACTATGAATAGGAAAAATTGCTCCATCTTCAAAAGAGTCTGGATAGGAAGCGATCGCTCCTGAAAAGATCCAAGGATGACGTCCGCGAAAGAAGCTCTCTTTCCCTTTCTTTAAAACAATTTTTCCAGGTTTCATGAGAAAAGAGCTTATCATATTCAGCTTTTAGAAGCGATGATTTCTAATTTTCATTTAGTTTTTAAAGAGGGCTACTATAAAAGATCAAAAAAAGTATATTCTCTCTATAAAGGTTTAAAAGAGGGAGATATGAGATGTCGAAAATAGAGGTGAAAGGAACGCAATATTATTACGAAATGCATGGCAAAGGGCACCCTCTTGTTTTGATATCAGGGTTTGGAGGAGATCATACTTCTTGGTCGCCGATCATTGAATCTCTTAGCACCCAATTTCAAGTAATTACCTTTGACAATCGAGGGGCAGGGCAGACTGTTGATAAAGGGGAAGACTTAACAGCAGAGCTTATGGCAGAGGATGTTTTAGAACTTATCAATCTTTTAGATTTGAAAAAACCCCACATTATAGGTCAATCGATGGGTGGAGCGATTGCTCAAAGTATAGGAAGTAGATATGGAGATCAGATTGGAAAGCTTATTCTTTTGATGACCACAGCAAAATGGCGACGTGCAGTACTTCTTACGTTGGATGCACAGATAAAAATGATGGAAAAAAAGATTCCTTTTGAAGAGATATTCCCAATGTTAATTTCATGGATTTACGGGGAATCGTTTTTAAGGAATAAAAAGAAAATAGAGCAATTAAAAAAGGAAATGTTGAATAAACTATATCCTCAATCAATAGAGAATAAAAAAAGGCAGTTAAATCTTCTTGAAGCGTTTGATGGAATGGAAAATTTGCAAAAAATTGTTTCTAAGACGTTAGTTGTTTTTGGTGCAGAAGATATTGCAGTTCTTCCAAAATGCGCACGAACGATGGCTTCTTTGATTCCAGATGTAGAAATCATAGAGTGTTCTTGTGGCCATGGAATCATGAAAGAAATTCCAGAGCAGCTCGCAAAGATAATTATAAAATTTTTGTTATAATTTTGATGGTGAAAAGGATCTGAAAAAATGAATGGGTTTATCTTTTTCAAATAGCGCACTGATGATTTTTAGAATATCCTTCATATTCATGTCAAAGCGATTCGCTGATTGCATTTCTTTTAAAAGAGTTTCTAATTTTGCATCAATTAAATAACCTTTAAACATCTCTCTAGCTAAAATGCTTAGCGCATAAATATCTTCACTACATCGCTGTTTATGTAGATTTTTAAGCAAAGTAGGAGCTTCAGATGAGTCTTCTCTTGTAGCTTGGTTATATTCACCATATAGCTCTAAACTAGTGCACAGTTCTCTTGGGTAGTATTTTTGATCACCGCCTAATCCAGAAGAAAGGTGTCCTTCAAGATCAGAGGCATTTCCAAAATCTGCTAAGACGCATTCATCTTCTCTAATCAAACAATTACTTAATTGAATATCACAGTGCGCTATGTTGTGATTGTGACAATGAGTTAATCCTTGCACAATTTGATAAAAAAAACTTTTTATTTTATTTAAATCAAGGTTTGGTAAAGCCTTATCTAGTGAGCATTCATATCTATCAAGAACTAAAAAAGAATAGCTCTCTCCTTTATAAAAAAGCTTAGGATTTATCGAGACAATACCAGGGGATCCTTGAAGAGCGGTCAACATAGTGTTTTCTGCCTCTAAATCTTCTCTGTTTTGCGCATAAAAAAAATCAGCGCCAGATGAATTTTCGATCAATTTAACAACTATGCTTCTATTTAATTCGATATGAAAATAAGCTTGATATATTCCTCCAAAACAACCTTTTCCTAATAAAGTGGTTGAATCAATTGATAAAGGAAACCTGTGTTCTGAAAATCTAGAATTTTGAGGTGTATTTATACCCCCATCAAACGAAGGGGGGCTATTTGATCGATCAGCTGTTGTGGTAGAAAAATGCATGTTTTAATTTTCTTCTATGGCTTATTTAATTGATTGGTAGTGTTTTTTATAATGGTTCCAGTTATTTGGTCTATCGTTCCCATGGCAAAAAACACGACAAACCAATTTGTTTGTTTTGTCATTAAAATAACTTATTGAAGTTAATATTGAAGATTCTTGAATAGGATTTAGAGGGTTAGCGATTTGAAGCAGAGATGTTTCCTCTTCATTAGTTTCTATAAACGATAGTTCTTCTGGTGACTCTTGTTTGATGTTTAGTAATATAGATGGATCTATAGTTATCGAATAGCGGCTAAATCCTTCAGAACAACATGGTGAAAAATGAGGGATTAGTTTTTCAGCTAATGCACCTACTTTTTTAGCAATCTCTAATATTTCTGGAGAAGGATTCGTAACACCTTCTGTAGCAACCAATACTCGATCAGATGTCACTACCCAAGTTGTTGGACATATATTTTCTGATAAATGATCTATTTTAGAAGTCAAAGAATTTCCTTTAATTGTTCCGATGACTCGCGATTTTTGATTTCTCAGAATATGATGTCCGTGTGTGATTGTCACCCCAAGGTTCGGTACTATTTGGGATACAGATTTAGCAAGAGCGGTTTGTTCTTCTATAGGTAATTGTTCACGTGCAGTATCTACTTCTGGAAATTTGTTGTATAGTTCATAGCTGATCCATTCAGTTTTTTGTTCTGGTAAAAGAGATGTAACGCAACTCATAATTTTTTTCCCTTTTTTTATTTAAATTCTTTTTGATGCAAGTACTTTATGCTAAGAAAGGTTTTTTTCAAATAGAAGAAAATTATATTTTCAAGCGGTGCCCAAAAAGGTTCACACAAAGACCCATGATTACGAGAGAAGCTGCGATGATTTTCCAACTTTGGAGGGGCTCACCGAGGAATAAGACGGAGCCTGCAATGGCACATATTGGAATAAGGAGGGCGAAGGGGGCAATTTTAGCGAGGGGATGATGATGAAGAAGCCAGCTCCAGGCGGTAAAGGCAAAGAGAGTTGCTAGATAGGAGACATATAGAATTGCGGTTAGAGAAAGGATCGTTGGACACTCAAAAACGCATGATATTTTTTCAAAGCCATCTATCATAAAAGATAGTAAAAGCAAGGGGGGCCATGCAATAAAATTGCCCCATACTACAAGAGAAAGCATATTTACTCGCCCTACCCATTTAGAGAAGGCATTTCCAACAGCCCAAGAGAGAGCGGCAGCAAGAACGAGAAAAAGTCCAGAAAGGGTGGTTTCAGCATTTA
The DNA here is from genome assembly GCA_044233345.1 of Chlamydiia bacterium. Lineage (GTDB taxonomy): Bacteria > Chlamydiota > Chlamydiia > Chlamydiales > 2-12-FULL-49-11 > JBIIKD01. The sequence goes on from JBIIKD010000013.1 coordinate 14,059, forward strand.
AGTGTGCAAATACAAGTCCAATTCCACAAAAGGCTATAATAGCTCCAAAAATTAGTCGTTTGTGAATTGTTTCTCGAAAGAAAAAAAAGCCAAATAGGGCAGTAAAAAAAACTTGCAATTGAAGGACTAAAGAGGCAAGTCCTGGAGAAATGCCTTCACGGATACCGACAAAAAGAAAGGAAAATTGGAGAGTAAACATCGCTAAGCCGTAACAAAGTACTTTCCTAAAAGAGGCGTTAGGTCTTTTAATAAAGAAGATAGCTGGAGTGCTTGCAAGAAATGAGCGTATAAAGCAAAGAAATAGTGGCGGAATTTCAGATACTCCGATTTTAATAAAAATCAGATTAAAGCCCCAGATTGCAACGATCAGTGCAGCAATAATAAAGTGAGTGAGTGGCATACTAACATCCAAAAATTGCATCATATGTGTGAAGGAGGATTGTGTCAATAAATCGGTATCATCCCTTAAATAAAGAGGAAAAAAGAATTATTGAACAAAAGGGAACAGAGCCACCTGGAAGTGGTGAGTATGACTGTTTTAATCGAATGGGTGTTTTTATTTGTAGAAAGTGTGATGCGCCTCTTTACTTTTCTAAAGACAAGTTTTCTTCAGGGTGTGGTTGGCCTAGTTTTGATGAAGAAATCCCAAAAGCAGTAAGAAGGCTTCCAGATCCTGATGGCAGACGTACGGAAATTAGGTGTGCCTATTGTGATGCACATTTAGGGCATCTGTTTTTAGGAGAAAGGATGACTTCTAAAAACGTCCGGCATTGTGTAAATTCCCTTTCACTTGTTTTTGTTCCAACTTTCACAGAGGATGGATATGAGCGGGCTATTTTTGGAGGTGGATGTTTTTGGGGGGTGGAGTATTTTATGCAAAAGTTAAAAGGGGTCGTTTCGACAAAAGTTGGTTATATCGGAGGAGGTGTTGTTTTTCCAACGTATGAAGAAGTATGCACAGGAAAAACAGGACATATAGAGGCTGTAGAAGTTGTGTTTGACCCAGAAAAAATAGAATATGGAACGATTGTAAGGGAGTTCTTTGAAATTCATGATCCTACCCAAAAAATGGGGCAGGGGCCAGATGTTGGAGAGCAGTACCAATCTGCAGTTTTTTGCCTTTCAGAAAAACAGAAAAAAGAGACAGAAAAAATTTTGGCGATTTTAAAGAAAAGAGGGTTAAATCTGGAGACTAAGCTGCTTCCAGGAGGAAGATTTTATCCAGCAGAAGAGTATCATCAACACTACTATGATAAGACAGGACACGCTCCTTACTGCCATAAAAAAGTGAAGAGGTTTTAAAATAGAATTGCTCGCGAAAGAAAAATATTTTCTTTCTGAACAAAATCAAAAAGAGAAAAGCCAAGGCCTCAGTGGGGACCTTTATACGAGGTGGCTTCTTAGGATCCAGGCCGTTTTTTCATGATTACGGAGAATTCCCCCAAGAAGATCAACAAGGCCAAAGTCATTATATTCTTCCCCTAGACTAGAAAGTTCTCTAAGGTCTAGGATTAGTTTTTCGTGGGAGGCTGCTAGTTGCTCTAGCATCTCTTTACAAGATGCTGTTTCATGAATGGGAGAGAGGGTTTGGTTCTTTGCAAAAATAGCAAGAGAAGCTGCAACCTTTTCTCCCATTTGACGGATCCGTTCGGCAAGTAAGTCCCCATTTTCGATTAGATCTTCATATTGTTTTTGCAACATTTCATGAAGAAAAAGAAATCCAGGATTCTCTAGGTTCCAATGACAATTTAATGTATTGATTGCTAAGGAATATGTGTTTGCAATCGCTAACGAAAGCAAACTTGTGATTTTTTTTGTTTGCTGATTCTCTAATCCAAAATGAGTTTTCATATTAGCTAGCCTTTATCTCAACTTTTAAAATTTTTTGGGCAGTGGCTGGGCGGTCGCCTGGGCCTGTTTGTGTTGTTTCAATTTTTTGGATAACTTCATAGCCGCTAGTGACTTCTCCAAAAATTGTATGTTTCATATTAAGCCAAGAAGTTGGAGCTGTCGTGATAAAAAACTGACTTCCATTTGTATTAGGGCCACGGTTTGCCATCGCAAGAAGACCTTTTCGATCAAATTTTAGGCTAGGAGAAACTTCATCAATGAATGACTTACCCCAAATCGATTCCCCTCCAGCACCAGTTCCTGTTGGATCTCCTCCTTGAATCATAAAGCCCTTAATGACTCGATGAAAAATAGTGTCTTTATAGTAGCCTTGTTTAACCAAAGTTAAAAAATTCTCGCAAGCTTTAGGGGCTACCTCTGGATTTAGTGTTATTTCGAAAATCCCTTCTGTTGTTTGAAAAACTACAACGGGTTTAGTTTCTGAATGCATAATCTCTTCTCCCTGTGCTAGATTAAAAAATAGTAAGAGTCCTGTAATAAAGGATTTTAAATACATTGGTGTCTCCTAAGATTTAAGTATTTCTACAGCGCCTGTTTGTAAATTATAGTAGGCAGCATGTACCTCTATTTTCTTTTCTGAAACAAGGCGTTGAATAACGGGGGATTGTATCAAGAAATTGCGCATACGGCAAGCATTTGCTTTAATCGACGCTTCTAAAATGTTTTTTTTGGAATTTTTTTTGGCCTCTTGCACAGAAGGTTGAATTAATTTTGCGACAGATTCGATATCTTGGGTATGATTACTAACAACAGCATTCACAGCCCCGCAATTTTCATGCCCCATGACTAATATAATGACAGACCTTAAATAAAGAGCTGCATAATCGATACTGTCGAGTTCTAAAGGTCCAATTACATTTCCTGCTACCCGTACAACAAAAAGATCGCCAAGGCCTTGATCAAAAACCACTTCAGGGGGGACTCTAGAATCTGCGCAACCGACAATAATCGCAAAAGGGGATTGCGATGCAGCAACAGCTTGTCGTCTCATTTGATCGCGACTTGGATGTTCAAGAGCGTCATTTGTATAACGAGTATTTCCTTTCAGGAGTCTGGTTAATGCCTCTTGAGGTGAAAGAACGGCACCTGCTTGGCCTTGACCCAATAAAAAAGAAGTAGAAAGAAGAAAAATAATAGTTAGAAAATGTGTTTTTTTCATGAAAAATCCTTAGTTTGGCAAGATATGATACAAGATTTTATCATTTATTCGTGAAGCTATAAATCAGATCTCTTGTAAGATTTGAATATTATTTATATATTTGGGAAGTATGAAGCATTTTTTTTTCTTTCTTGCCATTGTTACTGTTTCTTGTACAACGGTAAAAAATATCGATGTTGCGAAAAATCGATCAGATAACGCCCTTGAAAATTTAATTAAAGGCAATGAGCGATATATAGCGGGAAAATCAATTCATATAGATGCAGCAAAAGAGAGAAGAGAGATCACTCTTACTAAACAAGAGCCGTATGCTATAATCATTGGATGTTCTGATTCTAGAGTGCCTCCAGAGCTTGTTTTTGATCAGGGGATCGGAGATATTTTTGTTGTGCGTGTCGCTGGAAATGTAGCAGGATCAATTGAAAAGGATAGTATTGAATTTGCCGCAGCACATCTTCATGCTCCTCTTATTGTTGTTTTGGGACACCAAAATTGTGGGGCTGTAAATGCTGTTGTGAATGGAAAAGCAAAAGAATACGATATCGAAGATGTTGCCTCTTTTATTGAGCCTGCAGTTGAGATAGCAAAAGGTGAGTCGGGAGACCTTTTAACTAATAGCATAATAGAGAATATTAAGCTGGTTGTAAAAGAGCTAAAATCCAATAAGACACTTTCGAAGTTAATTGAATCTGGAGATTTGAAAATTATAGGTGGTTACTATGAGCTTGATAAAGGAAGGGTGCTTTTTGATTAGACGAATATTTCTAGTTTCTTT
>JBIIKD010000014.1:0-17759 GCA_044233345.1 Chlamydiia bacterium
AAATCAGCACACACTTGATCTTTATGGTAACTTTAAATTTTATTTGACGCACAAAGAAAGAAAGGACTATAACGTACAACTAGACTTAAAGTAGAAACTTTGAGTCGAAGCACTTAAATAAGTGTGAGGTTTTTTAAATAATTTATCTTAAGGACATCTATGAAAAAGTTACTTTTATGCTTAACGACTACTCTATTATGCGCATCTCAACTGAGTGCTGAATGCTGCCCTGTGTGCCCTCCAGGTCCACAAGGACAAAGAGGTCCTCAAGGAATTCAAGGGGTTATTGGGGTTGATGGAATCCAAGGGGTTGTTGGTCCTCAAGGAATTCCAGGTCCTTGCTGTGAATCTCAAATAGCCTATGCTAACCTATACAGCACAAATCCACAGGCTCTTGCAGCACAAGGAGACCCTGCTTCTATTGCGCTTTTTGAAGGAGCGAACCTGGTAACTGCACCTTATTTTGATGTTTCTTCAGCTTCAACAACAGGTGAAATTATTTTTCTACAGACTGGCGTTTATTTTATTGATTGGCGTGCAGATGGGATAGTAACTGATTTTAGCCTACCTGTTCCTACTTGGACAATAGGACTTTTTCAAAATGGAGTCCTTGTTCCTGGAAGTAATTTTGGAGCTCCAGAAAGCCTAATCAGCAATACAGGTGGTGGCGTTATTATCAAAGCAACCGCAGGTGATATATTTCATTTAGAAAACACAACTCCTGTTGCGATCACTCTAATTGGAGATCCATCACTACTAAATACATCTATATCTGTAAGCGTTATTCAATTAAAATAATAATCGATATTTTTAGGGTTAGTTCTATACTAACCCTTTTTGTTTTTCTTAGGAAAATGATTATTCAATGCTTCTTTAATTTTTTCTCTATTAACAAACCCAATCGTTCGGCCCACTTCTTTCCCATTTTCATAAAATATCACCGTCGGAAGTCCTTTGACGTTGAGGGATTGGATTAGCTCTTGATTTTTCTCTGAAGCTTCTAGCTTAGCAAACTGATAGAGATGACCGTAATCATCATTTAGTGTTTTTAATACAGGCGCCAAAAGCTTACATGGCCCACACCAATCTGCATAAACATCCAAAATAAGATAATTAGAATTTTGTATCACACTTTGATACGATTCTTTATTTAGCTCGATAATTGCATTTTCTCCGGCAGAAAGCGCGAAGTTTCCAATCAAAGATACAAGCGCGATGGACAATAACTTCTTCATTTACCCCTACCTTGTTTTTGAATATATTGAAAAGCATCTATTGCAGCCATAGATCCAAATCCAGCAGCAACTACCGCTTGCCGATAATGGGGATTAGATACATCTCCTGCAGCAAACACCCCATCAATCTTTGTTTTTGTCGAAAAAGGCTCTGTTATAATATATCCTAATTCGTTTAATTGAAGAGCCCCTTTAAATATTTCTGTATTTGGAATATGGCCAATGGCAATAAAAACACCACTACAGGGAATTGTTTGGTTCTTTTTTGTGGAAAGATTCTTCACGCAAACTCCCTCTACATTCCCTTTTTTAACATCTAAAATCTCTTCTAATACGGTATTGTAAACAATTTCAATTTTGTTATTCCCTAATACAGCTTCTTGGAGCACTTTGGAAGCTCGAAATTTAGGACCGCGATGAATCAATGTTACTTTTGTTGCCAAATTAGATAAATATAAGGCGTCTTCAAGGGCGGCATCCCCACCACCAACAACCACAACAGCTTGTCCTTTGAATAAAAATCCATCACACACTGCGCAAGAATTTACCCCTTTTCCCTTTAAAGCTTCTTCAGAAGGAAGCCCAAGCCACTTTGTTCGAGAGCCAGATGCAATAATTACACTCTTGGCGTAAAGTTCTTTTCCGTTATCTAGCTTTAATCGAAATGGTCTTTTAGAAAGCTCCGCCTCTATAACTTTTCCATTCATTAAAGTAGCTCCGAAGCGGGCTGCTTGGCCTTGCATATGAATGCCCAACTCTTGACCATTGATTCCTTGAGGAAATCCTGGATAGTTTTCAATCAAATAAGAAAGAGTTATTTGCCCACCTGGTTCTTCCCCTTCAACCACTACAGTTGAAAGTCCAGCCCTTGTACTATAAATGGCAGCAGTAAGTCCCGCAGGCCCACCACCTATCACTGCAACATCGACCGCATCATGTGTTAGAATATTTTCTGCTTTTGTACATTGCGATGTTATCAAAACCAGTAGTAATATAGCTATTATGCGCATTTTAAATACTCAATAAATTTTCTAGGGTAGTTCGTAATAATCCCATTTACTCCCATCTTTACTAACTCTTGTAACCTATCTATTTGATCAACTGTCCAAGGAATCACTCGTGCCCCTGTTTTTTGGAGCCTTTCCACATCCTCTTTTTTTATCAATAAGCTATGATGCGGAGAGAGAACAGCTGCCTGTAAACAAGACCCTATCTTATAGAGATCATCTAAACTTTTATCGTTTAAAAAACCTATCTTTGCATTTTTTTCAAGTTTTTGCACTTCAAAAAGAACTTTTTCATCAAAAGAAGAATAAGCTACCTTTTTTTTAACCCCATTTTTTTCTACTAAATCGACTATTTTTTTTGCAAATTCCCCTCTTTCAAACGAAGAAATATCCCATTTTATCTCCAAGTTGTATTCAATCTTTTTTTTAGAAAACTGAAAAAGTTCCTCCAATGTAAGTAAATCTTGATCAATTTTTTTTAGCTCTTTAAGTGTTAAAGAATCAATTGACTTATTTTCTATATCAGGGTCGTGATGGATAATAATTTCTTGCTCTTTACTCATCCTTAAATCTAACTCTACACCTATACAACCCGCTTCAATCGCTTCTTTAAATGCACTCAAGGTGTTTTCTTTATGCGTCCCTTTTGATCCACGATGCCCTTGTACTTCAATCATATTTTCTCATCACCATTAAAGAAATCAATATAGGAGAAATCTAAAGAAAACAAAAGAGCTTTATTTTATCGCGCTCTCATGGCACCCTAGTTGGACTTATGGATACAATGATTACTTTTCCTGAAATTCTAGATGGCGAAGACAAGACCTTCCCTCTAAAAAATTGTTTGCGTAATAACTACCGCCATGTCCGTAAATGGGCAAAGCGAACAAAAACCACCGCTTTTCGAATCTACGACTGCGAAATCCCTTGGCATCCCCTTCAAATCGATTACTATGATGGAAGATTTGCTGTGCAATATTTTTCAAGAGACAGAGAAAATCCAGAACCTCCAGACATGGTTATTGAAGAGGTTTCAAGAGCCCTTTATGAACTTTTCGGGGCAGAAGAAAGTGATATTTATTGGCGCTCTCGAATCAGAAGAAGACGAACAGAACAATATGAAAAAGTTGATGAAACAAAAGATTTTTTTACAGTCCTTGAATATGGAGTAAAATTTAAAATCAACCTTTTAGATTATTTGGATACAGGTCTTTTTCTAGACCATCGAGAAACACGTGCCCTTGTTGCTTCAAAAGCAAATGGAAAACGCCTTCTAAATCTATTTGCCTACACTGCATCGTTCAGCGTCCATGCAGCCATTAAAGGAGCAGCTTTTACAAAAAGCGTCGATATGTCTAACACCTACACAGATTGGGGAAGAGAAAACTTTCTTCTAAATGATATTGACCTGATTAATCATGCAAGCGTACGCGATGACTGTCTTAAGTTTCTTGAAGAAGAAATTTACTACAAAGAAACCTACGACATTATTGTAATCGATCCGCCGACCATCTCCCGGTCTAAAAAAATGGACCAACTTTTTGACATTCAAATCGATTACATACCGCTAATTAAGCAAGCTCTAAAGCTCCTTAATCCCTCTGGCACGATTTTCTTTAGCACCAACTCCAGGCGTTTTCGCTTTAATTTAGATGAATTTCCTGAAGCTCGTATTTCAGACATCTCACTTAAAACGATCCCGATCGATTTTTATGATAAAAAAATTCACTACTGCTGGATGATTAAACCCCAATCAAATTGACTATTTTCTCTCTTTATTTATTATTCATTTTCATGAAAAACGTGGGATAGCGCAGATTTTGTCTCTTGTAAGAAGAGCTCTTTATTGGTACTTGTGATTTCTGTAATAATAAGAGATTTGGAAACTTTCATTCCAACAAGGTGGGGAAATTGCAAAACGACTTTGCCATTTAGTCCTTGGAGACAGAATTCATAGGGGTTACGCCCTCCATTGTAGCGAGCGGTAATGGTGAAAGGCCATTTATTTGGTTTGAAGATAGACTCCCCTTCTAATCCAAAAAGTGCTGGATCTCCGCCAACGGAGTCAATAAAGGTTGGAAAAATGTCGATATGGGAGGAAATATGGGATGCTTTTTCTTTTAAAGCTTTGGTTTTCTTACCAAACTTGTAGTAAAGAGGAACAGAAATTTGCTCTTGGCTTAAGTTCGATGCATGAAGAAATTGCCCATGCTCATAGAATTCTTCTCCATGATCCCCTGTAATTAAGATAGTAGCATCTGCTGCGGTTTTAGATTTAAGAAATTTTCCAATAAGAGAATCAACATAAAAAATTGCATTTCGATAGCGATTTTTAATTCCCTCTAAGGAGTCGCGACGAAATGCTGCTCCTACGTAATTTATCGGGTCTTCTATTGGTTGGAATCGGTCACCTTTTTCTCTAGGCCAACTATATCCAAAATGGGTTGCATCTAAAAAGATAATAAAAAGATGCCCCTCCCCACGAAAACGTGTGAGATCTTTTTGTAAAGCATCCATCGCTTGTTTGTCACTTTGGGCTGTTGTTCCTCCATTACTATGGGGATATTCATTAAATGTATCTGCTAAATAATGATTTTTTCCAAAAACAGATTCTCCCGTACGATAAAATGCAAGTTCTGCCGAAGAGTATACATGGATTTTATATCCCAGCTCCTTCATTGCTTGTAGCGCTCGACTTCCTGTTTCTTTTGTTTCCAATGCATGTTGTTTGGAAAATCGCAAAGGAAATTGAGAATGAAAAATAGTGAACCATGAATAATGAGAAGCATTAGCTCCTGAAGCTGCAACATCAAAAGAGACGTTTTCTTGTTTAAATTGAAATAGATTCGGAGCGATTTCTGGGGTGATAAAATCTTCTCTTAAACTTTCTATAACAAAAAGAAACATTGGGGGACGTTTTTTAGGGACTATCGGAGCGCTTATAAGATTTTTTTCTTTTAACTCTTTTAAAATTCCTGCAACAGGGAGATGCGTTTGATCAGGAAGAAAAAAGGTTTTTTTAAGGGGAAGAAATTGGCGAAATTGCTCATAAGAGGCGTAAGAAAGTTCTTTGACAGTAAATTTATCCCATATAGCCATACAAAATGGTGGCGCTAATAAAAGAATGGTTAACGTTTTATAACCAATAGAAAGTTTGTTCTTTTTTGCAATTTTTCCTGTAAAATGGAAGATGCCAAGACCTATTGTAAAAAGAGTGATAATAAGAGCAACTCCTATTCCCCAGCTAATAGGAGAAATATTCGTAGCTTTGATTGTTTCAAGAAAATTATCTCCAAACTCATGGGACATTAGTTCCATTAAATACCATACCGTGACTCCCATAAGTCGAATCATGATAAAATCTGCTTCATGAGCTAAAACTAAAATGCCTAAAAGAGAAATAAATATGTACAACAGGCTTTTATGCAAATATCTCTGAATCAAAACAGTTGCTACAAGTAAAATTGCAGATTCCCAAAAACACTGCATTACCACACTTATAAAAAGAGGAATAATCGAAACCCCTTTTAACAAAAAAATAGAGTATCCATGAACAGCTAAAAGATAGAAAAAAATCATCCCAAAGTAAATATAGTTGATTTCAAATGTACGTGATATTTTCATGAATTATCCTTCGGCTTTATTATTGAAAACATAGCTTGATGATCTGAAAGGGCTTTTTCTGGATGCATAGGATCATTAATTATAATAAGATCAGTAGTAACCATAAATTGATTTTTTCCTTTAAAAGAAAGAAAGTAATCAATCGATTCATAAGAAAAACCAAGAGCTTTGAATTTCTCTATATTTTGCTCCGATTTCCACCAATAGTCTCGTAATTCCAAACAGGTCCACCCTTTTTTAATATATGGGTCAATAAACTTAGGCTCTATCGTTTCTTTATATTCATTGCTGTTTTTTTCTATATTTAAGTCTCCACAAAGAAATACTTGGGGTGCGTTTTTTTGCATCTCTATAAATGAGAGAACTTCTTTTATCTGCTCTTGTCTATATACCAAATCAATCGGATCAGAACCTGGGTTTAGATGTGTTGTGATTAAATTGCCAATATTTGGAATTTGTATAGAAAAAAAGCCATAACCGCGAACTGCGGGCGTTTTTTTAAAGGGAATAAATTGAGGGTTATCAATCTCCATTTTACTTGCGACAAATAATCCACTAGAAAGACCGATCGTATCTGAATTAAACCCAAAAGGTTTTAATCCAATATTAATATAAAAATAGGCGTATTCTTTTTCTAATAATTGATACAATTTTTCAGCTGAGTCTCTAGAAAAAACTTCTTGGAGACAAACTATATCAGCACCATTTTCTATAATTTGATTAGCAACCCCTTCAATTCTGTTTTCCCATGGCAATACCCCTCCAAATAATAAAGAAAGACTACCTGGAAAAAAACAGACGTTCCAATTTAACACGGTAACGCTTTCTTTTTTTATCGGATCCAGTTTTCCCTTTAATGGAGTATAAGCAAGCATCTTTTCAACACTCCAATTTTTACCACCGCTTGCAAGAAGTGTAGAAAGCTCATGGGCTTGTGAAGGACTTAATTTTTTAGTCTGTGGAGAATTTGCAAATGCCTCCATTATTTCTAGCGCGCTTGAATCCCTACAAGCGCTTTGCAATTTAGCCATAATAAAAAGAAGCTCTCTTTGAGCTTTAAAAAGCACTAAATCATCAGAGACTACTAAAGATAACACAGCTAATGTAACTGTTTTTGCCCAAAGATCTTCCATCATAAGATTCCACGACAGAACACTATTTTGAAAGGTTCTCATTTGTGGAGCTATATTTTTAAATAGAGCCATCCTTTCTTCAAATTGCCTAAAAGCATGCTCTCCATAAGAAACTACCGCTTCGGTTGAAACAGGAATTCCCTCTATAGCAGAATTTATTGTTGCTAAAAGAAGCGCTGGAATAACCAAGAAAGCAATAATCAATTTCATAATTGTTTTATTGCATCAAATGAATAGTAATTTCAACTAAAAAAATGATATTTTCAATATCAAATCCGAAAACTCTTTATATTATACCCAATTATATAGCTCGTGATTGAAGATTGGTGATTTTTCACAGCTAGATATTAAAATTTAAAATACTATAAAAGTCAAAATCCTAGCTTGGAAAAAATCGAAATTTCAATCACGAAATGTGTAAAAAAAACTATAAGTTAACCGCAATACCAAGAATACCAATAATAATTAAGTAAATCGCAATTACATAATTTAGAATCTTAGGAAATATTAAAATTACAATTCCGGCGATTAAACTAGTGATAGGTGCAAACATAGGATGTATCATTCTTCCTCCAAATTAAAGTTTTTTTACTGATTTACAATTTAAAAAAGCCTCAACTATTTTAATGACAACGAATTCATTGGATTTTAGAAGGAAAAAGTCTTTTAATTCCCCTGCTTGAATCAAATTATAAAAGGCGGTATCTATTTTTTTTATTTTCATTAACAAATGCATATTTTGATAAGAGAAAGAAAGAAAAGATAGAAAATAAAAATTTCATTAAAAAAGGCTTTCATTTTAACTACCCTGTAGTCTATGAAAGCCGAAAAGTCAACATAAAATTATCTGGTATTTAGCAAAAGCTCCGCCTCTTCATCAGAAAGAATATGGCTAAATGTTGAATGAGTCCATTGAATCTCTGCAATGTCTTGCCGAAAATTTTTCACGCTCTCATCGCTAAAAGCATACCTAAGTCCTGTAAAAGGCATTTTTTTAGCCTTTAAACTTTCTTCAACATCTTGCAAATGCGTTTCTTTATCATTCACAAAAACAATATGCTTAGGTTGCAAAGAAAGACTTTCTAAAAGTTTTAAAAGCGCTTTTCCTTTTGGAGAACCTGCAGTAAATAAAATGCCTCTACGATAAAGAACTCCATGCCCATTAATAAAATAATGATCTTCTTTCGATGGTGCTGTTTTATCAAGCTCTATACCAAGCGATCTAAGCTGATGATTCGTGCGTGACGCCAAAGCTAACCCTTGAGTCGTTAAACCCATAACCATCACATTATTATTCTGAAGCTCTTTTATAATTTCTTCTGTTCCCTCTTCAACAATTTTTATTTTTGTGATATGTCTGACAGCTTCCCACTCTGCTAATGCTTTATCTAAAGCGAATGAATAATTTCCTTTTTGCTGATACATGTTAAGTCTATGAATAAACCAAGGATCACACCCAAGCATTTGAGTAGGCACCAAAAGAGTGTCATCAATATCTAAAATAACTAACGTATCGGACTCAATATATTTTGCGACTTCATTAAAATGATCTATCTGAATAATTTCAGAAAAAAGATTCACCGCAGCAGCCATAAAAATCGAAAAAAAGCAACTCAACCGTCTCATACTAACCACCTTTTAGAAAGAGATCATACCTTATATTTTGAAACGAGCGCAAGAAATTATATTAGATTTTTTTCGAAAAAGATCTAATCGACAATCGGTTTTCCGTGTTTAGTGAATTTGAAAAGCAGAATCGGAATTAAGGTTGCAGGAACACCAAGATAGAAGGATATGCGTAAGTCTGGACTTAAAAGAACTATAAAAAGACATCCAATCTGAACCCAAATAGCAAAAAGAGTGAGGTAGGGAAACCATTTAATTTTGTAAATCATTTTAGGGGGAGTTTCCATAAGGGGTATTTGTTTCCTAAATCGAAACTGTGCCCAGCAAATCGAAATCCAACAAATCGATCCTGTAAATCCTGAAATAGCAAGGAGATTTGTATAGATCGAAGGAGAGGGGAAAAAATATGATCCAATTAATAAGACCCAAATAATAGTTATTGTTAGCAAAACACAATAAATCGGAACTCCATTCCTTGTTACATATCGTAAAATTTTAGGTCCCATTTTATGGCTTGCTAAACCATATAATGATCTAATCGCCGCATAAAGTCCGCTATTTGCGCAAGAAAGCGCACCCGCAATAATCATAAAACTAAAAAAATGCGCGTAAGAGGTAAGTCTATATTTTTCAAGAGCTAGCGCAAAAACGCTTCCAGAAAGGTTAGCGGATTTCCAAGGAAAGATAATCGCTAAAAGAAATGTCGGTATCAAATAAAGTCCAATAATACGATAGCTTGTTGTTTTTAATGCGCGAGGAACGCTTGTAAGAGGATCATGTGCTTCGGCCGCAGTAAGTCCTATGATTTCAGAGCCTTGAAAATTTGATAGAAGAATCACCATATTCATAAATAAAATTGCATATCCATTCGGGAAAAACCCCCCATCATGAACTAAATATTCTGCTCGAACTCCTTTAGGGGTTCCTTCTGGAAGAATTCCAAAAACAATCGATAAAGCTAAAACAGAAAAACTAATCAAAAGGAATAACTTGATTAAAGCAAGCCAAAACTCTAACTCTCCAAAAACTTTTACATGAGATAAATTAATCAAAGTAATTACAATTCCAAAAAGAATTGCCCACAAATAGACAGGAATTTCTGGCATATAATTGTGCATGATAATTCCTGCCGCAATACACTCTGAAGGAATATACACAATCCAACTCACCCAATAAGACCACCCTACCCCACAAGCCCAAGCAGGTGAAATATATTTTGCGGAATAGCTAACAAATGATCCATGCATAGGATCTGCAGTAGATAGTTCAGCAAGACAAGCCATTGTCAAAAAGGTAATAATACCACCTAAAATGTAAGCCAAACACGCAGCAGGACCTACTTGATTTAAGACATATCCAGTTCCTAAAAAATAGGAAGAACCAATAATGCCCCCCAAAGCAATTAGATTTACATGGCGACTTTTTAAGCCCTTATGTAACTGACGTTGTTCACTCATACTTTAAAAAATTCCATAGTTAAGAGAGTTATAGAAGAAATAATTGCAGCACCAGGAAGAGTACAAATCCAAGCAAGCGCAAGCCGTCCAATTATTTTCCATTCCACTTCTTTAAAACCTTTTACAGCACCTACTCCTCCAACGCTTCCAACAATCATTTGTGAGGAGCTAATAGGCATACCTAAAAAACTTGTCGTTAAAATTACAAAAGAGGCGCTCATCTCCGCTATAAATCCTTGATCCATAGAAAGGTGTGTGATTTTCGTCCCAACTGTGTGAATGATTCTATATCCCCCACTTGCTGTTCCAGCACCCATCATAAAAGCACACGATAAAATAACCCAAAAAGGGATATGTATAGAGGTGAGAAATCCAGAAGAAAATAATCCAAGTGTAATAATCCCCATACTTTTTTGTGCATCGTTAAGTCCATGAGAAAGAGCCACAAGGCTTCCGGAACCAATCTGTAAGCATCGAAAAATTTTTGTATTATGCTTTGAGTCTCTTTTTCGTACAAAATAAGATAAAATCTTCATCATAAGATAGGCGATACCAAATCCAATAAATGGTGAAAGGATCATTGGAATAAGCACTTTATGAAGCACCCCCCCCCATAGAACGATTCCATCTCCCCGTTTTAATATACTAGCTCCCAATAATCCACCGATTAATGCATAGGAAGAACTACTAGGCAGACCAAAATACCAAGTAAAAAAATTCCAAATAATCGCACCAAGTACTGCTGAAAGAACAATCTCTTGGGTTACTGCAGACTTTTCTACCAATCCATTAGCAATTGTTTCTGCAACCCCACTAATTTGGGTTGCCCCGACTGTATTAAGAACTGCAGCAAGAAGAATGGCAATAATTGGCTTTAAAGCTTTTGTCGCAATCGTTGTTGAAACAACGGTTGCTGCATCATGAAAGCCGTTTGTATAATCAAATAGCAAACCGAAAATAACGATAAGGATGGTGATTGTGGTCATATCCATAACTTATCTCTAATCCGTACGAGGCAATTTATGCAAGAGGATCTATCGAACTAAACCCTTAACATTTGTTTTTGTCCAAGTCTCATAGTGGCAATAGCCCAAGAAAATCCCATTCCAATAGCAATTACTCCGGCCATAAATGCGCTTGGAAGGATCCCTCCAAAAATATGTACAAGTCCAAGACTTAAACCTGCGGCGCTACCTCGTCCAAGCCTCGAACAAATTCCATCGATAATTAGCTTTCCTTGCATCTTTCCACTTCGCGGCATCGAGACAAAAACAAGCTCTTTTGAAGCATCAAAAAGAGTATACTTCAGCGATCTACATAAGCAATACTGGATTGATCCAAAAACAATGGCTGCCTCCATCCACATAAATTGTCCCCTTAAAAAGACAAAAAAAAGACCTTCTGTCAAAAGAAGACAAACAGGCATCGCCATTGCACCCACTACCCATCGATAACGCTTAAGCATATAAGGAGTTAAAACAAGAGCAAAAGTAATAGTCAATAAACCGTTGTAAAAAGAAAGTTTCGCCATATGAGCACAATAATCTTGTGGCATAGGGTATTGTCTTTTTAAAATATCAAAGAAAATAACCTCTCCTAAACTATAGGCTATATAACAAGAAATCACCATCCATGAAAGGAGCCTCAAATCTCGGTTTTTCCAACAAGCAGCTAAACTTTCCGTTAAAGAACTTCTTTCCTGTTTTTCCTCAGCCCCTCTTTTACCAACAAAATCACGCCAAAGAGCGTAGTAAAGAATTCCCGCAATCACTCCAAAAACAGCAATTACAATCATCAATAAAATTAAGGAATGGGTCCAAAGCTCTTTTGCTAATGGAATGGCTTTCCATACCATTGAGGATGTGCATAAAGCGACAACAGGTCCTGCTGCAGTTCCTCCAAGGCTTGGAGCAAGCATCAAAGGAGCATAAAGAGCCTTAGCCTTTTCAAGAGGAGTATATTCATTGATTAAGCCCCAAAATAAAACCCCGGTTAAAGCAGGCTTCCAAAGTTCCGCCATTACATAAAAAATCATTGAGCTTCCTTCTAACATCCAAGTAGTCGCAAGCCCACTATTTTTTAACTCAATCAAAAGGGGGTAAAGACCAAAGGCAAAAAAGAGGAAAAAGAAAAGAAAACCGAACAAAGCAAGAAAAAATACTTTTTGAATCGAGTAGCGCTTTAAAAGTGTCGCCAAAGCCCAAGTCATCAAAATAGCCCCAGGAATTGCCCCAAAAAGCTCAAATAGCGCAATAGAACGACCACCTGATCCCAAATCGACAACAGCAAGTGTATTACGAACGCTATGCAAAACAGTAAAATTAATGTTAAGAAGGAACGCAATCAAAAACATGAGTGCAAATCGAACAACTCCCATCTTTATTCTTTCCTAATAAAAAAGAGTAAGTATGAAGAACCTGTTTTTTAACGTCAAGAAGCTCGTCATGAAAGAAAAATTTAATTTTAAACCCAATTGGCTACCTATTCGCTACAATTTCACCTACTTTAGCAGCAGCGAGTATCGCATACTCTGGTTTCTCTATCGAAAAAAAGCTCTCGACCTCTTCTTGATTACGTAAGTCGAGCTCTTTTAAAGAACGTGTGATAACATTCCTATATCCATCTTTTTCTAGTTCGTGTAAAAGGGCGGATCCAATAAGCCAATGATGTCCCGCAATATAGATTTTAGCATCTAACTCCATTGCAAAACTAGATGAGAAATTAGATAAAAGCATAAAAATTAAAAAAATGGACATTCGATTCATTTTCAAAATGAAAACCTTTTTATTTCTTTTAAAAGATTTACCATTACGGACGTTTTTATTGCTAAATAATAACGATCTTTTTACAATACGCGCCATGAAACAGATTCTTCATAGACTTCTTCTCATTTCTATTTCACTGATTCGCCCCCAGGCGAATTAATCTATGTTTTCACACCCACCTTTATTTATAGAAAAAATTATACCACGAGTTTATCAGGAAATATTATGAAAAAAAAAGCGACTACTGAAACATTATCAAACCCTATCCGAGCTTGGTCGATTTGGCTCCTTAGCGCCATTTTCATGTTCTATAAATATGCAATTGAAGTCTCTCCAAGTGTAATGACTTCAACCCTTATGAAAACATTTCATATCAGTGGCCTAGAGCTTGGAAATTTAGCCGCTTGTTATTTTTATGCCTATCTACTTTTGCAAATTCCAGCAGGATTGCTTTTGGATAAATTTGGGCCTAGAAAAACAACAACCGTTGCAATTAGCTTATGCGCGCTAGGATGTCTTATGTTTGCCAATGCAGATTCGTTGCTTACGGCTGGAATCGGGCGTTTTTTAACTGGAGCTGGAGCTGCTTTTGCAGCAGTTAACTGCTTAAAACTCATTGCAAACTGGTTTCCATTTAGAAAATTTGCTTTCATGGCAGGTCTTATGATGACTATGGCGATGCTTGGAGCAGTTGGTGGACAAGCACCTCTTGCTGCTTTTATTCAAAAATTACAGTGGCGTCATGCTCTTGAAATTATTGGTGCTGCAGGATTTGTTCTTGCCGGAATTTTTTGGCTAGTTGTACGAGATAAAGCTCCAAATCATCTAATAGAAAGACATATCGTTCCAACTAAAGTTTCTCTTCTTAAAAGCCTTAAAGAAATTTTAAAAAATCCTCAATCTTGGTGGCTTTCAGCATATAGTGGATTTGCTTTTGCCCCTGTAATGGTATTTGGAGGACTTTGGGGTGTTTCTTTTATTGGAGAAGCATTTGATCTTTCGCAAAACTTGTCGGCGCAAATGGTATCCCTTATCTTTATAGGATTTGCAATTGGAGCTCCTGTTTTTGGCTGGTTTTCTGACTGGCTTCGACGAAGACGAATTGTTATGCTATGGGGAACAATTTTTGCCATTTTTACAATCTCTGCAGTAATTTATGCACCATCCGTTTCTAAATATAGTTTAGCTTTTTTACTCTTTACTTTTGGATTTTCTATCAGCAGCTTTTTACTCTGTTTTACTATGATTCGCGAGATTCATTTGCCAATTCTTGCTGCTACTGCAATTGGATTCATGAATGCTTTTGATGCCCTTCTCGGAGCTTTTTCAGATCCTTTAACAGGGAAATTTCTAGATCTCCTTTGGGATGGAAAAATGATCGAAGGAGCTGCAGTATTCTCAGTTACTGCTTACAAAACTGCGTTTTTAACTCTTCCAATCTACTTGCTCCTTTCTATTTTCGTTTTACTAAAAATTAAAGAAACTCTTCATAAACCACCATACCCAACTTCTTTACCTTAAGAATTTACGTTTTTTAAGAAATTAAGAAATTTTGATTTGGAGCATTTTCAAAAGAGCTTTACTAATTATAATTTATTGCAGTAGCCTACAATGCTTAGCAAATAGTGATTTAGCTAAACATTTCATTAAATTAGGCTACTACAATATCCTTAAGTGTAGAGAAAGAATGCACCGATACATTTCATCTAGTGGTTTTATCGACCGCGACCACTCTTAAGTCTAAATTTAGGACGATTTTGCCTTTGTGGAGGTTTTGGCGATCTTACCCCTCCCCTAGATCCACCGCCATTATTGTTTCTCTGTCCACCACCGCGACCATTTACAATAGGAACAGCTTTAATCGAAGGATCTGGCTCAAATCCAGGAACAAGAACTTTTTCAAGGTTAGATTTAAGCAGTTTTTCAATGTCCTCAAGTAGCTTGTGCTCATCGATGCATACAAGAGAAAGTGCTATACCTTGATTCCCCGCACGTCCTGTTCGACCAATTCTGTGAACGTAATCCTCAGGAACATTTGGAAGATCAAAATTAATCACGTAGGGCAATTGATCAATATCAAGTCCTCTTGCAGCGATATCTGTTGCAACAAGTACTTTTACACTTCCTCGCTTAAAGTCCGCAAGCGCTTTAGTACGTGCGCCTTGGCTTTTATTGCCGTGGATCGCGGTGGCTTTAATCCCCTCTTCTTCTAGTTCTTTTGAAATGCGATTAGCTCCGTGCTTTGTGCGACTAAACACAAGAACTTGACTCATCTTATGTGAGCGAATTAAAAAGGAAAGGAGCTTTCGTTTATTTTTGCTATCTACTGGATAAATTGTTTGTGATACTCCAGCTGCCGTAGTATTCGACTGTGCCACCTGAATCATTTCAGGATCAGTAAGAAAACTACTTGCGAGCTGTTTAATTTCAGGGGAAAATGTCGCTGAAAAAAGTAAATTTTGTCGCTTCTTTGGAAGAACCTTTAAAATTTTACGAATGCTATGAATAAAACCCATATCAAGCATTCGATCTGCTTCATCAAGCACCAATATTTCTACATGAGATAGATTGACCGCATCTTGCTCCATAAGATCTATAAGACGGCCTGGGGTTGCGACTACAATGTCAACGCCCCTTTCTAATTTAGTTATCTGCGGGTTAATATTTACCCCACCAAAGACAACTGCTGACTTTAAGGGCAAATAAGCTCCATAGGTTTTTATGCTTTCTTCTACTTGCGCTGCAAGTTCTCGAGTAGGTGTCAGAATAAGAGCTTTTACAAGGGGAACATCCCGTTTTTTGTATCTACTCATAATATTTTGTAGTAATGGAAGGGTGAAACCTGCGGTTTTACCAGTTCCTGTTTGCGAACCTGCAAGTAAATCACTCCCCTCAAGAACAATTGGTATTGCTTGGGCTTGTATAGGCGTTGGCTCTGTGTACCCTTTTTCTTCAATCGCTCGAAGAATCTCTGCTAATAAATTAAAGCTTTTAAATGACATGTTACCCCTGTATTAAGAGAGTAATTGTAGGTGATTTCCTAGATCCCAGCAATGAAAATGCTTACCAAAGAAAGAATAGATCTATATTCTATAGAGATGATTTTATTAAATAGTGAATCTCTATCAAAATCTTTTGCTTCAAAAGATCTATTTAAAGATATTTCTATTAGTATTTTTGAAGGAGACCGTATTGGACTTATTGGACAAAATGGATGTGGAAAGTCTACCCTTCTAAAAATTATTGCAGGCCTTGAAAAAGCTGATAGCGGAACACTTTCGCCAAAAAGAGGCCTTAAAATAGGCTATCTCCCCCAATCATGTGAGTTTCCTGATCAATCTCCAATCAATATTTTACTCGATGCTTTAAAGGAAGACACAAAAACTCCTGACTATGAAAAAGAGCGCCTTGCAGAAGTATGGATGAGTAAATTAGGTTTTACAGGTCTAGAGCCTTCCGGTATGCACCTTTCAGGAGGATGGAAAAAAAGATTAATGCTGGCAAAAGAGATGCTTTTATCGCCAGACCTTCTTTTACTAGATGAACCGACAAACCATTTGGATCTAGAAGGAATTCTTTGGCTTGAAAAATTTTTAAAGCAAGAAGCTCCTACCTATCTACTGGTAAGTCACGACCGTTACTTTTTGCAAAATTCGACCAATCGGATCATCGAAATCGACCGGGCTTATCCAAGTGGACTTTTTTCAATCAGCGGTTCCTATTCTCATTTTTTATCTCATAAAGAGGATTTTTTACGCGGGCAAATAGAACAGGAGCGCTCTATTGCTTCAAAAGCACGCCGAGAAATGGATTGGCTTCGATCTAATCCAAAAGCACGAACCACAAAATCTTCTGCGCGTATCGATGAGGCTCATGAACTTTTAGACACCCTCTCTGATATTCAAAAAAGAAACCAAAAACAAACAGCTGCTATTGATTTTATTGGAAGTGAAAGAGAAACAAAAAAGCTACTGACAGCAAAAAACATTCAAGCAGAAATGGGCGGAAACACTCTTTTTCGTAAACTCGATTTCACCCTTTCTCCCGGAACTCGAATTGGTTTAATGGGGCCGAATGGCTCGGGAAAAACAACTCTTCTTCGAATCTTAGCGAATGAACTTCCAATTACTGAAGGAACGATAAAAAGAGCAGAAGACCTAAAAGTTGTCTACTTTGACCAACATAGAAATAAACTACCACCTCACATTACTCTTAGACAGGCCTTAGCTCCAGGAAAAGATTTTGTTACCTTTCGCGGGCAACCTGTTCATGTCAACGGATGGTGCAAACGATTTCTTTTCTCTCCTGATATTTTAGACCTTCCTATTAGTACCCTTTCAGGAGGAGAGAGAGCTCGAATCGCGATTGCTCATCTGATGTTACAGCCTGCGGATCTTCTTCTACTAGATGAACCTACAAATGACCTCGATATTCCAACCCTTGAAACCCTCGAAACCAGCCTTCTTGATTTCCCTGGCGCTATTGTCCTCATTACTCATGATCGATATATGTTAGATCGAATTTGTAATTCCCTTCTATCTCTTGGGGACCCCTCCCAAACAGCGCTCTTTGCAGACTACGCGCAATGGGAAGCCGCAACGAAAAAAGTTACTGGATCATTTAAGCCAAAAGAAATAAAAGAAGAGCCCCCCTTTTCAAAGCCCAAACTCTCCAATACAGAAAAAAAGCAATATAAAGAAATTGAAGGGAAAATCCTTAAGCTAGAAGAAGAAGTAAAAAAACTCACCCAT
The DNA here is from genome assembly GCA_044233345.1 of Chlamydiia bacterium. Classification (GTDB taxonomy): domain Bacteria; phylum Chlamydiota; class Chlamydiia; order Chlamydiales; family 2-12-FULL-49-11; genus JBIIKD01. The sequence continues at coordinate 17,599 of JBIIKD010000014.1, forward strand.
CAGCTAGAAGATCCAATTATTTCACAAAACAGCGTAAAATTAAACGAAATCTGCAACTTGATTGGCGTTCATGAGGCTAAAATCGAACAGCTCTATCTTTTATGGCAAGAGCTGGAAGAAAAACATCGTTAACAATTTTTCTATTTTGACCTGGTTTTATC
>JBIIKD010000018.1:0-16532 GCA_044233345.1 Chlamydiia bacterium
GACTTGAATCCAATCGAAAAATTTTGGGCCAATATGAAACGAAAGGTCAGAGAGCTTTTGCCAAGCATTCCAATATTTGCGGCAGCTCTTGATGCAGCAGCGGTCTCAATGCAAAATTAAACTGCTATATGACTTAGGCATAGAGTCTCTTTGTGTTTGATTGAACAAATTCACAATAGAGATTTTTTCATCACCCGCCTATTCTTTTTTTAATCCCGCTTTTGGACTTCAAATTTCAATCAGCGTCCTATTTTAAATTTATCTCGTTCTCTTAGAAAAATGTCATCTGTGTTAAACTAGTTGCATGGAAGAAGAACGAGTTTCTAAATTGATGGCGCGTCGCGGTTTATGCTCTCGAAGAGAGGCTGAACAGTATATAGCTGAAGGTCGCGTTCGCGTTAATGGCGTTTTAATTACTGAGCAAGGAATAAAGGCGCCCCTTGATGCAAAAATAGATTTTAATAGCAAAGAGTTACAAAGAGTAACAATTGCACTCAATAAACCCCTTGGGATTGTTTCTAATCTTCCCCAAGATGGCTATAAAGAGGCAAGAGACTTGATTCTCCCCCAGAATCGCTACGACAAAGGTGCCTCGATTGACCCAAACTTGCTCCATGTTGTTGGCAGATTAGACGTCAATTCCAAAGGGCTATTACTTCTTTCTTCAGATGGTCGAATCGCTAAAACAATCATTGGACCCGATTCTGAAGTAGAAAAAGAATATATTGTTCGTTTTAAAAATGTTGTACCTGACAAAGCAATCGATAGACTTCGATTTGGGCTTAAATTAGATGGCGAGCCACTTAAGCGCGCCCAAGTCCATCGATCAGCAGATAACGCAATATCTATCATACTTAAAGAGGGGAAAAATCGACAAATAAGACGGATGTGCGAACTTGTAGACTTAGAGATCACCTCCTTAAAACGAGTGCGAATTGGCAATATTCAACTAGGATCCCTTCCTCTAGGAAAGTGGATGGTTGTTGCATACAAAGAATAACCCTAATCACCAAGTAATTCATCAGCAAGTTCTTTAGCAATCTTCCCATCTACTGCGCTATTAATTGCTCTAACAGCTTTCATAACTAAACCCAAATCTTTTTTCGTTTTCGCCCCAGACTCTGCAATTGCTTGAACTACTACTTCTCTTGTTTGTTCAGAGGAAAGTGCTTTTGGCAAAAACTCTTGAACGATGATCAGTTCTTTTTTTAGTGGCTCAGCGATATCTAAACGGTTAACCGCTAAAGCTTGCTCTAGGGCTTCTTGAAGACTTCCGAAATAGGTTTTGAATAGTTTTATTACTTCTACATCGGGAAGATTCGCCCTTGCATCGACAGCCATTACTTTTGATTTAAGCATCCTTAGGGTAGAGAGCCTAACCTGATCTTTACTCTTCATCGCTTCCTTAATGCCTTCATTGATTGTTTCAATAATCGTCATCACAATCCCCTTTTTTTTTATTTGTTTTGATTAAGACAATCATTTCTTAATTACTTTTTTTAACAACTTCTGATTTTAACATCATTGGACCAAATCCTGGAACCTTGGCATCAATATTATGCCCATTTACTGCTGGAACCAATCGAATATCTTTCACTTTGATTCCAATTTTAATGACGGAAGAGGATCCTTTCACTTTTATATCTTTAATGATTGTTACAGAGTCTCCATCTTTAAGGATATTTCCATGCGCATCTTTTATAACGAGTTCTCCTTGATCAGAAGACCCCTCTACATCTAATGCCCATTCATGACCACACTCAGGACAAATATATAAAAATCCCTCTTCATAAGTAAACTCAGAGCCACACTTCACACAATTAGGTATATTTTTCATTATTCTCCAAATGAATAATTTTTTTACGGCGGAGGGTATACCCCCAATGAGAAAATTCTGTTTTTAATTTATCTACTATATATTGGGCTAAAGCAAGGCGAAGAGCAACTCTATCTTGAGAATCTTGTGTTAAGTAACACTCTGAACTCTCTTCAGAAAGAATTGCATCATCAATGTAAAAAAAATCAGCAAGTTCTAGCTCCCCTTTCAAAACAGAAAAGCTTTTCGTTAACAATTCCCACTCAGAAGGTGTATGTTTTTGAAGATTTTCTTCTCGCATTTGATAGAAAAAAACCGCCTCTAGCATACGATAAACGCCTGGCGCTGTTTTTCGTTGGAAAGTTATATGTTGATAGGATTCCACTAAACACTCTTTTAAAATCCTCAAATTTTTAATAAATTTTAAATCTCCAGATTGATAGTTAAAAATCCGCGCGATCCATACACACATGCGATCCCAAGCTAAATAGAGAATAAGATCATGGATTGCATGAGACCTATTTTCTATGAACGCTTTCTCATAAGAATCGAAAATCAAAGAAAAAAAGGCCCCCTTTTCTTTTTCTTTATTTATCGCTTCAAGTAAAAATGAAGGCTGAATTTGCCCAAGAGCTTTGATTTGATTCAAGTTTTCTATAAACAGATGATCATATATGTGAAATACGACCTCTTTTTCTTCCGTTGTATGTAAAGTAGAAATAGTCGCAACAAATAGGGGTTCTCTTTCATTAAATATCGGAAGATTAGAAAAAAGTGAACCTAAGCGAAGACTTTCAAGGAAAGAAGGCCACCTAAATGTTAGCTGATTATGCTGATCAGATATCAAAGGATTCTTCATGATGTCGGCTGCATCAAGGGACAAGAGTTTCACAATTTGATTATCAACAATGATTTTCATCCACACCATTCCTTTTGACTTAAGAAAGAGTTTTGTATTATTCTTTTTGCTACTATGAAACCTCCAGTCGCAGAAGAACTTCGTCCAAAAAATTTAAATGAAATCGTAGGGCAAGAGCATATTCTAGGCCCACAAGGCTTTATTGCCAACACGATTGAACAAAAAAGAGCTCTTCCCATTATTTTATGGGGACCACCTGGAAGTGGCAAGACCTCTATTGCTCGCCTCTATGCGAAAGCATTTTCCTTACACTTTGAATCATTAAGTGCAATTTTTAGTGGAATTCAAGATTTAAAAAAAATCCTCAAAGAAACCATGGATACGCCTCTTTTTAAAAGAAGCATTTTACTCTTTGTAGACGAGATTCATCGATTTAATAAATCCCAACAAGACGCCTTTCTTCCTTTTTTAGAAAATGGCTCCCTTATATTAATAGGAGCTACAACAGAAAACCCTTCTTTTTATTTAAATAAAGCCCTTCTTTCAAGAGTTCGCGTTCTAAAACTGAATATATTAGATGAAACAGCTCTTGAAAAGATTTTATGTCGCTATGAAGAAGCAAAAGGTCCCCTGACCCAGCTTACCGCAGAAACGCGATCTTACCTAATTCAAATGTCTCATGGGGATGGCCGCTATCTTTTAAATCTGGTGGAAAATTTAGAAGGGATCAAAGAAACTCTCTCTTTAGAAAAGATACAACATTTTCTGCAAGAAAAGCCCCCTCTTTTTGATAAAAAAGATGATCAACACTATGATTTGATATCAGCTCTTCATAAATCTATTCGGGGATCAGATCCAGATGCTGCCCTTTATTGGTTAGCTAGAATATTAGCTGGCGGGGAAGATCCCTTATTTATCGCAAGAAGGGTGATCCGAATAGCCTCAGAGGATATCGGTCTTGCAGATCCACAAGCTCTTGGTATCGCCATTGCCGCAAGAGATGCTTTCCAAATGCTCGGATCCCCTGAAGGAGAACTCTCTATTGCCCAGGCGATCGTTTATCTAGCGACTGCACCGAAAAGTAACAGCATCTATAGAGCATTTGCAAAAGCTAAAGAAGCTGCAGAAAAAACATCCCACCTTCCCCCACCTCGTATTATACTCAATAGCCCGACCAATCTTATGAAAGAGCTAAATTATGGAAAAGGCTACATCTATGATCATGATACACCAGATGGTTTTTCAGGCCAAAATTATTTCCCCGATTCAGTCAATCACTCTCCTTACTACACTCCAGTAGAAAGAGGCTTTGAGCGGGAAATAAAAAAACGCCTTTGCTACTTTGAAAAGCTTCGCACCCTAAAAAATCAAATTTAAAAACCAATTGAGTGCGTATTTTATAGAAGCTTCTTTTTTAACACCTTTAGTTTCTCCATAATGCAAAGGCCAGGTCAAAATGACCTGGCCTTTTTCTGATTATCGCTTTATGAAGATCGAGTTAGAAGCGCGTCTCCTTGCTTAAAATCGACAGTCGATGCAAATAAAAATTTTTTAACGTACATCAATCGCGACTCAAAAATTTTAATTTTTGAATCTCTTTTGGCATATTTTAGAGGACTGTTACATCCGTAGCTTCTGGACCTTTACGTCCTTGACCTTCTAAATACTCAACTGATTGTCCTTCACGTAGAGACTCTGGATCTCCTTGAACGTTATTTGCGTGAACAAATAGATCCTTTCCTCCGTTATCTGGAGTGATGAATCCAAAACCTTTTTGAATATTAAAAAATTTAACTTTACCTTTTGATTTATGAGCCAAAATATTCTCCTTTTCATTTTACACATTTAAATTGCCACGAGGCTTTTCCACTATACTACAATTCAATGTTTTTATTCGAGAGGTACAAACAATACTATCAAAAAAAAGAATTTTGATTGATTAGACTAGACCTTAATTTGTATTTCAATTGAGCTCTTTTTTCAATATTTTTCACAAGGCCCACCCTATAAAGCCCTTGTATCAGAGTATGATATAGATGTTGTGATTGAAAATCTGGTCTTTCCCAAGGTGGGTATAAAAAATTTAAAATCTTGAATCAGTTTGTGTATAGCATTATGAAAGCCATCACTACCATTGAGATATCTTCTGATAACGTTACAGTCGATAAAGGCACATTTAAAACAGTTCCCATGCATGCACAACGAACATCTAGCCCTCTTTTTAATGCCAAAATAACTCCAATTACCCCTATTCCCATCACTAATATGGTAATAAGATATGTGATTAGAGGAAAAATAAAAGAGAGATAAGAGAGGCCTAGCCCAAGCTCAATAAAGGGATAAAAATAGGCGTATAGACGAGATTTTTTTGCTAGCAAATCATACTTTTGAAATCCCTCTACAAACCCTTTCAAATTAAAAAATTTTAACATAGCGAATTGGGATAGAAAAAAACCCATAAAAAAATGCATCCAGGAAAAATATTCCTTTCCAGCTCCCCAGGTTAAAGCTGTAGCTGCAAGAGCCGCCACTAAAATAAGCGAAAAAAGAGGAGAATATACACTTCGTGATTGAAGATTTGGTTTTTTATTTTGGGTATGGTCCATATCTTTTACTATTATATTGATGAACCATTTTTTAACAGAAAATAGCAATAGAGATGCCCCCATTGGAAAAATAAAGCAAATTATCAACTCTATTATTTGTACTTTTTTAATCCAAAATAGTATATACACCTCTTGATTAAAGATTTGGTTTTTGCAGACTGCGATGTTGACTTTTAAAATTCACTGCATCGTCCCTATTTTTAATATAGAACTGCTTTGTGATCTCCTGTGCGTGTTTTCAATTTCAAGCGCTAGCTGTGAAAAACTCCAAATCTTGAATCACTCTATATATACGTTTTAAAAAAATGGGGAAAAAATGAAGATGCGCGTGGGATTTATTGGGCTTGGAAATATGGGTGCTGGCATGGCTCAGAATATTCTAAATGCAGGGTTCCCCCTTTCAATATACAATCGAACAAAGGAAAAAGGGGCGTTTTTGCTTGCAAAAGGAGCTAAATGGGAAGCTTCTCCTGCAGAGCTTGCCGCTTCTTGCGATGTCGTTATAAGCATGGTTTCTAATGACTTAGCCTTAAATACGATTGTAGATAGCATGCTTATATCCTCCAATCTTCCCTCTATTCACATTTCAATGAGTACCGTTTCACCAGAGTTAAGCTCAAGTCTTGAAAAACGCCATCAAGAAAAAGGGATTACATTTCTAGCTGCCCCTGTTAGTGGACGACCAGAACGTGCAAACGAAGGGACTCTTTGGATTTTTGTTGCAGGCGATTCTAAAGCTAAAAAAACAGCCAACCCTATTTTGGAAACAATGAGCTGTAAGGTTTTTGATTTAGGGAATCAACCAAGTCAAGCATCGCTGTTTAAACTTTGCAACAACTTCATGATCTTAAGTCTCATTGAATCTTTTTCAGAAGCCTCCACTATGCTTGAAAAAGGGGGTATTTCCACAGAAAAGGCAGCAGAAATTTGGGGAAGCTCTCTTTTTGATGCCCCCGTTTTCCATAGCTACACTCCAATGATCTGTAAGCGTAATTACAAAGATGGTGGTTTTGCGCTAAATTTAGGCCTAAAAGATATTCGCCTCCTTCAAATAGCCGCCGACAAGGCCCACGTTCCGATGCCCTTTCTTTCCGATCTCCTTGAAAAACTTCTAACAAGCATGAATCTTGGAAGAGAAAATTTTGACTGGTCAGCTATTGCACTTTTAACGCGTGAACTTGCTGGACTAAAATAATATTAATGAAAGCAAATAAACTCAATTTTCAGCCTTTTCCAGGCCTGTCTTCTAATCATCTTCAAATGATTCTTCCCAATGTTCGCCCTTTACTTTTTGAAAAATCCCCACCATCTAAAGAATGTCTAATTAAACTCGAAGACGACGCCTATTTGTCTTGCAAAATTTCCTCCCCCCCTAATCGAAAAGAAAATAGCCCAACAGTTATTTTGGTGCATGGGATGGGAGGTTCAGACTCCTCTACCTACATGATCCGGATGTCAAAAAAGCTATACCTTAATAAAATACAATCCCTTAGAGTAAACCTTAGAGGATCTGGTCCTGGGAAAAATTTATCAAAACTCCCCTACCATGCAGGCAATAGCGGGGACCTTTTAAAGGTTGTGCAGTTTCTAAAAGATCAAGAACCTAATCGTGAAATCATTATCATCGGCGTTTCACTTGGGGGAAACATCACCTTAAAGCTTGCTGGAGAACTCAAATCAGAGGCAAAAAAATGGGTGAAACATTTTATTGCTGTTTGCCCACCTCTTGATTTGGCTCAAACGGTCAAGACCATTTTAGAAAAACAAAACCGATTCTACCATTCTTTCTATCTTAACAGTATTTCCAGACAAGCGAAGAAGTTCCTTCCTGGGAAGATCTCGAGTTTATATGAATTTGATGATTTAGTTACCGCTCGCTTATGGGGATACAAAGGAGCTGACGAATATCACCATGAATGTAGCTGCATTCGTGTTTTACAGCACATTGATCAATCTACCCACCTTTTATTTGCTTATGATGATCCATTTATCCGCTTTGACCACCTTGAAAAAATCGATTTGCCAAGTGCACTCCACGTCTATACGACCAAACAAGGAAGTCATGTTGGTTTTTTAGGAAAGGTTCCCCACTCAAAAAGCCCTTATTGGATGGACCATCTCCTTCTTAACTGGGTTAATGAGGATTTTACCTCGAACCTCTCACTATAACTGCCACTTGGATAGAGCGAATCTTTTCAAAGATTGAATCGCCTAGCCTACGCAACATGCTTTAAATAAAGGATTTAATTAATTCCTTGATTAAAATAGATATATAAATAACGTATAGTGTGGGTACAAACAAATTAACCTCACTTACACGGAGTATATATTATGAAACTTATGCATCATTTATCTCATAGTCATTTTGGATGGGGAATTTTAATAGCCGCATTTGGAGTGTTTTTTCTAATTGGAAACTTAATTCCATCCCATGGAATGTTAAAATTCTGGCCTATATTTCTGATCATTGCTGGATTATATAAAGCTGTATCATGCTGCGGATCTTGCAATCATCAAAAATAATTGGAGATCACTCCAATCGCCTAAAGTGATTATGATGATCAAATTAGGTGCTTATGCGAGAGAGGAAAGGCTATAAATTAAGTAGCCCTTCCTCTTTTTTTTCTAAAAATTTGAAACAGTTTTTTGGATCTGAAAAATACCTACATTAAAAAAAGGTGACCTATTATTATGAAATCTGCTCAATTTTTCCGAAGAAAAAAAATCTATGAATCTGACCCTTTTTCTATTTCGAAGAGATTTACGACTAGAAGATAACACAGCTCTTTTATTCGCTCTAAAAAACTCTAAAAAAGTAATTGCTGCCTTTATTTTTACTCCTGAACAAGTTGAAAATAATCCCTATAAAAGCTCCCGCTCTCTTCAATTTATGATTGAATCCTTAGAAGATTTAACGAAAGAAATCGAATCTAAAGGGGGAAAACTCTATCTTTTTTTTGGAAAACCTGAAGAAGTTGTCAGCCAATGCATTCAAGACTTAAATGTTAATTCTATAATGGTAAATTGTGACTATACTCCTTACAGCATTCAACGCGATCAAAAAATTGCATCTCTTTGCAAAAAAAGAAACATTTCTTTTCACTCTTTTCATGACGCACTTCTTCATCCTCCAGAAGAAACAGTAAAATCTGATGGAACCCCTTACACAGTATTCACTCCATTTTATCGAAATGCCGTTCGAATAAAGATAGCTTTACCTTTAAAAAACCCCCATACAAATTATTACTCTGAGCCCATTTCTTTTTCTATCGACCACTCTTTCTATAAAAAAATTCTACCCCAAAGATTCAATCAACAAAAAGGGGGAAGAACGGAAGGTCTTAAAATTTTAAAAAATCTCAGTGCATTTTCAAATTATGAGCATTTTCGTGATTTTCCGGCTGAAGATAAAACCACACATTTTTCCCCCCATTTAAAATTTACGACATGTTCTCCAAGAGAAATTTATTACAGCATGCAAAAAGAATTAGGGGCTGACTGCGCTTTAATTCGATCTCTCTACTGGAGAGATTTTTTTAGTTCAATATCTTTTTATTTTCCAAATGTGTTTAAAGGAGCCTTTAAATCTCAATTTAACAATATTAATTGGAGTCGAGACACAAAACAATTCCTCCTCTGGTGTGAGGGGAAAACGGGATTTCCTATTGTCGATGCAGGGATGAGAGAATTAAATCAAACAGGATTTATGCATAATCGAGTGCGAATGATCGCTGCAAGCTTTCTTGTAAAAGATCTTCATATCGACTGGCGATGGGGAGAAAAATATTTTGCACAAACTCTTATAGATTATGATCCGGCAATTAATAATGGAAATTGGCAATGGGTCGCAAGTACCGGTTGCGATGCACAGCCCTACTTTCGTATTTTTAATCCTTGGAATCAACAAATGAAATTTGATCCCGACTGCCTATATATCAAACATTGGGTCCCTGAACTTGCCTCGATTTCACCTAAAACAATTCACTCGTGGCATCTTCAAAAAGATCCTTGCTTATTTTCCTATCCAAGCCCTATTGTAGATCATGCAAAAGAATCCAAAATCTGCCTTGAAGAATATAAAAAATAGCCCCCACCGATCTGTTATAATAATTTTTTCCCTATATAGCTAGATAACGTCTAAAGATGAAATAGGTATCTGATTCGGTTTAAAGAAATCGAAAATAAAGTCAAAGTAATTCTAACTGCTCGTCCTTATATTAACACAATTGCCCAAAAAAAGCTTTTTTGATAAACTGCGACCCATGATTTACTTTTCTAACAGAAAGTCTTGCTCTTTTTTTACGTCACCGTAAGGTGATAAAATCTATATATATTTTTTACACCTTATTAAATTCCAATAAAAATCCTGAAGAAGGAGAAATATGTTGTTACAATTATTTAATCACGCTCTCACACTCTGGGTTGTATTTCCAGCAATCATTGGGCTTGGTCTATACTTAACGATACATTTCAAATTCACTCAAATCAGAGAATTACGAAATGCTGTAACTCATCTTTTTAAAAAAAATGAAAATGAAGCAGGAAATATTAGTCGATTTGGCGCTCTTTCCTCTGTTCTTGCAGGAAATTTTGGAACAGGGAACATCTCTGGAATGGCAATTGCAATTGCTACAGGGGGACCTGGCTCTCTTGTATGGATGTGGATCATGGCTTTTTTCGGAGCGATTATCCAATATGCAAGTTGTATTTTAGGGGTATTATATCGAAAAGAAAATGCAAAAAAAGAATATGTTGGCGGACCAATGTATTACCTACGAGATGGACTAGGTTTTCATAATTTAGCGAAGTTATTCGCTATTTGTACTATTTTTGGCGCTTTTGCTGTGGGCAATCTGGCTCAAATCAACTCAATGACCCTCCCCTTTATAAATTTTGGTATTAAGCCTCTTCATGTAAGTATTGTTATTGGACTATTTGTTGGAATTGTAATGCTTGGAGGCATCAAAAGACTCTCTCAATTTGCCTCTTTTATTGTACCCTTCAAAGCTCTTCTTTACTTAGGCACTGGCTTTACAATTATTTTTCTTTATCGTGATGCGTTTATTCCTGCTGTAAAATTAATGTTTGAAGAAGCCTTTCACTTTTCCTCTTTTACAGGGGGCGTTTTAGGTATTTCCGTTTTCAAAGCCATTCAAACAGGCTTTGATCGAGGCCTTTTTGCAACCGATGCTGGGACAGGAATTGTTCCTATTTTACAGGCAGGTGCTCGCTCTAAAAATCCACTTCATGATGGCGTTGCAACTCTTCTATCTCCCCTTATGGTTATGGTCGTTTGCACAACAACTGGTCTTGTACTGATCATGACTGGGGCTTATCAAACTGATTTACAAAGCACTAACATGGTTACACATGCCTTTGCAAAGGGGCTAAACTCTCCTATTGGTGGCTACATTGTACTTCTTGCTTTAATGCTTTTTGCTTATACAACGATACTCGCTTGGGGCCACTGCGGCGCTAAAGCAACAGAATTTCTCTTTGGAGCTCGATTTGAAAAATATTTTCAAGGGATATTTATCCTTCTGATTCCCCTCGGCGCAGTTTTAAAAATTAGTTTAATTTGGACCCTTGCAGACGTTGCAATATCTCTAATGCTTATTCTTAATCTCATCGGAATCATCGGCCTCCTTGGAAAAGTAAAAGAGACCCACTTTAGTTCTGCATAGAAAATGTAAAACGTTGAGTCAGATAAGCAATTAAAGCTAAAAACGCAAGAGTGATCATCAACCAGTACATCAGATAAAATGTGTCGTTTAGGGCAAGTGACTGCGCTTGCTCTTCAAGAGCTGCATTCAACTCTTCAAGTTTCATTGCATGAGTTAATGAATAGCGGTTTAGACCAGAAAAAAAGAGAGACGTGTTTTCTGAAAAAGGGGTAAGAGCTCCACCTAAGCGATCGTGATAAAACGCTTCTCTCCTCTGCCAAATCGTTGCGTAGATTGAAACACCTACACCACTCGATAAAGTTCTTGTTATTTGAAAAAGGGTAAGCCCATCCATCCCTTCTTCTCGGTGGCAACTGTTAAGCATTAAATGAAAAAGAGGAGGAAAAAAAAGTGCGAGACCAATCCCTGCTATAATCCTTGCAAATGCAAGTCTTTTAAAATCGACTTCAGCATCATAGTGCATCGTTAAATAACAGGAATAACCAATTAATAAAATCGCAATCAATAGGGTCGGAAGTAAATGCTTTTCTTGCAATTTATGCATGATAAGCATGACTCCAATCGATGTTACCGCCATGACTCCAAGAACAAGCGTGATCCAGTTGGGTGTATAACGAACATATTGATTGAGCCAAATAGATAAAAGAAAAACTGTTCCAAAGTACGCAGAAAATAAAACAGCTGTTTGTAAAAGAGTAAACACTACTCCCCTCCTAGAAAAAAGTTGAATACTCATAATAGGATGAGACTGATTTCTAGAATGAAGAAAAAAATAAACCAAAGAAATAAATCCGACAGGGAATAAAAAAGAAAGAAATGGCGATCTAAACCAGTCTAGTTGCTGACCTAGTATGAAAAAAAATGAAACTGAAAAGACTCCTACGGAAAAAAAAAGATATCCAAGTAGATCAAATGGGCGGGAAATATTTGGAAATTTGATCTTTTGTATATGTGAAAGAAAATAAAGACCAAACCCTGCAATAAGAATAAACTCTAAATGAAATATCCATCGCCAATTCCATTCATATGCAATTGATCCTCCTATAGCAGCTGCAATAATTGATGTAGCTACATAAATAGCCGTCGTATTTCTAATGAATATATTTTTTTTTTCCAAATTCGAAAGGTCTGTAATAGAGGAAGGAACCAAAATAAGTAACGGCCCTGCTATACATCCTTGAATAAATCTAAGAAAAATAAAGATAGGATAATTGGGTGCATACGCTAGAAAAAATGAGCTAATAATCAGCAAAAAAAGGGATCCTTTTAATACCTTTTTCATTCCAGCAGCTCTTGCAAAATGAAGCCCTAAAGGAATACAAATCGCATTTCCAATCGCAAAAAAGCTCGTTGTATAAGAAGCTATCTCTTTATTACCTCCCAAATCACTTAAAATATAAATTGATGCCATATTCGTAACAGAAAGACTAAAAATAATCATTGCATTAATGCTAAGAGCGGCAAATATAAGCGATTTAGAAATCAATCCACTCAAGATCCATCTCCGTTAAAAGAGTCTTTTTGTTCTAACCACTCTATTAATTGATCGACTTGCATTGGCAGCTGCATTTCTTTAGCTGACCAGGGCTCGTTTCTATAAGATGCAAGTGCCGGATCGATATTTTCTTCAATGATTTTACTAATAAAAGCTTCGACTCCAACCTCTTCTAACTCGAAAATTTTTGTTGTGTAGTGTGGAGATCCCGCATTAGATCTTGGGATAAGTCCAGACCCTTGTGTTGTAAGATGTGTAATAGCTCGCATCGATAATCCAATTCTTAGTGGATGCTCTTTGATCTCTTCAGGATCTAAAGCAACACGAACTGGTAATCTTTGTACAATTTTGATCCAATTTCCCGATAAATTTTGGGGGGGAAGAAGAGAAAATGCATTACCAGCCCCCCCAGGCAAACCAACAATTTCTCCATGAAATTCAGTACCAACTCCATAAAGATCTGCAGTCACAGTAACTTTTTGTCCAATCCGCATTTTTTTCATCTGCGTTTCTTTATAATTAGCATTCACCCAAATTTGGTCCAAAGGAATCACAACAAGCATCGGATCCCCTGCTTTAAGATACATCCCCACTTGAGCTCTTCTTTGAGCAACTAACCCTCGAACAGGTGCATATACTTTGCACCGATAGAGGTTGACCCAAGCATCCCTTAATTGATCTGCTGCTAATAAAACCATTGGATTGCTTTGAATTGAGTCTCCTTGAATCAGCGCTTTTTCTTTTTGGTACATACTTTCTGTTGATTTCAGTAAAAAAAAACTCGCTTTTAGAGCCGCTTCTGCATGCTCTAAATTTTCTAAAGAAACTCCCCCTGCTTGGATAACATCGATTCGATGATCCCAATCTTGTTTTGTTTTAATAAGCTCTGCACTTCTAACTTGAATATCTGACTGATAGGAAAAGGTGGCATGAAAAATTTGACACACCTCTCTTACCACTTTTGCAAGATTCTCTTTTGCATTATCAAGAGCAATTTTTGCATCAGTATCATCAAGTTGAACAAGCAGCTGTCCCTTTTCTACAAGGAACGTGTCATCTGTATAAATATCTGTCACAAATCCATCGACAAGCGGAGTAAGAACCACTTGATTTCCATTTACATACGCATCATCTGTATACGCTATGAAACGAAAATAAGAGAGCCAAAGAATCAGTGCAACAAATCCAACTCCCCCTAAAATGGAAGAGAAAATCCAAATATGTCTATTTTTCTTTTTTGTATCCACCACCAAGCGCCTTGATTAATTTAATCGCTGCTGCATATTGACCGTAAATCAACTCTGCATCTTCTAAAGCTTTTTCAATCCATTCTTCTTCTCTTGCATATACTTGCAAAAGATCATCTAAACCTTTCTTAAAATTAAGCGTAACTAAATCTAATCGAAATGCAGCGCAATCAAGAATTGTTTTTTGATACTCTCTTTTGGCATATACAGATTGTATAATTGAAAGGATATCAGCAACTTCATTTGCACTTTTTAATAAGAGATCATTATATTCGTAAACAGCCTGATTGAAATTTGCTTTATTCGCTCGAACGTTTGCTTTAATCGCTCCTGCTGTAAAAATGGGAAGATGAATCGCTGGAAATAAGCCTCCTGTAATACTTGAAGCTTCAAAAAGATTATTAAACGCCAAGCTTTCTAACCCAATAAGTCCTTTTAGATTAATATCTGGAAAAAAATCTGCAATTGCTGCGCTTACATCGTGGGAAAGGGCTTCCACTCTCCAAATAGCTGCCATTAAATCAGGCCTTCTAGAAAGAAGATCGATCGATAAGGTTTCTGGTATTGTCATTGATTCTGGTGGCTCATCTAGAGTGCAGGATAGATTCAGTGGTTCATCTGGCCCTTTGCCTCTTAACATATTTAAAACATGATCATTCACTGATATTTCTTTTTTTATCGTGGCTACCTGTTTTTTCGCTTCCTCTAATCTTTCTTCGGCAAAACTTGGAACAAGTTTTGATGTAAGTGCTTTTTTTTGTAAAAGCTTCTGTAGCACGTAAATTTTTTTTCGCACATTTTCTAATTGTTCATAGAGTTCTTTTCGATAAAGATTCGTTTTTAATGCAAAAAAGGCCTGCGCTACTGCAGCTCCCACAATTAATTCTCTTTCTTTAGTCTCCGCTTCTTCTGCAAGTGCTTTTCCAATTGCTGATTGATACAAATTTCGATTCTTTGCCCAAAAATCAAATTCATAATCAAACGAAAAACTTAGATCAATTAAATTAGCAGCACGTGAAAGACTTGGATTCAACGTGTGCAGCAATCCATTTTTACTTAACCACTGCCACGATTCATCTGCATCGAAAAAAAGAAGAGGAAATAATCTAGAGCGAGAAATAATTGCTTTTTGTTTAGCAAACTCCACTTTTTCTTTTACTGCTTGAATGGATGGATTACACTCAAGAGCCTGGATAATAATCTCATTTAATTCCTTTGAACCAAAAATTTCCCACCACTGGGCTTTTGGCCAATCTCCAAGAGTAAAGTAAGTCTCTTTTAACGCTTCTATCGCTGATTCTTTTAAAGATGGCTGAGAGAGTATATTTTCATTTTTTTCTTTATTTGGCATAGAAATACAGGCGGTCATAAAAATAGAAATAAAAATGTATAAACACAAACGGATCATTCTGATTTAAATAAACAAAAATTAAGGGCAAGTCAATATCGATCTTACTGAAAAATATTTTTATTGCAGTATTTTAAATTTCAAAAGCTCACTTTGAAAAACTTCAAATCTTGAATTACTCTATCCATAAAAACACCTTGTATATTCAGGATTCTTGTTATATAGTGCTTTAAATTTGCATAAATAGTTTGCCTAAAAAACAACTTCATATTTTTATCAGCCCGTAAGCGATACCCAAGCAGGTAGATGAAAAGATAAAGATGAGCTTAACGCCAAACTATCGATACAAATTTAAAGGACTATACAATGCCCTTTTTAAAATCATTGAATATAAGGAAAATTTCATGAAAAATTCTGGAAAAGATAGCGGAAAAGCTAAAAAACAAAAATCAATTAAAACAGATGTAAAAAAGCCATCTAAAGCACAAAAAATTATCAAGCCAACGGTGCGCGGGAGATAGTATCTCTCGTTAACTCAAAGAAGATATCAATCCAGCGTGGGTGCTTCTCTAAAAAAGAGAAGAGCTTTGGCGCTATCTTTGTAGAAAGTGCGGCACCATGGAGCAACCGACTAAATGCTATTCTCTTATAATAGCGCTCTCTCCACGCTTTTCTATACTCTTTCCAATTTCCTTTTTCTATATATTTTGCAGCCATTTGACCTGATGTAAGAGCTATTGTCATTCCCTGTCCTGAAATAGGAGGGATGGTCGCTGCTGCATCTCCTACAAAATAGCAATTAGGCCAAAAAGGAAGTGTTTTACAACCAAAAGCACCCACTGGAGTGGTTAGCCAATCTTGAAAAAAAGGTTGTTTTTGATCTAAATATTTATCTAATGGATACATCTTTAGCACTTCTTCTATCTTTATCTCTTTTTTTTGGGTAAGACATGACACCACAGTTTTGTTATCGTCAATAGGAGAAAAACCAAGATATCCATCAGGGAAAAAAACCATATTTAATGCATCAGGTGGATTTTCCATTACGTAATGATTTTTAATTCCTCTGTAGGGGAGTTTTTTAGGAGGGGGCATTCCTTGAAAGCGTCCAGTAGAAATAATCAGTTCTTTAGTCTCAATTTTTTCTCCGTTATCGAGATAGAGTTGAAAATGGGGCGCTGGCGTGATTTTTTGTGCCTTATAACCAAGAATGCTTTCCCCTCCCAACGTATTAAAACGCTGTAAAAGCATTGTTTCCAATTCAAGGCGAGGCATACTTCCACAAGAAAAAGGCATTTTTCTTCTGAGGCTACGATCGCGATAATGCAAATGCATTTCTTTAATTTCTTTTTTAGGGGCAATCCCTAATCGATCTAATAGCTCAATTGCTTCATAGGATAAAAACTCCCCACATGTTTTTACAGAAAAGGTGCCACTGCCCTCAATCAGTTGAACTTTTATCCCTTTTTCTAAAAGG
>JBIIKD010000015.1:0-17566 GCA_044233345.1 Chlamydiia bacterium
GTAATTACGACTATGCCTTGGTTCTTCATTTAGGTACTTATTACTATGTCGTTAATAGTAAAAAATGGGCCAATGAAATGGCTTTTATCAATGATTATCGAGGAATTGCAAAAAAGCCCAATGTAAAAGCTTCCACAACAGTGCACCGAGGGTGTTACTATCCAATGTTTTCTACCCTTACTAAGATTCTTTCTGGTGAAGAGCTTCTTTGGGACTACGGCGAAAATTACTGGAAACTCCGTTAAAGAAGGTGGGTAATGTTAGATACTGTTTTTCTGAACCTACTTGCAGCTAAATGTGCTTACGTAGAAATCCCAAAGCCAAGTCCTGAAGTAATCCGTTATTACAATAGTGGGAATGTTTTATGGATGATTCAAGTCATGTTGAGTTTTATCATCCCTATTTTGTTTCTTTTTACTGGATTTTCAGGGAACTTATCGAAGTTTTCGCAAACCTTTGGACGAAAGTGGTTTTTTTCTCTTTCAATCTATCTTATTATATTTATAACAATTTATCAGTTTTTGGAATTTCCTTTTGATTTTTATACTAGCTATCTTCGTCAACATGCCTATGGCCTTTCTAATCAAACTTTTAGTCGTTGGTTTAGTAATTATGGAAAAAAAATTATTTTAACGATGGTGGGAGGAATAGCCTTTGTTTGGATTTTTTATCTCTTGTTAAAGAGGAGTCCTAAGAGATGGTGGTTTTATAGCAGTCTTCTAAGTGTAGGGATTTCTTTTATACTCATGTTTATTAAGCCGATTTGGATCGATCCTCTTTTTAATCAGTTTGGAGCTATGAAAGATAGGGCGCTTGAGAAAGAAATTTTAACTTTAGCCTTTAAGGGGGGAATTGAAGGAAGTCGCGTTTATGAAGTGGATAAAAGTGTAGATACAAAAACAGCTAATGCTTACGTAACAGGATTTGGTTCTACAAAGCGAATCGTTTTTTATGATACAATGACTAGAAATTTTTCTTCAGAAGAGATTCTTTTTGTTACAGCACATGAAATGGGGCACTATGTCTTACATCATTTGTGGTGGATGCTTCTCTATCTTGCAGTTCTTTCTTTTGTAGTTTTTTATTTTATATATAGGTCAGGTAACTACCTTTTAATGAAGTATCAAAGGCAATTTGGTTTTTCTGAGCTTTCAAATATAGCCTCTTTTCCTCTTGTTATCCTTCTTTTAACTTTATTTATGTTTGTTTGTAGCCCCTTATCGAACTATATCTCCCGATATATGGAACATGAAGCGGATCGATTTGGCCTTGAACTTGTCCAAGATAATAAAGCAGCCGGGGAAACGTTTGTTAAATTAGCGAAGGAGGGGCTTGTAAATCCAGTTCCTGGAAATATCTATAAAATATGGCGCTGTAGTCATCCACCCATTGGTGAGCGAGTAGAGTTTTGTAATAGCTATTGCCCTTGGAAAAAGAAAAATCAATCTTTGGAATATGAAAAATACTTAAAAGATAGCAGGTAGGGGTTTTTAGAAAAATTCCTATGTATGCTTGGCCTGAAGAAGTTTTTTTAATAAAAACTCTCTTAGCGTTTCAATGACAGGATCTATTCTTTCTTCTTGTTTTAGTAACGAGACATGGATTTCTGGAAGAGGTGGTAAGATAGGATTGGAAATTTGCTTTAGCTCTTTTGGAATCATAGTTATTGGTAGAACTGTAACTCCCATGTTTGCTTTAACCGCTGCAATTGTACCCGCATAACTTGGGCTTGTATATACTATTCGCCATCGAATATTTGCTGTTTCAAGTGTAGATATAGCTCTTTGTCTATAGACGCAAGGTTCTGGAGACAAAACTAAAGAAATAGGACCATTATCGATTCTTGGAAGAGTTCCATTTTTGCTTACCCAAACAAGCGGCTCTTTCCAAATTTCAACACCATTTGGGAATTCTTGGGGGGAGCTCATTTTTACAATGACCAAATCTAGCATTCCATTTTTAAAACGATTCATTAAATTTAATGTAAGATCACACTGTACATTTAAAAAAATGCGAGGGTGTATGCGGGAAAAGTCTACGAGAACATCAGCTAGAAAAAGGGTGGCAAAATCTTCAGGTACACCAATTCTCACTTCACCATCTAGTTCAGGGTGTTTAAAACGGTCTAAAACTTCTTGGTAAAGTCCATAAATTCGAAGAGCGTAGGGAAGAAATAGCTCACCTTCCTTTGTTAAGGTGATTTTTTTTTCTCTATTGAATAGCCGTGTAGAGAGTTTTTTTTCTAAATTAGAAATTTGTTGAGTTACAGCTGACTGGGTCCTGTTTACTCGAAGAGCTGCTTTGGTGAAACTGGCACATTCAGAGACGGCAATAAAGCATTCAATTGAAAAATCTTCCATAAGAATCTCTTATTAACAAGATTAGTAGTATTAATTTCCCTAATATTAATCGATTATCATATGATCTTCAACAAAAAAACAAATCATCAATTACGAGGTGTATATAATATGGACACATTGAAAATTTTTATTTTTAATTTAACGACCATTCCGATCATCTCTTTTGTTTTTGGTGTTTTTTTATCAATATTACCCTTTAAATTCCCTTTTAATAAAAAAATCTATCTGTTTTTGACCTTTTTTTTACTCTTTTCGATTGGATTAAAAGGGGGGGGATCTCTATTACATCATTCTGGACATAAGGTTTTTTTTATGTTGGGGTTATTAGTTGTTTGGGGATTTGTACAGCCTTTAGTTTCTTATTGGATTTTACGACGATTCACTAAAACAGATTCCACTACAGCTGCTGCAATTTCTGCTTGTTTTGGTTCGGTCAGTGTAATGACCTATGTTGCAGCGACCACATTTTTAGAAAAATTAGATGTTCAATATGAGGGAAGTGTTTTAGCAGCACTAGCGATTATGGAAGTTCCTGCTATTATTTCAGGGTTATTGATAGCTAAAAAAGTCAATAAATCAAAAGACCATTCAATCAAAAGTTTATGGATCCATGCTATTTTTAATAAATCGATTTTAATGATTTTTGCAGGGATGTTTTTTGGCGGTGTTTGTTATTTATTTGAATGGAGCGCTCCAGTAACTAAAATAGGGTTCTTTTTTAAACCATGTTTATCTCTTTTTTTATTGAACATGGGATGGCTAGTCGGAAGTCAAAGGGAACATTTACGTGATTTTTCTTGGTCTTTAAGTTTGTTTGGTTTCTATATGCCTCTTATGGGTGCTTTTTTTGGGATTTTACTCAGTTACTTTTTTAATTTCAATGTAGGAACTGGCACCTTAATCACAGTATTATGCGCAAGCGCATCCTATATCGCCGTTCCCGCAGTGATGAAAATTGCCATTCCTGAGGCTAAAGAGGGTGTTTATTTATCTCTTTCTTTAGGAATTGCGTTTCCATTTAATGTGGTTATTGGGATTCCGATTTATTATCAGTTAGCCCTTAGGGTCTTAAATTAATGCGTAAATAATAGCCCCGATTCCAAATAAAGCAATCAGGATTCCTGCTGATCGGTTGATCCAGACCATTACTCCTTCATTTAATTTTGTTCGAAAGAAAGTTACCCCTTCACTAAGAATTAACCACCATAGAATAGATCCTAAAAAAACTCCTATAACAAGAGCGATCAAGCTTGAAGAGCTGTCGTTAGTTCTTGACATTCCAAGGCTTGCAAAGATCGCAATATAAGAAAGAATTGTCATTGGATTCGTTAGGGTAAGAAGGAGTGTAGAAAAAAAATCTCCCCATAAATTTTTATGAGAAACAGAAAGGGTGTTTTCTTGTTGTCTGGCAAAAAAATTTTTAGCTCCTAGATAGAGCAAGAAAATTCCGCCAAAAATTTGAAGCCAAAATTGATGATCAATAAGAAAATTAGAGATAAAAGTTAAGCCAAAGGCTGCAATGATTCCGTAAATTGTATCAGCAAAAGCTGCCCCAAGGCCTGAAAAAAGTCCAGAAAAACGACCAAATTGAACTGTTCTTCGAATGCAAAGAATCCCGATAGGCCCCACGGGTGCTGCAATACAAAACCCTAAAATTGCGCCTTTTAAGAGAAAGATAAAATCCATAAAAAGCTCCAAAGATTAAAAATCAAAAATCACAGGGTGATTTGTAACTTCCATGTCGTCATTAAGTAAAGAAACATTTGCAAAAGTGATTCCATGTTGCACTATTTTACCAAAACCGCCATGAATATGACCAAAAATGCAAAGTTTGGGGCCAATTTCAAATACTTTTTCGCGTAAACTAATAGATCCTGTATGAAGTGGGGCAATTTCATCTTCTGGTAAAAGGCACGGGAGAGAATCTAAAATGCCAAAAGGGGCGCCGTGATTGATAAAGATATCTACTTTTTTCGGAACTTTTGCGTAGTAGGGGGGGAGTAGTTTATCTGGCATATTAAAAACGCCATAAAAAGGCAGCTGCCAAGGGGAACCATAAATTGTTAAATTATAAAGACGAATTAGATTGTCTTGTAGATAATGCCAGCGCAAATCTTTAGGAACAAGATCCATTTTATCTGCAAAAATAAAGTCGTGATTGCCAGCGATTGCGACGACCTCTTTTGCGGGAACAGTATCAAGCCATTTTCGAAAAGGATTATCCAGCCAACCTTGCTGATCTTTAGGTGAGCCATTTGGACAAATATCCCCACCTAAAATTAAAAGATCGCAGGGGGGGATAGAGGGGAGGTGCCCATGCAAATCAGATGTAGCAACAATACGAGTCATAATACTTAAGTCTATCCAAATAACTATTTATACACAAAGTGATTGAAGATTTGAGATTTTTCAAAAGAAAATAAAGATGTATCATTTTTGTGCAAGTGCTTTAGCCATGTTTTTAAAGATGATGCAATGAAAAGGAAAAGAAATGTACCAATAAAGGCGACCTGAAAACCCTTTGGGTCGGAAAGTAGCTTCTTGTTTTAGGCTGTTTGTTTTTTTATCAATTTTGAATTCAAGCCAAGCTTCTCCAGGAAGTTTCATTTCTGCGTAAAGAATAAGGTGCCCTTGTTCTTCATTTGCAACAAGTACTCTCCAAAAATCAATAGAGTCACCCACTTCCAATTTATCAGGATGTTTTCTTCCTCGATTAAGCCCTGTTCCTCCAATAAATTTATCAATAAGGCCTCGTATTTTCCATGCCCAGTTCATGGAATACCAACCATTTTTTCCTCCAATAGACCACATTTTTTGAATCACTTCTTGTATAGATGTCGTTATCGGGATGGTTTTAGTGTCTTTAAAACAACCTTCCGTAGGCACTTCGATGAATTGTTCAATAGTTGCTTTCGATGTTTTAATGTCCCAAGCATCCATCCAGGTTGAAACGACTTCATTTTGGGAAATTCTTTGAAAAGCTAAAGCTAAAGCTTCTTCATAGGAAAGGCATTTATGAGGCAAGATGGTATCGATCGCTAAATTAAGCTTACGAGTGTTTTGTTTCATGCTTTCTACTAAATGCTTGCAAATTGAAAACCGAACAGAAGTGATGAAAACAAGCCAGTAACTAGAAAGTTTCGGGGTAAGTACTGGTACATCAAAAATATAAGATCGCAATTTTCGAAATGCAGCATAGCGTAAAAGAACATCTTTAAAAGAGAGAGCTTCTGGACCACCAATATCGTAAGTTTTCCCAAAAGAATCTTTTTTGAGTAAGAGATTCGTTAAATAAAATAAAACATCTCGTATGGAAATGGGTTGGCATGAACTTTTTACCCATCTTGGTGCGATCATGATAGGGAGTTTTTCTACTAAATCTCGAATGATTTCAAACGAAGCGCTACCAGCACCAATAATAATACTAGATCGGATCACTGTGCAGGGTATTTGGCTTTCATGTAAGACTTTTTCTACTTCTAAGCGAGAGCGTAAGTGAGGGGATAAAAGAGCTTCATCTTCAATAATTCCCCCTAGGTAGATTATTTGCTTACATAGAGTTTTTTCAATAAATAAGACAAAATTTTGGGCAATTTCTCTTTCAGTCTCAATTAAATTTTCCACGAAGTTTCCCATTGAGTGGAGAAGATAATAAGCAGCATCAATCTCTTTGGGAAAAGGATCTAGCTCTTTTGCATTATGCATATCTCCATAAATTGTATGAAAAAGGGGATTATTTAGAATTTTTGGCTCAAGGCCTTTTATTCTCACGAGAGCATAGACTTCGTGCCCTTCTTCTAGGAATTGATAAACAAGTCGTTTACCGATGAAGCCTGTTGCTCCGGTAATAAGTATTTTAGCCAATGACACTCTTAATGGGTTGTGTGTATATTATACATAGATTACTTACATCTTTTATGGAAAGGGTAAAAAATGGATGGAAAAAAGCGATGCTTTGGTGGAGGAAAAGGGAAAGAATTTTATGCAGAGTATCATGATAACGAGTGGGGGATACCTGTGCATAATGATCAAAAGCTTTTTGAAATGCTGATATTAGAAGGAGCCCAGGCGGGGCTTAGTTGGGAGACCATCCTTAAACGGCGAGATGGATACAGAAAAGCTTTTCATCATTTTGATCCTATTAAGGTTGCAGCAATGGATGATGAGGAATTAGAAGCTTTACGTAAAGAAGAAGGAATTATTCGAAACCGATTGAAAATTTATGCAGCGCGTCGAAACGCAAAAGTGTTTTTACAAATACAAAAGGAATTTGGCTCCTTTGATCGCTATCTTTGGGCTTTTGTAGAGGGGAAGCCTATTGTAAATCGGCGTAAGGAGTTTAAAGATGTTCCTGTAACAACACCAAAAAGTGATGCTTTATCAAAAGATCTTAAGAAAAGGGGGATGACCTTTGTTGGTTCTACTATTATCTATGCCTATATGCAGGCAGTGGGTTTAGTTAATGATCACTTAATCGATTGTTGTATTTCCACTGTTGATTAGGCTCAAGAAAGGTAGAGTATAGAATTTTCTTCTTGATGAAGAATTCACTATATCTATTAGATTTTTCTAATTGTCGTTTTTGTTTAAATCGAATAAAATGTTTCCCATAAAAACAAACTTTTTCATTTCTACATCGATTCTCCTGTGCCACTAGGCACTGTAGTATTTATTCAGTCTGAAATATTTTTAGTAGTTGATAGAATTTTTAAAGAAGGATTTTTCCTATGACTTTGGTTCGCTCGAGTTCACGTACAGCTATGTGGACGGTATGGATGATAGCATCTATATTTTATGCATATCAGTATATTTTAAGGGTGATGCCGAACATCATGCTAGAAGATATTATGGAAAGGTTTGATATAGGTGCTACAGCATTTGGACAGTTCTCTGGCCTTTATTATATTGGCTATTCTCTTATGCATCTGCCTCTTGGAATTTTATTAGATCGCTTTGGTCCAAGAAAGGTAATGAGCGCCTCTATACTTGTTACAGTGATTGGATTAATGCCCCTTCTTTTTGCTCATCACTGGTTTTATCCAATTTTAGGGAGGTTTTTAGTTGGAATGGGCTCTTCTGCAGCGATTTTAGGAGTTTTTAAAATTGTACGGATGACTTTTAGTGAAAAACGATTTCCTCGAATGCTTAGCCTTTCTGTAACGATTGGCTTAATCGGGGCTATTTATGGTGGGGCTCCTGTGAGTTATATGAGAGAGGCTTTCGGCTATCAATCTGTAGTTCAAATATTTGCTTTATGTGGTGCTCTCCTTGCAATTATTACTTATTGGATGATTCCAAATACAAAAACGCCATCTGAGGGTGGAGTCTTGTCAAATATTAAAGAAGTAATTAGAAATAAACGAGTGATTTGGTCTTGTGTTTTTGCAGGACTAATGGTGGGACCATTGGAAGGATTTGCCGATGTATGGGGAACATCTTTTTTAAAGCATGCTTATGGATTTGACGGCTTACTTGCTGCGAGTTTACCCTCAATGATTTTTATTGGAATGTGTTTTGGATCTCCCATTCTCAGTTTAATAGCTGATAAAATCGGAAGTTATTTAGCAACTATTATTGGATCAGGTATCGCCATGGTAGTTAGTTTTACCCTTTTATTGGTCGCAGAATTGACCTCAGGGGCGATAAGCATCAGTTTTATTTTAGTTGGGGTGTGCTGTGGATATCAAATTTTAGCTATTTATAAAGTCTCTACTTACGTACGTCAAGAGGTTGCAGGGCTTGCTACAGCGGTCGCTAATATGATCATCATGACCTTTGGTTATGGACTCCACACCATTATAGGCGCTATCGTTAATCTGATGGATGGGGGAAATGCTGTTCATGCTGTTACTTATGGAGTCGCTATTATTCCTATTGCCCTTTCTATAGGAACTATTGGATTTATCGCACTATGGATTCAAGAAAAAAAAGTAAAAGAAGTTATTAAAATAAACATGTAAAATTTGGTTCACTTAAATGCTCTTTTTTTAGAAAGAGGGGTATGCAATCTTATCAATCCAATTTAAGTGAACTTTTTTAGCTGTATTTTCACAACTATTTGAGCATTGCATTTGATCTAAATGAGAACTTGATTGAATAGCGCATTTAAGGAGACATTCGAAGGTTTCCTTTCGCGCAAAAGAACCAAAAGTTCTATGGGTGTGGTTTGGAGGAAAAAATGTATCGATATTATAAGTGCTTATGTAGTGATTTTTTTCATCTTTCGGGGGAAGCTTTATTTTTTCCATAAAGGCTAGGATCTGATCACAAGATTTTTCTGAAAAATGGATGTATTTATTTGGAGTTGCGTAAAAAAATGTTACATTACAATCCACAAAAACTCCTTTTATCAACCTTTAAAGGGGGATTTTTCCACTATTTTTTATTTAAAGCAATTTAAAATAATATAATAGATTTAAGAATATCGAATTTTATCATTTAAGTTAAGTTTACATGAGAAGCGGTATTATATTTTTTAAAAAGAATGATTGAGCGACCAATAAATGTTCCGCATGCAAGAGCTGCAAAGATTTCAGGAGCCAAAAGGATCGATCTACCAATCCATTCAGGGTGAAGTAAAGAGCTAATTCGTATAAAAAATTTACTGCAAAAAATACTCAACGCAAGAATGAGTGTAAACCAGCTACCAGGCATTTCGACTCGTTTATTTTTTTTATCAAACCGTAGTTTAAGACGACTTCCTATTTGAAGTCCGATCAAAATACCGATGAAAAGAGGAATCAGCCAACAGAGAAAAGTAATAACAGTTATTCCATACCGTGAGATAACGGAATATCCTGATAGCAGGAAAAAAAAGGTGGGTAAAGCCCAAAAAATTTTAAGAGGAATAACACCTGTTTTTGTTGCTTTAATTCCAGAAAAAATAAGACCCGCAAGTAAAGGCCAAACATAAAAAGGTATTTTTGTTAAAATAACCAGCATACTAAACCTAAAGTTTTTTGCGGATTTTGCCTCATTTTTAGCTTTTACACAATGTCATTAAGGTACTGATTTCGTTTTATACAGATAGAATGCCCTAAAAGGCTGTTTTTAAAGAAATTAAATTTTTAATCAGGAAGTGTGTACATAAAAAAATAAAGAGGTCTATTATCAATGATCAATTTTGAGAAAAGGAAAGGGAGTTATGGATCAACATCCACATGAAAAATTTATGAAAAGAGCGATTGAACTTAGCAGATTTGCAGGAATTGAAAAAAAAAGTGGGGGCGTTTTTGGCGCCGTTATTGTGAAAGGGGACGAGATTATCGCAGAAGGGTATAATCGAGTGATTACGGAGAATGATCCAACTTGTCATGCAGAAATAGATGCCATTCGTAAAGCGGGTAAAAAACTTGGCACACATTTGCTTGAAGGATGCGTTCTTTATACAAGTGCATTTTGCTGCCCTATGTGTCTTTGTGGGGCGTATTGGGCGCATATTAAAGAAATTTACTATGCAGCAACTGTGGAAGATGCCATGAAATATGGTGAATTTGCAGATCTAGACTATTACGATGAAATGAAAAAAACGATAGAAGAGCGTAAAATTCAATGTAAAGAGTTTATGCGTAAAGAAGCTGTTGAAGTTTGGAAAGAATTTTCAAAAATGCCTGATCGGGCAAAGTACTAATAGATGATTAACATAATTTTTTATTAAATTTTCCTACGGGAAGGAAAGGAGGTTAATTTAATCCAACGTATTGACAAATACTCTAAAAGATTCATAATCATTTTTATAGATGGGGTGATTTAAGCTTTGAAATTTTTCAAATCTTCTCCTTGAAAATTTGCTGTTTAAAATAGGTTTTGATTAGATGAATTTTATAAAATTATATTTTATCTCGTTGCCAATTTTTTTTATAATCGATCTAGTCTGGCTTGGTTTTATTGCAAAAAACTTCTACAAAGAACAAATTGGGCATTTAATGTCACCAGAAGTTAGATGGGGAGCCGCGGTATTTTTTTATTTTCTCTATCTTTTTGGGCTTGTATTTTTTGCTATATCACCAGCAATTAAAGAAAATAGCTGGATTCAAGCTCTTTTTTATGGAGCTCTTTTCGGCTTTATCTGCTACGCAACGTATGATCTTACAAATCTTGCTACGTTGATAAAATGGCCTCTTAAAGTAGTCTATTATGACTTAGCTTGGGGATGCTTTATTTCCGGGATTGTATCACTCATAACCTATTTGATCGGAAGAAATTTTATAAAAAATTGATTCAGATTTCTTTACGCCAAAAACACTGGAACGTTGGGATTCTTTTCTTAAACGCATCGGGCATGATCCTGTACCTCTAATGGTGGAGAGCAAAGTGAAATTTGAAATGGTGAAAGAGCTAGAAGACGAAAAATTTTGTCGTTTAGCTGGCCTAAAACGAACTACGTTTGACAAGATGATATTAATTTTAGAACAATCTCGCCTTTTCAAGTTTGAAGTGCAAAAAGTGAATTAAAAAAAGAATGTTTAGGTGATGAAAAAATCTCTACTGTGATTTTGTACAACCAAAACACAAGGAGACTTTATGCCCAAGGGCTATCACCATCTAACCTATACTCAAAGATGCCAAATTTATATTTTAAAAGATAGAGGAGATTTTCCAAGCTCGATTGCTAGAGCACTAGATGTTCATGCGAGCACGATAGGCAGGGAGGTTTGCTATATAAAGAGTTACGTCATTAAAGCAAAAAATATAACAAGCATGGTAAAGGAACTTCTGGAAGAGGTTGCATTTCAAATCGTATTGATATTGATCAAAGGCCCTCTATTGTTAAGGAAAAGACTCGCCTAAGAGATTAGGAGCTAGATACAATCATAGGAGGAGGACACAAAGGTGTAATTGTATCAATGATAGAGAGGACTTCCGAGCTGACAAAATTAGTTAAAGTGTCTCATAAAACAGCAGAAGAAGTAGGTCGAGCAATAGTTGAGCAACTTAGACCTATCAAAGCTTTTGTCCACAGGCTTACAGCTGATAATGGCAAAGAATTTGCCTTCCATCAAATGGTTAGCTTTGAACTGTATGCTGAATTCTACTTTGCAACACCATATCACTCCTGGGAAAGAGGTCTTAATGAACATACAAATGGATTGCTTAGACAACACTTTCCAAAGTCACAAAGCTTTACAGATACATCATTAGAGGACATTCAAAGAGTAAAGGCACTACTTAATAATAGACCTACAAAGACTCTCAGCTTTGAGACCCCGCTAGAAGCATTTGATAGACTATCGTCAGTTATGATATAATTGGGGTGCACAATAGAGATTTTTAAATATTTCTATGCCTTTTTTGTGCACTTCAAGGTTGAATGGGCCATCAAGGCATTAGGGATGAAAAGCAAGCATTCGATATTTACTTCAATCTCCCAAGAGAATAATATCGATTCCCTACATAGGGTAAAAAAATGAAAAATCTTTCAACTCAAGCTAAAACCGCAAAATTCCATCTTGGCATCTATGCGATCATTGAAAAAGAACAACGTATTCTCCTCGTAAAAAAATCCAGAGGCCCTTATCGAGGAATGTGGGATCTTCCAGGGGGCACACCTGCTCATGGGGAAACAATTCCTCAAACTCTCCAAAGAGAAGTAAGAGAAGAAACGGGTATTAAACTTATTGATGTAGTCCATCACACTAATCAGGCTTTCGTTGTCGAATATAAAGATGATGAAGAAGCAATTTCTCTGCATCATACGTGCCTTATCTATAAAGCAACTCAATTCGACTCATCCCAATTCCAAGAAAATATTGCCGAGGAAGATGTTGCTGGATCCTCCTGGATCGAAAAATCTCAATTAACCTATCTTCCTTTTTCTAAGGTAGTTTTATGCGCTGTATAGCCTTTCTTTTAACTTGCATTATCTCTCTTGCATTCTCTGATATAAACACTTGCTTTCCGTCTAATTTGACAAATCATTCGAAGGCTACCTTAATATCAGCTGGTGTTGCGAATGAAGTTTACGTGGTTAACTCTTCCACTTCTGACCCTCATATTTTAAAGATTTTTAATAGAAAAACCATTCAAGAGCTAGAACGCGCTGAATCCTTGCTCCAACTTGTTCGTGAGGCAGGAATCAGGGTGCCAGAGTCAATCATTCCACCCACTCAAATCGGATCGAAAGTAATATCTGTCCTCTCATATGTAAACGGCCATCACATCGATGACAGCAATTTACCAGAAGCAGCTAGACTGATGGCCAAGCTACACCTGGTTGAGGCAACAGAAGCCCCCCCCCTGGCTCCTCTAAAAGACTATAACCGCTTATTCGAGAGCTGCAAGGATTGGGAATATTGTGGAGAATTAAGGAAAATATTCGCATCCTTAGATCTGTCATATAGAGGCGATCTTCCTAGGGGGCTTATCCACGGAGATTTCTCTTATACAAATCTCCTTGTAGAGGAAGAAAACAATTTGACACTTCTCGATTTCGATCACCTGCGAAATGATATTTTACTGACAGATTTAGCTCGCTGCCATCTCTTTTATGGTTTTAATCAAGAAGGTCAACTCAAGGAAGATACTGTTCGATCTTTTGTCTCTGCTTACAACGATATACGCCCATTAAAAGCAGCAGAATTGGATGCATTCTATGCTCATATGAAGTTGTGTCTCATAGACGCGGCCTTGGAGATGTACGATCACATGTACGTCAATAGAGATCTTCCAATTGATCGAGTTAATGGCAATCCTTGCAATGCTTGTTTGACCCCAGATCTGATAGCCAAAGAAGTTTTATCCATCAAAGACAAGACTTCTATATCTCTTGATCAAGAAACTTACCCTATCTTTTTCTTTGGGTTAAGTGGCGTAGGAAAAACGACTTTGATCCATTTACTTGATGGGTCTTCTGATTTTTTTTACATCCCAAGATTCACAGTGACTCGAGAACCTCGGAATGATGACGATCCGCGTTACTTTGAATATCTCTCAGTGGATGAGTTTATTAAACGCAAGGACCAAGGAGAGTTTTTTGTCTGGATGAACCAACAAGAAATATACTATGGATATCTATTGGTAAATCTCACTGATCCTAGTAGATATCCCCTAATGAATGCTTCAGCTTACGGAATTGAGGCAGTAAGCTGTCTGAAGGGAATAAAGGTCCTAATTGAAGGAGATGCTCAACAAGGCTTAGAGCTTCGGCACAACCCAGAAGTAGCGAAAACAAGAGAAAAAGTAAATCGCATAGCCCAAGAGATATTCTTTAATCGAGATTCATTTCGGGGAAAAATGGACCTCATTTACTTTAATCAATTTGGAAACCCCAAAGAGTCAGCTGCAAAATTAAAAAGAAAAATTCTTGAAGAGCTGGATCATGTAAATTAGACTTCTTTTGAAACTCATCTTGCCAACTCCAAATTGTAAATCCCAGCGATCAAGTTGAATGGAAGAGTGAATCTTTTAAGCCTATTTCGATAACGATCAAATAGAATCTTGAAACGCTTTAAGCTGCCGATGACATTTTCATTGAGTACCCTCTCTTTGGAGAGCTGCTGATTCTTTCTCTTATCTTTCTTTGTAAGTGGGTTCTTTTTGCTTTTTTTTCTTAGCCATTTGGGTCTTAGCATGAATCTTTTGGAGGCCTTGATACCCTGTATCAGTCACTACGCTTATTGCCCGATGGATATGTGTCTTGGACTCCTTGAATAGCCTAAAATCATGGCGCTTACCATTCGAAAAGGCTGTGCAGATTATTTGTTGGGTCTTCTTATCTACAACGACCTGACTCTTCAGCGTATCTTTTTCCCTCAGTAAAAGTGCTTTTGCTTTTTTTTTGCCTTTGAATCGGCGTTTCTGTCGCATCGATCAAGACAACTTCATATTCAACATCACTCTTTAACAGAGCTTTACGCCCTGGTAAAGCAAAATGTGGATGTTTGATTAAGGTATCCTCAATCCACTTTATAGTTTTATAGGTGGTGCTTTCGCTGATGCCGTAGCTCTGACTGATATGAAAATAGGGCCTGTATTCCCGAATATATTCCAGCGTCATAAGTAGCATGTTTTCTATGCTCAATTTATTCCGCCTTCCACCTTTAATTTTCTTATCTTTATTAGATTGTTCTAAAATTAATATCATCTTGTCAAACGGAGTTCGTTTTACGCCAGCTAAACGACGAAATTTTTCGTCTTCTAGCTCTTTCACCATTTCAAATTTCACTTCGCTCTCCACCATTTTTGGCAAACGAGTATACTCAAAATTTTAGTTAAAACGGACTGCCGCATTAATGGATTCTAATATTGAAAATTCATCAAGAAACTTTTCTTCCCATTCATCAGTCACATGTTCCATAGCATGTGGTAAGCCTTCTAACCTTCCAACTAAGGAGCTAAGATCTAATTTTTTATTTTTAAAAGCATTTAACTGATCCTGCATCAAATTTAGTTGCCGTTCATCATAGTCACTAACCTTGTTCATGGTTTACTCCTTTTTGTAATAACAGATATTATTTTTTCATTGTTCTGTTTGAATACCCTCCTTCCAGGCCGTAAATAGGCACCTAAAAAAGCAATTCCATGCTATGATTCCTTCAATTTAAAGGAGGCCTCTATGTCATTTTCCGCTTCAGCTGCTGCAGTATGTCTTATAGTTCTCCATGGAGGACCTGCTGATCATTTTGCGACTTTTGCTGAAAATTTACCTAAAGATGCTGGAGTGATTGAGATTTATGCGTCAGGACCTGCTTTAAAAAAACTGCAAGAGCGTGGCATTGCTGTAAAAGCCCCCTTTTCCCTTGATAACATTTCTCCTGAAGAAGAAGACGCATTAGCTGAGCAAATTGCAAAGACTTGCTCCACGGCAAGAGTTGTGATTACAGATGTAGGACATGCCTTTGACATTAAAGTTCAAAAAGCATTAGCACGCCAAGCAACACATGTGCTTAGACTAGCCTACTATGACAACCCAGAACCTTACGTACCAGGTGGTTATTCAGCAGTAGCTACTGAAGTCATGAAAGCAGCTCAAGGTCTTCTATTCGCTAATTCCAATCTTACCCAAGCTTCAATATTCCAAACTCCAGATAAAGCGATTGACTTTGGCAGTCAAAAAAAATTTGGAATTGGATATTACCCTATCAATCAACCTGAAAAAATCGCCAAACGACGAGCTAAAGAAAAACCCATATTACGCCAGGCACTAATTCAAAAAAATGATATAGCAGATAAAGGGCAAAAGGTCTTGGTTTACTTTGGTGGAAATAATGAAGAATACTTTTCAAAAGCGCTACCAGCGTTCTTGTCTTTGCTAGAACAAGGGATGGAGCAATCTGATTTGACAAATCTAGTAATTGTTCTTCAGCAACATCCAGGAGCTAAAGCCAAAAATATCGATAGAAGTCTATTTGAAAAGTGGGCTAGTAAATATAGAGAAACACCTAACGCCCCAAGCATCATCATATCTGATTCTAATTCTGATGATGCTCAAACAGTAGCTGATGGAGCATTATACTATCAAACAAGCATGGGTCCTCAGTTTGTATTGGTAGGTATTCCAACGATCCAAATAGGCCATCAGACGTATGAAGACATCTTAATAAGAAACAGGCTTAGCCCTTCCGTTACAAGGATTGATCAGTTCATCAGCGTTATGGATAGTCTCAGTCAGCAGAAAAAAGAAGTCCCAAAAAACGTAATCCTTGAGGGATTAGGAATTAAACAAGACTGGCTACAAACTTTAGAAACGGTGATAGAAAAAGCCAGTATTGCTACTGTTCCCAGAAACCGTGAGGTTTCCTTGTACAACCTTACCTAACCCCCTGTTTAAGATAAAGCAATTTTAATTCATCGCAATGGAGGTAGCAAACCCACGGATAACTGGTTGCCTTATCTCAAAAAAGAGCTCGAGCATCTGGGTGTTAAGGTGGATGCTCCGCAATTTCCTGATACAGAATTGGCGAGAAGTTCTTATTGGCCTCCATTTTTGGAAAAGGAATTGAAAGCAGATCAAAACACATTCATTGTAGGGCATAGCTCAGGGGCTATTACAGCTATGAGGTATGCTGAAACGCATTCGATCTTAGGTTCTGCATTCATTGGTGCTTATTATACAGATTTAGGGATAGAGACGGAAAAGCTAAGCGGATATTTCAACACGCCGTGGGATTGGGAAACTATTAAGAAAAATCAAAAGTGGATTATTCAATAGACTTCTTTCAAAACTCAAAATTCAAGCTCAAAGTTGTACAAACCAGCTAGTAGATTGAAGCGAAGCCCAAATCTTTTGCGACGATTTCTATAGCGATCTGAAATGATTTTAAATCTCTTCAACATTCCTATTACATTTTCAACAAGAACTCTTTTTCTAGATAGATCAGTGTTTCTTTCCTTATCCTCTTTAGATAGAGGATGTTTTTTACTTCTTTTTTTAGGTATCAATGTTCGAGCATGTATTTTTTGCAAGCCTTGATAGCCAGTATCCACACCAATTGCTATTTTCGGATGGACCATTACTTTTGATTCTTTAAAGAGGCGAAAGTCATGGCATTTTCCATTCTTATAATTTGTACATATTATTTGCGTTGTTTTCTTATTTACAATAACTTGAGTCTTCAGAGTATGGCGTTTTTTCTTTCCTGAGTAGTAACGTTTTTGCTTTTTTTTGGCCTTTCTACTGGGCTTTCTGTAGCATCTACTAAAATCACTTCATATTCTATATCGCTTTTTAACAGCGCTTTACGGCCAGGCAGAGGGAATCTTCCACTTTTAATCAAAGTATCTTCTACAAAACGGATTTTCTTATAACAATTACTCTCACTAATTCCATAACTAGTAGAAATATGAAAGTAAGTTCTGTATTCTCTTAAATATTCTAATGTCATTAAAATCATGTCTTGAGCACTAAGTCTATTAGGACGACCTCCTCGGGATGTTTTCCCAGGTAGCGCTTCCTCTACAATTTCTGCCATTTGGTTAAACGTCGCTCGTTTTACTCCTGTCAAACGACGAAATTCTTCTTCTTTTAAATTTTTCACAATTTCAAATCTCATAGATAGCACCTCACAATTGGGAGCTATTATACCAAATCAAGATTAAAATTTGAGTTTTGAAAGAAGTCTAATGAATATTTATATCGCAAATATGCGAGAGGCGTACGAGGAACAAAAGTATTTGGTGAAATCTCCGGGAAACGTTTTGCCTGAAAAAGTGTTGTGTCTGCTTTGCTTAGTGGAAAATTTCTTGCACCAATGTGCTTTGAAGGAACT
>JBIIKD010000016.1:0-17564 GCA_044233345.1 Chlamydiia bacterium
TCATCACTATTAATTGTAGATAAAAACTCTTCCATAAAAAAGACCCCCACCTTTCTTGCATCTTCTAAAGAAGCTTTTTTAGGTGTTTTAAATCCAATATCAATTCGTTGAATATCATGAGGCATACTAGCCCCCATTTCAGAACAGACAAGACCGAACTTCCCTTCCATTTTTTTTTCAAAAATATGCACCACTTCATCCAAAGCGCGATTTGCCTCTTTTCTTCCGAAATCCTCTTCTGCATTCAATAAAAAAGGAATAAAGAAAAACCACTTAACGATCGCTTTTTTTATAAAACCCATAATCTTTTTCCGATTTTGAAATTATACTTCGCATTACCTGCATATACGTTGGAGCTAAAATCCCATGATCTATAAATCCTGCCAACATATCACTTCCCTTTGATAAAGATGGAACTTCTTTTATAACATACTCAGGATTATTCATATACTGTTTGCCTGAAATCTTTGCTATGTAATCTTTATCAGAAAAATAATTAACGCAATTTTTTCCAAAATTTTTTGGTGAAAACCTGGGAGCTCCGATTGTATTTACAAGAAAATGACTTTGTAGCAATTTTTGTTCAGGATCAGCCATCCGCTGAAACTCTGCAAAATAATTAAGAGCGCCCTCACTGTAGACTATGTTAAGAATAGAAGCGTTATTGTTTTTTTCATGAATATCTTTGAGAAGTGTAACGTGCAGTTGCCGAAGCATTTCAGCTCGATCGTTTTCGTAATTTTTAAAGGTATGCAAGACGCGCATGAGATCTTTGAAGATCCCTTCAGTTGGATTGTAAAGACTCAAAAGAACGGGGCCTTCGGGAAAGAGCGAGCCGATTGTAATACAAGAGTGGCTCCAGGACTCTTTATTTGTATTCATCCCATTCCCATAAAGAATCATGCCGATCTTTTCTCCTTGGGGTGGGATAATCTCATCAAGGTGGTCCAATAGATTAAATTGACCAGCAGCAATTTCTTCCTTAGAAAAATTAAGGACGTGAGCTCTATCATGAATGCAAATGATGTTTGTTTGCACGCGACCAGAAGTTGTAAGATTTTTAAGTCCGATAGGAACAGGGATGGTTTGCTCACTCAAAACTCCGTAATATCGATCACGATTACCGTCAAAGTAAAAGTTCGGTAGAGAAAGAAGCCCAAGGGGATCAAGCCGATTAATCGGACTATTAAGAACAAAAAGATATGGATTGCGGCTTTCTTTAAAACCAAGTGGATCTGGGGTAAGAAAGCGGCTAAGCTCAGGGTGATAAAACCTACACCCAAAGAAAAAAAGATCCTCTTCTTCTCTTTTTGAAGAAAAGCGCCAAGGAGATTTGTACTGATCTTTTATCTCGTGACCAAAGGAGTCTATTTGATAGGTCTCTTCTATTTCACCATTTATTGGATCGATAATAGCAATAATATTGCCATTTACATCATGTAAAGGAGCGTAAACAATTCCTCCTAATTCCAAAGCAACAGCGCCACCCACCTCTCCTCTAATCCCAAGCCCGACTACCTTAAGTTCAAGAATGCTTCCTTTTTCATCTATCGAGCCGATCTCCACTTCTTTATCGTAAAGGTATCTTTTCTTTTCCAAAGACTCCCATTCTCCTCTATAATAAGAGAAGGTTTCCTTAGAAAAAAGCCTTGAAAGAGCGTCATATTCATACAATACCTTTCGCTCTTTTGGCGTTGTAATAGAAATAAGTCTATCTAGTCCATCATAGGTATACTCTTTTGTTTGCCCATCGACAGACTCTTGAATAAGATTACCATTTAAATCGTATACAAAGGCATCATCACCTCTTTGGATAACTTGATTATACTCATTAACTATATCCTCCAATCGATTCCCAAGTGAATCAAAATTATACGTCTCATCCCCATCTTTTGTAAGCTGATAAAGAGAATCATAGGAGTACTCTTTTTTTTCTAGGAGGGTATGTTTTTTACCAGTTATAAGTCCAATTAGGTTATAGGCAATCTCTTCTTTTGCATAGGGAGATGAAACTTTTGTTATTCTTTCTAAAAGATCTCGCTTAGTTTTAATCTCTCCTAAAGAGGCGATCATCTTTTCCTTTTGCACATGTCCATTTAGATCAAAATGGGTATATTCATGCTCATATAGTAAAGATCCATTTTTATTGAATCTCTTCACTGATTGCATATGTCCATCTTTGTATGTATAAGCAATGAATGAATCATCAGGGAGTTGGAATTTGGTTACTCTTCCGATGTCATCATATCCCCACGAAAAATCCCCCTCTTTTATCACTTCGGAAAAGAGATTATAAGAAAAAAACAGAGAATTTTTTTGTATCTGATCTTTGATTTCTATGGGTTGATCATGCCTGTCATAAAAATATGTATAAAAAACAGATCCATCTTTTGTTTTAAGGGAGGTAATTCTATCTAAACCATCATAGGTACGATATACAGTGATTCCATCAGGCTTTGTTTGAGAAATAATTCTTCCTTTCGAGTCGTATTTATAAGAAGTTCTTTTGTCCCCTTCTTCTATTTGCTCTATTAATCGACCCATTGAATCATAGCTAAAAGAAACCTCAATCACCCTATCTAGCCCTTCTCCTCCATAGATATAGCTTCTTTGTAATATTTTATTTCCTTCAAGATCATATTCAAACTCTTCTAAAAAAGAGGTCTTGCTATTTTGATCTCTTTTTTCTATCTGCTTGACTCTTCCAAGTAAATCATAACTCTCTAAAATAGAGTTTCCTAGAGGATCGGTCGTAGTTTTAGAAAAATTTTCATATTCAAAAGTGGTAATTGCTCCATTTGGCGATTTATGAAGAGCAACCCTGTGGGCAGGGTCATACTCAAAAAAGTCTATCGCTTCACCAACCGATGTCACTGTTGTTGCTTCTATTTTTTGATTTTCTTCGTTATAAAGATAAAACTTATAATTTTCTACACCAGTAACTTCCTCAACAACACGCCCCTCAAAATCATGAATTTGTGTATGAATTATATCTCCGACTTTAGTCGTTTCAAGAAATCCAAGAGAATCATAAGTATAAGATTTTACTCTCCCACCTCTATTTTCTTCTATTAGCCGCCCAAATGAATCATAACTATACCTTATCTCTAAACCTGTCTTTTCTGTATATACTTCAAGCAGCGAGCCTTTATATCCCCATTTCTCTTCAGATAACAAATCATTACTAGAGCCATAGATTTTTTTTGCAATCATTCGATCTAGTGGATCATATTCATATAGAATAAGAGTCTGATCAGAGTTTCGAGTCGAATTTAATGAACCGCTTAAATTATAACGATGCTTCGTAATAGCACCATCTGGGGTTTCTATATAACTCGGTTTTTTAAATATCGTGTATGCAATTTTTGTAACATGTCCCTTGAGAGATCTCTTTTTAATCAAATTTCCCTGAACATCATATTCATAAAAAATTTCCTGACCAAAAAGGGGTATGCTTGTTCTTAATCGTTTACCAAAACAGTCATATTGGTGATGGTATTCGAGTCCTTTAAAATCTCTTTCTAAACGAATATTTCCACTTAAATCATAACCGATCTTTGAGTGCTTCCCATTTTGTGAAGCACTTGTACAGCGATGCTTATTGTCATATTTAAAGCTTTTTCGAGGGGACCCAACTTCTTTGGATTCTATTAAACGCCCATAGAAATCATATTCATAACGATTTTCTAATCCCGATGGAGTTGTTTTACGTAAAACCCGTCCAGCTGCATCGTATTCTGTATAAAGTGTATAGCAATACTCATCATGGCAGTCATAGACCCTCTCTTCTATAATTTGCCCATCAAAACCTCTTTTATATTCACTTCTTCTAAGTTGTTTTTCATGCTTAGCTTTACAAAGACCTGTATCTTTATCATTTTCAAATTCAACTACTTTAGAAAAAACCCCGTCATCAACGACTGTTTCTATTAAAAGATTTTCATCGTCATACAGCCAGCTTTCTTTCTTTAAAAGCAAATTTTCAAAGTATGTTTCTTTCTTTGTAAGAAGATTCGTTCCATGTTTATAGCTGTATCTATAAATTAAGCCTTTATCCTCTTCCTCAATCAGAAGATGTGAATTGTTGTCGTATCGATATATTTTAGTGTACTTTTCAGCATCTTGAAGCCTTCCCCATTCATCAATTTCAAAAGAAGCTGGATATAAACCAGATAAATTTCCATATAAACTCTCTTCTATAACATTACCAAAGTCATCATAGGAAAATATTTTAGAAAACACTCCCATCCCTTCAGAATTACACATCGCTTTTCCAACAAGATATCCATTTGACCAAAAAAACTTTTGAGTGGAAACAAGATCTTCTTTCTCGTCAAAATACTCAATATAGTGCAGGTTTCCATCGCTATGATGATAGCGAGTCAAAATATTTTGAGCGTTACGAACGTCTGTAAAGTTTGGTTCATAAAAAAATTGGGCTCCGCTAACTCCCAATCTTTTAATTGCTTGTACTTTATTATTTTTATAATATTCTACTCGAAGCTCTTCTAGTCCCCCAATAGACATCGTTTCCAAAAGATCTGTTCTGCCTTTAGAACTCTCTTTATAACCAAACAATTGTTTCGGTTTTCCCAATAATTCAACTTTTTCTAAATAACGTCGTTCTTTAGACTTAAAAGACTTATAGTCAACTAATTTTCCTCTTTGAGAAAAAACGTTTTGCTCCTCTCGACCTATAAAAAACTCTATTTGAGCATAACGTTTCGTTTTAGTTGGATCGACAAGAGAAATAGTAAGAAGTTGGCTTTTTTTCTGATCTTGATATTGATATAAGATATAGTGTCCCGATGGAAGCCTTTCCTCTTCTAATCGATAA
Source organism: Chlamydiia bacterium (assembly GCA_044233345.1). Classification (GTDB taxonomy): domain Bacteria; phylum Chlamydiota; class Chlamydiia; order Chlamydiales; family 2-12-FULL-49-11; genus JBIIKD01. The sequence continues at coordinate 4,838 of JBIIKD010000016.1, forward strand.
TATCTAAGCTTTCTTTCAGCTAAAGGAACAGAAAAATTTTTTAAGTTATCTCGAACAGAAAAATATTCCCCTTTGTAGATTCGATAACCACCGTTGGCAAGATATACAAGAGCCTTTCCTTTTTTAAAATTGAGTTCGATACGATGATTTTTTGGATTTGTTAAACCACTAATTTCCCCAAATCCTTGCCCACCAGAAATTCTTGGTTTAAAAACAAGAATGTCTTTTCCTTGTTTCTCGGTAACACGATAAGAGACCAGTCCTCCACTTCTTTCTGCTAAATAGACATCAATCAATCCTAGATAGTCGTTATATCCGTTTCTTGGATCAACAAGCATTTGTAAATGGGGCTCTAAACTCCATCCTGATTCAAAAAAGAGCGTTCTAGAAGCTTTTCTTAATTCATTCGCCATTTCCTCACATACATCTGCTCCACCACTACAATATGTTCGATTAATCGAAATTGAAACAGGCCCTAAAACTCTTTCATCTTCAAAATGAAGATTGAGATGTCCAGTGATTACATTTACATCTTCAACAATAAGAGGATCACTTCCTCCAAGAAATAAACTGTCCGATTGAGCAAAAAGAAGGGTTGGAAAGAGAAAAAACCAGAAAAAAATCTTATTCATCATTTAACTTAAGTTCTTAGTATTGATTTTACAATATATTTTTTTTTGAATTGTGTATCGACAAAAAAATTCAAGGTTACTAGAATGCAATGATTACACAAGTGACGGAGAATTTGGATGAGCGCTTATTTACTCTTTACTCGAGTTTTCTTTTCTATCTTAACAACACTATTGATGGTTACCTACATGGTTTCATACCCATTTGGTACTTTACCCATTAAAATTCTTATTGGTGTTTGTCTAAGTAGTATTTTTTCTTTTTTCTTAATGGGGTTTGATGCCCTTTTTCGAAAAGCAAACTTGAGAACTTTTAATGTTGCGATATTAGGTCTTTTTTTAGGGTACTTAATGGGAAAAGGTCTTCTCCTTGTGTTTGATGCATTTGTGCAAATATGTGCGCTTGGTATCACGATAAATACCGCCTCTATAGAAATCATTAAATCGCTTCTTCTTGTCTTCGGCACATATCTTGGGACTGTTTTAACCCTTAAGTTTTCTGAAGAAATTCATGTGAGCATTCCATTCATCCGTTTTTCTCACTCTCTTCATAAAAAAAGAGACTTTATTTTGGATGAAAGTATTCTTTCTGACATTCGATTAATTGATTTATGCTCTTCAGGGCTCCTTGATACACACGTTGTATTGCCTCGTTTTCTTGTAAAAAATCTTCAGAAAAATTTTGAAGGAATGGATGAAATAGCGAAGACTCGTGCGAAAAAATCTTTAGACACGATCAAAAAATTAGAATCTTTTCCTTCCTTAGCTCTTAGACTTCATGATACTGATTTTCCAGAAATCAAAGATCTACACCAAAAAACTGTAAAATTAGCAAAAATATTAGATGCTAGTATTTTAACCGCAGATCCAAATAAGCCTTATCCATCTATTGGTGAAGGTGGATCTCAAGTGATTAATTTACACACGTTATCAAATATATTAAAACCTGTTACTCCTCCAGGTGAATCCATCTCTATCAAAGTTCAAAGATATGGAAAAGAACCTAAACAAGGAGTCGGCTACCTTGATGATGGCACTATGGTTGTAATCAATAATGGTGGCGACTACATTGGAGAAGTGATCGAAACGCAAGTGATTTCTGTAAAACAAACGTCAGCTGGCAGAATTATCTTTACAAATGCAGTTGTAGAAGACATGAATTTTAATTCTCTACAATATGAGCATCAAGCAGCCTATGAGCACCATGAATAATGTGGTAGGAATAGGAACTGATATTATTGAAATCAGCCGATTTCATGAAGCAATGTTAAAACATGGACAGCGCTTTTTAGATCGGCTTTTCACTAAAAAAGAACAAGAACATTGCCTTCGCTATAAAGAACCAGAAAGCCGGTTTGCTGTTCGTTTTTCCGCTAAAGAAGCCGTTGCTAAAGCTCTTGGAGAAGGTTTTGGAAAACAGATCTCTTTTCTCGACATCGAAATTCTCAATCACCCAAATGGGAAACCCTACATCGAACTTTCAGAAAGCTGCCGACTTCACTTTAAAAATCCAGAATTTCACCTCTCTATGTCCCATTCAAGGGATTACGCGACAGCAGTTGCCATCGCGCTTAACCCTAAATGCCAATAGGAAGCTCATACTTTAATACAAAATTGTTCCACTGATCGGGAAATGCACGCGCATAGAATCTATGATCAAACTCGAAAGAAAGCTTTCCCCATATTTCAAATTGATAAGCAAACGTAAAGCCCACATCCACCGATTGATGTCCAATATTGCTATAGCTGTTAAATTCATTAACATTAACCATTGTTTGCCCGCCTGTTCCAAAGTACCCATCAACTAAGGCCCCAAAAAGAAATTGCTTGGCGATTTTGGTTTTGATATCAAAAAGAGCTCGAATCCAAGGATACCCCTTAATTGCTTGGCCAACTCCTAAAAAAGCATAACTTCTAAGAAGCCAATCACCCTCTTTAGCATATTCTTTTCCAACAGCCCCAAAAAGTTCAAAATTGACCGTATAATGATAGGGAATGGCAACATCTTGCGTCCAATAATAGGGCAAAAAACGCGCATTTGCACCCACGTCAAGACTTACAATATCCCCATCTGTATCACTTAAAAGGCCCCTTCTTGCTTGAAGAGCAATATTTTCAAACCCAAAATTGTTCTTCGATGTGCTTTCAAACACCATTTCTCCCTCAATTTCCCAAGTAGGAGACACAGGAAGAACAATTCCAAGTAAAAGTCCAGTGTTGTTAGAGCTATAATCTATGGGATTAAATCCATCTGCAATAGTAGAAAAAAAATCAAAATCTAAACCAATATTGACACGAATATCCCAAGGAGAATAAAGCCATGGCTCTTTTCGAAGAGCATTTCCCTCTGAACAAACCCCAAAAACAACAGCAATAAAAATTAACCTAAAATGTCCTTTTCTGATAAGTACTTCTCCACATCTAACGCAGCCATGCAGCCCATTGCGGCCGCTGTAACTGCTTGTTTATACCGTTTATCACAAACATCCCCTGCTCCAAAAATCCCAGGAACTGATGTTTTGGTTCCACCTACCTCATTCACAATATATCCGGTTTCATCTAATTCAATGATTCCATTTAAAAATTGGGTGTTTGGCTCATGCCCAATCCCATAAAAAACTCCTTTTACGGGAATATCTTTAATCGCTTGTGTTTCTACAGACTGTAGTTTTACCCCTTCTACTTTTACATCTCCGTAAATTTCTTCTACTACATGATTGTATACAATTTCTATCTTTGGATTTTTTAGTACTCTTTCTAGCATAATTTTAGAAGCACGAAATTTATCTCTTCGATGAACTAGATATACTTTTTTTCCATATTTTGTAAGAAACATAGCCTCTTCACAAGCAGAATCTCCCCCTCCAACAACAAGCAACTCTTGGTTACGGAAAATAGGGGCAGCTCCATCACAAACAGCGCATGCACTGACTCCCTTCATCCAAAGGCGATCATCCCCTTTTACCCCAGTTAATCTCTTTGCGTTTGCTCCTGTTGCAATAATCACACTACGAGTCTGGATCGTATTATTATTTCCTCTAACAGCAAATAAATCTCCGCATATTTCTATTCCATGAACATCTTCTTCATATACTTCAATATCAAATCTTCGTGCCTGTTCTTCCATTAAACGGACAAGTTCCCCCCCCAGGATCCCTATCGGATATCCGGGGAAATTTTCTACTTCCGTTGTAAGCATTAGCTGCCCACCTCGTTTTCCACCCATTTTAAAGCCTGTAAACACACAAGGAATCAGTCTTGCTCGCGCGGCATAGATAGCGGCAGTCCAAGCAGCTGGACCTGAGCCAATAATCACTAGGTTTTTTTGCATTTCATGTCCTTTTTTTTAATTTCATTCAGTATAGATGGGTTTAATATTTCGTGGCAAATAATCACTTTGGGGGTACAATACATGGGTTATATATCCACCTCTATCTATCAATAGGACTTTTATACTTTGAGAAACATCCGAGTTCAAAATCTTACGAAAAGCAAAAATGGCAATTTAATTCTTGAGAACGTTTCTCTTGAGATCCCTTCTGGAGAATTTTTTGCATTGCTCGGCCCCTCTGGTTGTGGAAAAACTACCTTTCTCCGACTCATAGCAGGACTTGAAAAAGCAGACGCTGGAAAAATATTTCTTGGAAATACAGACATTACCGATTTACCTCCAAATAAAAGAAGCATCAATGTTGTCTTTCAAAACTATGCCCTTTTTCCTCATTTCTCTGTCTTTGACAATGTTGCATACAGCTTAACAATCCAGGGAATAGATAAAAAAATTATTCGCGAAAAAGTAACTAAACTATTAGCAACGTTTCACTTAGAAAACCACATTCACAAAAAACCTTCAGAACTCTCTGGAGGTCAGCAACAAAGAGTCGCTATAGCAAGGGCCATTATTAATGAACCAGAAGTGCTTCTATTAGACGAGCCTTTAGCTGCTCTAGACTTTAAAATGCGAGAAAAACTTTTAATAGAGCTTATCGATCTTCAAGACAAACTTCTTACAACATTCATATACGTTACTCATGATCAATTTGAAGCCCTTACTGTCGCAGATCATATGGCGATTATGGATCACGATGGACAAATTGCGCAAATTGGAACTCCAAAAGATATCTACGAATTCCCCGATTCAAAATTTGTAGCCCAATTTGTAGGAAATACAAACGTTTTTGATGGCTTATTAAAAACAGAAGATAATGAAGAAAAATTTCATATACCTGATTTGGGCTCCTTTTCCGTCATCATGCCACCCTCTTCAAAGAAAAAAACAAAAAATTTAATGAGCATTCGCCCTGAAAAAATTTATATCTCAAAAGCTCCAGTAGAAAACTTTTCAAATGTTCTTAAAGGAGTTGTTCATTCAATTGTTTATACAGGAAGATCGACCCTTTACGAGGTAGTTCTTAAAAACCAACAAAGAGTCCAAGTTTTTGAGCAAAACGAAGAACATTTTCCTCAAGAAAATATTGACTATGATGATGAAGTTTATCTGAGCTGGCAAAAAGAAAATGTGGTCCTTCTGGAGGGGTAAAGGATGGAAAAAACACTAAAAGAGCTTGACTCTTTGGTAATAAAGAAAAAAAAATTGACACCTTCTAATCAAATTCTTAAAGAGTTTCCTTTTGCTATTGGATCGATCCCTTTTGTTTGGCAAGTTCTTTTTTTTTACTTTCCTATTATTCTTCTCTTTTCAACAAGCATCTTTAATATCAAAAGTTCTCTAGCTTGTTTTGAAACAATTTTTACTCTTGGTTTTTTTCATATTCTTAAAAACTCCTTTCTTCTTTCTTCCATCACAACAGCTGCTTGTCTATTCATAGGATTTCCCCTTGCCTACTGTATTGCTTTTCACGGCGGGAAAGCAAAAACCCTCCTTATCTTTCTTCTCGTTATTCCGTTTTGGACAAATTTTATCCTTCATATTTTCGCTTGGAGCTTTGTCTTAGAGCATCACGGTTTTGTTAATAATATATTCCTTTTTCTAGGGCTTATAAAAACCCCAATTCATTTCTTGAATACCCATTTTGCCACCTACGTAATGAGCGTGTATTACTACCTTCCCTTTATGATTCTTCCGATTTACTCAGCATTAGAAAAATTTGATGTTACACTTATTGAAGCTTCACTAGATCTTGGGGCAAACCGCTTTCACACACTAAAACGGGTATTAATTCCCCTGACGTTAAATGCTATTCGAGTAGGAGTGCTTCTTGTTTTTATCCCCTCTTTTGGAGAATTCATCATCCCTGAATTCATGGGAGGAGATAAATCGGTCTACGTAGGAAGCGCCATTTCTTTTCTTATGGCAGGGGAACAAACGGCAACAACTGCTATGGTCTTTGCTGTCTCCGCTCTTTTATTTCTGTTGCCGACTATATTTTTGATTGACCAATCGCTTGCAAAGCTTGGAAAAAAACTTTCAGGCGGGTGCTTATGATCGAGGCTTTTAAAACAAAAAAAAATCGATTCCTTCCCCACTTTTTTCTTTCTATTGCCCTTCTCTTTTTTTATATTCCTTTAAGTATTTTGGTCACTTTTTCTTTTAACACTCATGCATTTCCGTCTCCATGGGATCAATTTACTCTCAAATGGTACCATGCACTTTTTAATGATGGAGAATTATGGAGCTCTTTCTTTAACTCTTGTTTAGTATCTATCTCTTCCACCTCACTCTGTATTCTCCTTACTACATGCATGCTTTTTTTTCTTTCAAAAGGAGGAAGAATTAAACACATGATTTCCCTCTTTTACGGAAATCTTCTTTTTCCAGAAACAGTTATTGCTGTCGCCCTTGTAGGCTTTTTTTCCGCTCTTCACATCTCTCTTGGACTTGTAACTATCATCATAGCCCACTCAGTGGTCGGCCTTGGACTTATGATCCCCACCCTCTTTTTAAAATATCAAGACATTGATCAGCGTATTTTAGAAGCCTCTCAAATGCTTGGAGCATCTTCTTTTCAAACTTTTTATAAGATTGTTCTTCCTCTTTTAAGGCCAGCTTTGATCGCTACTGGTTTAATGGTTTTTATCATTTCGTTTGATGACTTTATTCTTTCTTATTTTTGCGCTGGAACTGGCGTGGAAACTTTATCTCTTTTTTTAGTCTCAACCCTTAGATATGGCGTATCCCCCAATATTAACGCTCTAGCATCTCTTCTCCTTATATTCACAGCCCTTCTTGTCGCGCTCTTTCTTTCCATTAAACAAGAAAAGAGGATCTTATGAAGAAATACATTATCCGCTTTTTGTCTATTCTTTTTATCGCCCTATTTCTTATTTTGATTCCATATCTTATTCAATCTACCCCGTCGATTCGATCAGAAGAAAATACGCTCAATGTCTTTTGCTGGGGGAATTACCTTCCGACAGAAGTTCTTCTTGAATTTGAAAAAAGAGAAAACGTACATATTCAAGTTCATTATTTTTCAACAAATGAAGATCTCCTCTTAAAATTACGAAAAGTTGGAGGAAATGGATATGACATTATTTTTCCATCTGACTATGCTGTAAAAATCCTAGTAGAAGAAGGATTTATTAAAAGACTCGATAAAAATCGACTCAACTTCATCTCTCATTTAGAGCCCTATCTTCTTAACCTACCTTTTGATTCTCAAAATCAATTTTCTCTTCCTTATAGTTGGGAAACATATGGAATCGCTATAAATAGTCAGATTTATCCAAATCTATCTCAAATATCACTTCACGATCTATTTGACTTAGAAGCTCCACCTAAAAATTTTGTCATGATTTCAGACCCGATCGAATCTGTAATTGTTTTTTCACATTATCTTTTTAATAAAACAGATTCTCTTAAAGAATCAGAAATTGCTCTTCTAACTAAAACTATGAAAGGACTAAATCCACGAATTGAAGCGTTTGCTGATTGCCGGGCCAAATATTTCATATCCTCTGAAACAACCCCTATCGCTTTTGTAAAAAGCTCATTTATCACCTCCCTTACAACAGAAACGCCACACATCCAATTTCTCCTCCCTAAGGAAGGCCTTTTTACTTCAATTGAAAATATAGCCCTTTCTTCATCTTGTAAAAAAGAAGATCTAGCCTATAAATTCATTAATTTTCTTTATCAACCAGAAATTATGGCCAAGCAATGCGAATCCTTCCCCTATTTTCCAGCAAGAAGTGATGCATTAGAACATATAAATAATTTAAATAAACGATACCTTGAAGTATTCAAGGAAACGGAAAAAAGACAAGACATCATCCTTTTTCACTATATTATTCCTGAAGAACAAATTAGAAGGATTTGGCTAGAATCAAAAATTTGAGAAGAAAGGCTTCAGAGAGCGTTTCCCTGAAGCCTTAAAGAAATTTTTTTATACTTCGATTTCAGCTCTTTTTCTTTTAATGAACCGAACAACATCTCCAACAGTTTTAAGTTGCTGCGCTTCTTCTTCAGAGATCTCGAAATCAAGCCTTTCTTCAAACGTCATGATAAGTTCTGTTTGATCGAGTGAATCAGCATTGAGATCTTCAACAAAAGATTTTTCCGAAGAGACCTCTTTTGGATCGACACCTAGTTGCTCAACTACTATGTCAATAATCTCTTTTTCTATTTCATCCATTTTAATTCCTTGATTTTTCTATGTTTATTGTTGTTTAAAAATTAATTAAGCTATCATTCCACCATCTACGGTAAGAACCTGACCTGTAATATAACTAGATTCATCACTTGCTAGAAAAAGGGCTGCGTTTGCAATTTCAAGAGGAGTTCCCATTCGCCCCATAGGTATTCTTCCAAGAACTTGTTCTTTAGCTTCTTGTGAAATCACATTTGTCATATCTGTATCGATATATCCTGGCGCTATACAATTTACACAAATATTTCTACCACCAACTTCTCGCGCAAGTGATTTTGTAAATCCAATCATTCCCATTTTTGAAGCCGCATAATTCGTCTGACCTGGATTACCAGTCAATCCTACAACCGATGCGATATTAATAATTTTTCCGCAACGCTGCTTGATCATTCTTCTCACTATTGGATGAATCATATTATAGACTGATTTTAAATTGGTATCAATCACATCGTCCCAATCTTTTTCACTTAACTTAATGATTAGCTGATCTCTTGTGATTCCAGCGGAATTAACCAAAATATCTATTCCATGCCATTCTTCTAATATTTCTTTTATAGATTTCTCGGTCTCTTCATATTTTGAAACATCGACTCTGCGAAAGAGAAATTTTTGTTCGGCAGTTGCTGCATCTATTTTTAACTCTTCAAGAATTTCTTTTCCTCTTTCTTCATTTGTACCAAAAACAGCAACACTTGCACCTTTTTGCGCAAACAAAAGTGCTATAGCCCTTCCAATCCCCCGTGTTCCCCCTGTTACAATCGCTTTTTTACCGAGCAATCTCTTCATACATCTTCTCCAGATCTTCTATTTTTTCAACCTTGATCGAAGGACAAGGAACTCCTATTTTTTTTTGCATTGGAGTCAATTGCTCTGGCCCTATTTCAATAAAACATTCAGGTTCTTTTGAAACCATAGCCTCTACACAATCGATCCACCTAGTAGGCATCGTAACTTGAGCAATCAAATTTTTTCTAATTTGATCTAAATCTTCTACGAAATCCCCCACTACGTTCATGACTAAATCTGTATTGCTCGTTTTTAAAATAGCTTTTTCAATGTACGGAGTTAATTCTATTCTTGCAGACTCCATAAGCTGACTATGAAAAGCACCAGAAACTTCTAATTTTATGACTCTACGCGCACCTAATTCTTTTAATTCAATAAGCCCTTTTTCTATTTGTTCCTCAGGACCGGCTATTACTACCTGTCCAGGGCAATTAATATTTGCAATCCAATAACCAGCTTCTTTAATTTTTTCTGCTGAAAGGCCCAAAACAGCGGCCATTGACCCTTTTGCTTTTAGTGAAGCTTGATGCATATAAGCACCTCTTTTTTGCACCAATTCCAAACACTCTTTAAAAGATATTTTATGCGCCCCTAAAAGAGCGCTATACTCACCTAAACTAAGCCCCCCGCACATAGAGGGAATAATTTCTGGCATTTGTTTTTCAATCACCCGAAGAATCGCTGAGGATACTACAAAAATAGCCGGCTGACTTCTATTTGTTTGCTTAAGATCTCCCTCAGACCCACAAAAAATAAGCTTTGATAGCGAAAAAGAAAGAATATCATCAGCCTCCTGAAACAGCTCTTTGGCTTCTTTGAAATTCTCATAAAAATCTTTTCCCATAGATGGGTACTGAGCACCCTGACCTGGAAAAATAAATGCACTTTTCTTCACATCCCCTCCAGCGCAGTTAAAATGAGAGCTCCCCAAGTAAGCCCGCCTCCGAATCCTGCAAGGAGTATTCGGTCCCCAGTTTTTATTTTTTTGCTATCTATTAAATGATCGAGAGCTATTCCTATAGAAGAAGCTGAAGTATTCCCATATTTCCCTAGGGTTTCAACTACATTCACATGCTCGATATTGCACCTTTTCACAAGAGCTTTTACAATTCGAATATTTGCTTGATGAGGAACAAAATGGGCTATATCTGATTCCCGTAAATTTTCTTTTTTTAAACAATCTACTATTGCTTCTTCCATTCTTCGCACAGCATGTTTAAAGGTGTCCTGCCCATTCATTTGTATAAAATGCATCTTATTTTTTACTGTTTCCGAACTTGCTGGATTACGACAGCCACCCGCTGGGACCTTTAATATATCGGCTTGCTCTCCATCGGAACCTAAAATAATTTTTCCAATAGATAGCCCTTTTTCTGCATTGCCGCTTACTAAACAAGCGGTAGCTCCATCACCAAAAAGGATACAAGTAGACCTGTCTTCATAATTTAAAAAAGGAGAAATTTTTTCAGACCCCACAACCAATATATTTTTATAAATCTCGCTTTCTATAAAAGATTTTGCAACCGCAAGGGCATAAATAAGTCCTGTACACGCGGCTTGAATATCAAAGGCAGCCGCTTTTGTGGCTCCTATTGAATTTTGTATAAGACAAGCAGTACTTGGAAATATGTAATCTGGGGAAAGGGTTGCTACTATAATGAGGTCAACCTCTTCTGGAGAAAGGTTAGCCTTTTCAAGAGCTATACGAGCTGCTTTTGCCCCCATATCAGAGGCAAACTCATCTGCTTTCGCAATTCTTCTCTCTTTTATGCCAGTCCGAGTTGTGATCCACTCATCAGAAGTGTCAATAATTTTCTCTAAATCACTATTTGAGAGCACTTTCTCCGGAAGATAGGAACCAACTGACACTATATAAGATATAGTTCTCTTCATTTTTCGAACCTAAAAAGAAACAAATAAACCGTCTTATTTTGGTGCTTATTTTATCTCATAGAAGAGAATAAAAGGAAGTACTAAAAACATAGTTTTGTTGTATAAAGAGAGTATGACTAAATATCCAGAATCAATTCAAAAAATTATTTTACTACTCAGGAAGCTTCCAGGAGTTGGTAAAAAAACCGCCGAACGGTATGCCTTTCAAATGATTTCTTGGAAGTCAGAAGATCAACAACTCCTCTCCACCTTAATTTCAGGCTTAAAGAAGAATATCACCATTTGCCCTGAATGTGGCGCTATTTATGAAGGTGTTGCGTGTTTTTTTTGCAATCACACAAATAGAGATAGCCATCTTCTTTGTATTATCTCTTCTCCCAAGGATATTTTCTCATTAGAAAACACTCGTTTATACAATGGCCTCTACCATGTAATGCCTGGGCTCATTTCCCCTATAGATGGAATAGGACCTGAAGAATTGCATTTAGATCATCTAAAAGATCGGATACGAAAAAATGAAATTCGCGAAGTTATTTTGGCTTTAGATTCTACAATTGAAGGTGACACAACCTCTCTTTATCTAAAAAAGGAGATTGAAACCCTGGGCGTTTTTGTTTCAAGATTAGGTCTTGGAATGCCCATGGGGAGCTCTCTTGAATACGTCGATGAAGGAACACTTTCGCGCGCATTTTCCTCTAGAACTTCACTTTAAAAATGCTTAAGCAAACCTCCTTGCATTATATCAAAGGATATTATACTTTGTATAAACTTGATAAAATTCAATCGAACGGAAATTCAGATGATGAAGAAACTTTTTCCCCTACTTATTTTAGCTATCACTTCACTTTTTGGGTCTTCTCGTGCGACAGAGCCATATGAAGGTTTAGAGGTAAAGAAAATTGTCATTATTTTTGACAACCAAGCTCCAGGTGAAGTTGATGAAACACAAAGTGTGGTTTATAAGCTAAGCACTAAAGTCGGAGAAAAATTTGATCAAGAAACGTTTGACCATGATTTAAAGATTCTTTCCGAAGAATTTGATTGGGTAGAACCCTCCATTAAAGTAGATGATCACACCGTCCTCGTCCAACTGCATATCCAAAAACGCCCTATTGTTTCCCGCTATGTTATCGAAGGTTCCTCTTATCGATCTAAGAAGCTTTTAAGTGAAGCTGAACTTGAAGGCGGAATGCGCTACGATCGAGAAAACTTCTATAAATCAATCAATAAAATCCGTGATTTCCTTGTAAGAAAAGGCTTTTTTAAAGCGGAAGTTTCTTATGTGATTGAAAGAGCGCCTAATAGCAATGAAATTATCATCCGTATTCAAATTCAAGAAGGCCCAAGAGGAAGAATCAACGAAATCGTATTTGATGGCTTTACGAAAAATGAAGAAAAAGAGGTTCTAGACCTCATGAGAACTAAAACATTCAACATTTTCACAAGCTGGCTTACAGGATCTGGAACAATTAAAGAAGAACAACTAGACCCAGATATTCAAATCATCGTTCATTATCTTCAAAATGAGGGTTACGTAGACGCTCATGTGTCGATGAAAATCGAAGAAAAGAAAGAAGGCAAAATAGCTCTTGTTGTTCAATTATCACGTGGAGAAAAATATTTTATTCATGAAGTCTCTTTTAAAGGAAATACGATCATTGAATACACAGACCTTAAAAAAACTATAGATCTACAACCTGGTGATATCTTTTCAATCGACAAAGTTAGAGGAGCCCAAGAAAAAGTAAGAGAACTTTATGCTAAAGATGGATATCTACAGACCAACGTAGACTTTTCCATGAATCTACT
>JBIIKD010000017.1:0-17540 GCA_044233345.1 Chlamydiia bacterium
TCGCCAAGGGGAAATACCCTTGGCTTCGCTTCAATTATTCAAATCCCATCTGCCTCGATGACGTCTGAAGATGAAATAGGTAGCCAATTGGGTTTTAAAGATTGCGAGTTTTTCACAGCTTAGGGTTGAAATTTAAAACATGAGTAGCCGATCATAAAGGACTCTTTTATTAAAAATATGGGCGATGCCCTGAATTTTAAAGATCAAGATCCCGCGGCAAAAAAGCAAAATCTTTAATGAAAAGCCCACAACATCGAGGAAAAAATGATTAAAGTATTACTTATTGGGGCGATGGGAAAACTTGGAGCAAAAATCGTTGAAAACCAAAGCAAAGTAGAGGGAATAGAAATTTTTCAAAAAATTGGCAGCCCCACCTCTTCACTCCCCTCTTCCCTAACAAAAGAGCTTCTTTCTAAAGTACAAATCGCACTCGATGTTTCCACCCCACTTGCATTAGAAGAAAACCTCCCTAAAATTGTAGAAAGGAATATTCCCCTTGTTATTGGATCAACAGGGCATAACGAAATACAAATAGATCAGATTCAAAAAGCAGCTTCTTTTATCCCCATACTGATCACACCGAACTTTTCTCCAGGCATTGCTTATATTCGACACCTATTAAAAACCGCTCCTATAGGAAAGTATAAAATCGAAGAGAGCCACCGGAAAGAAAAAAAAGACGCCCCGAGTGGAACAGCTCTTGCGCTAGCCTCTGTTCTTCCGAGTCCCCCTGTTATCTCATCGATACGGGAAGGAGATATTATAGGAGAACATCGGATCTTTATCTCTCTTCCTCATGAAGAACTTGAAATTCGGCACACCGCGCTCAGTCGCGATCTCTTCGCGATTGGTGCATTACATGCTTGCCATTTTCTTTATAATAAACCGCCCGGTCTATATACTTCAATTTATGATCAAAATAGGTGAAGTACAAATTGGGGGAGATGCCCCCCTTGCATTTATCTTAGGCCCTTGTGTCATCGAATCGGAAAAGCTCGCTTTAGAGACTGCCGCCAAGTTAGTCGAGATTATGCCATGCCCTTTTATCTATAAATCAAGCTTTGATAAAGCCAATCGCTCTTCTATTCACTCTTATCGAGGACCTGGTCTTAAAAAAGGGCTTGAAATTTTGCAAAAAATAAAAAGAGAATTTCAAATACCAGTCACCACCGATATCCATTTACCAGAACAAGCAGATAGCGTTGCAACTGTATGTGACCTTATTCAAATACCAGCTCTTCTTTGCAGGCAAACAGACCTTCTTATCGCAGCAGCTCAAACAGGAAAACCTGTACATGCAAAAAAAGGGCAATTCATGGCCCCCCATGAAATGCAAAACGTCATAGTAAAACTCCAAGAAGGAGGAGGCAAAGAATTTTTGCTAACAGATCGAGGCTCTTCTTTTGGGTACAACAATTTAGTTTCAGATATGCGATCAATGGCTATTATGAAAAAGCTTGGATTTCCCGTATGTTTTGATGCAAGTCATTCAGCTCAACTTCCAGCTTCATATGGCCACGTCTCTGGCGGGCAAAGAGAATTTATTCCCCATCTTGCTAAAGCAGCAGTCGCAGCGGGTGCTGATGCAATTTATTTGGAAACACACCTAAACCCACAAGAGGCCCTTTGTGATAAAGAAAGCCAATGGCCTTTAGATAAATTACAACCCCTCGTGCAAATTCTATTGAATATTCATGCCGTTTGTAAGGGAGGGTCTTTTTATGCTTCTTAAAATGCATTATATTTCTTCTTTGATCATCCAATTGGGGGCTTTTTTTTCTTTTCTCTTCATCTACTTTAACCCTTTTGTAGAAAAAATATCTCCCCTTCTTCATGATTGGACTTTAAAGAGCTCCCTTTATTCGCCGACTCTTGTTGCAGAAAAAAAAGGACTATCCTTAGATCTTTGGTCTCAACATGAAAATAAATCTCGCTACTACCATTTCGTTTCTCCAAAAGGGAACACCTGGAGAGATTCTCGTGGGCTTTCTGAAGAGTTTTGTACTTTAGACCTAACACTCCAAGAATGCTTTAAAGATCTTTGCTTTTTTTCTTCTGAAAAAGGACTTCTTAATTTAAATCAATTTGATCTATCTCTTATGAATACCTCAGTGCTTTTCCCTTCATTGGGGAATGGCTTTGCCAAATCAGTAACTATTTCTTCTTTTACAGTTTCCCCTTCAGTTCAAATGAAGGAATTTTCTGGCTATGTTAACAGCTCTACGGAGGCCTTATGATACGTTCATTATCACTTATTGCTCTTTTTTTTAGCCCCCTTATGGGTGATTCGATCTCTATTACCGCTCAAACATTGGATTGGAATCAAGAAATGAATAATTTTCTTTCCTTAGATTCTGTAGAAATGCATAACCCATCTATTGGAACATTTACATCTGCAGAAAAATGGTCTCTACAAAAAGAAGCAGGGACTTTTTTAGCTTTGGGATCGACTACATTTAGAGGAGTCGACGGCCTTCAACTAACCTGTTCTGGTTCTTTAGAATATGACCCTAAAACTGAATCTATACGTGCTATGGCAAATTCTTCCCCCCTATCAATAGAAAAAGATGGGTTTCTTTTTACAGCAAATAGCGGTAAAATCAACTATCAAAACTTTGAAATAGAAACCTTTATCCTTACCGATTCTGCACAAATGAGAATCAATGATGTCGTTGCTTCTTTAGAAGAAATTCAATTCGATAAGAGATCGAATTCTTTTGTCTTTCTTTCGAAAGATGGCTTTATTACCCTTTCTGAAGGAGAGATTAGCCTCCCTATCCATGTAGAAAAAATAGCAATGATCAAAGATCCAGCTTCCTCCTCCCTTTCTTTAAAAGCAGCAGGAAGGGTGCATTTTAGTATCGATGAAGCCCATGTAGATAAACTAATGGATAAAGTAAATCAATGCATCAAAAGCCTGTACTAGAAGTTCAAGAACTCAAAAAACAATATAGAAAAACTCCCGTATTGAACGGAGTTTCTTTCCATGTAAATAGTGGAGAAATCGTTGGTTTACTTGGCCATAATGGCGCTGGAAAATCGACCTCTTTTCATATTACCATGGGATTTATCAAACCTACTTCTGGAAAAATCTTTCTTTTTGGAGAAGATATTTCTTATTCTTCGCTGAACGAAAGAGTACAAAAAGGATTAGGTTTTCTTTCCCAATCCCCCTCTCTTTTCCCTTCCCTTACAGTAGAAGAAAATCTCCTTTGTCCCCTTGAAATACTCCCCCTTTCCAAAAAAGAACGAATCAAAAAAATGGAAAGTGCATTAGAAGATTTTCGTTTAACGCCTCATGCTAAAAAAAAGGGTTATGAGCTTTCCGGAGGGGAAAAAAGACGCTTAGAAATCGCTCGCGTACTTCTCAATAATCCCAAAATCATTCTCTTGGATGAGCCCTTTGCAAATATTGACCCCATTACTATCGGGGAAATGAAAACAATGATTTCTATTTTAAAAACACGTGGAATCAGCATTTTAATCACAGACCACAATGTGCGAGAAATTTTCTCCATAGTGGACCGCAGTTACATCCTAACCTCTGGCTTAGTTCTTGCTGAAGGGGCCCCTAAAGACCTTCTCTTCAATCCCCTTGTCCGTTCGACCTACCTTGGAGACTCTTTTTAATAGATAGTTAAAGGGCGCTTAGATAGAATGTTTTCTAAAACCTTTTATCTATTGGAGAAAAATATGAACAAAGAACGCACTTTATCTATTATTAAACCTGATGCGGTTAAAAAAAACGTAATAGGAAAAATTTTGCAAAGATTTGAGGATGTGAACCTCAAAGTGATTGGACTAAAAATGGTTCAGTTAACAGAAAAACAAGCCAAAGAATTTTATATTATTCACAAAGAGCGCCCTTTTTATGGCGAGCTTGTTGATTTTGTTACTTCAGGACCAGTTGTTATATCTGTCCTTGAAGGGGTAAATGCAATGCAAAAAAATAGAGATCTTATGGGCGCTACAGATCCTAAAAAAGCAGAACCAGGAACAATCAGAAAAGATTTTGCTGATTCTATCGATGCAAACGCTGTTCACGGGTCAGATAGCTTAGAAAATGCAAAAATAGAAATTGCATTTTTCTTTAACAAAGATGAGCTTCATGCACCTTGTTCATCCTGCTCTTGCTCTCACTAATAAATAAACTAAAGGATTTTTAGTCAAATTTCACACGATACTAGAAATCCAAAATCAGGTTAACGGGGCCTTCATTCACACACTCTACTTCCATGTGGGCCCCAAATTTCCCACTTTCCACTTTCCCTAAGATTTTTTCTGCCTTGAGAAGCATCATGTTATAAAGTCCTTCAGCCTCTTTTCCAGGCATGCTTTCTATAAAAGATGGGCGTCTCCCTTTTTCACAATTCGCGTATAAGGTAAATTGGGAGATAATCAACACTTCTCCCCCGACATCGATCAAAGAAAGGTTCATTTTTTGCTCTTCATCAGGGAATACCCTTAAACCAAAAACTCGATCGAGAAGAAAATCTATCTTTTTCTCCCCATCTCCATGAGTAAAACCTACATAAAGCAAAAGGCCACGCGCAATCTTTCCCACTACCTCCCCATCAACCCTCACGGTAGCAGAAAGGACTCTTTGCAAAAGTATCTTCATTGAAGTTCTTTTTCCATCTGATTTAATGCTTCCCTAAGTTTTTTGGGAAATTTTTCTCCAAAAAGAGAAAAGTATTCCTTAAGCTCTTTAATGTAGTATAAGTATCCTCGATGGTCAATCGTGCAAAGCTCCTCTGGCATCTGTAATTTTTCTGGCACTCTTCCAACTGGAGTTTCTTTCGCACCCGCTTTTCCACCGATTCTTTCAAAAATCCACTTTAACACACGAATATTTTCTCCGTATCCTGGCCAGAGATATTTCCCCTCTTCATCTTTTCGAAACCAGTTTACAGAATAAATAGCAGGCATTTTGCGCCCTTTTTGTTCTAGAGAAAGCCAGTGAGCAAAGTAGTCCCCCATATTGTATCCACAAAAAGGAAGCATAGCAAAAGGATCATGTCGAATTTTTCCTAGCTCCCCAACCGCTGCTGCAGTCTGTTCAGAAGTAACACTTGCTCCCATAAGAACTCCCATAGGCCAATTTTTCGCTTCTAGCACAAGAGGAATTAAGTCACGCCGTCTTCCCCCAAAAATAATGGCATCAATAGGAACACCCCTTGGATCATTATAAGCTGGATCGACTACGGGACATTGACTAATAGGTGCAGCAAAGCGCGAGTTCGGTTGAGCTGCCAATTCTTTTCCTGTATATCGATTTCCTGTCCAATCTATAAGGTTCAATGGAATTTCTTTTGTTTTTCCCTCCCACCAAACAGTTCCATCTTCTGTAAGAGCCACATTTGTAAATAGGGTATTTTCTTGGATCATCTCCATAGCATTTGGATTAGAATCAAAACTTGTTCCTGACGCTACTCCAAAACACCCATTTTCTGGATTGATCGCGTAAAGCCTTCCATCCTTTCCAAATTGCATCCATGCAATATCATCTCCTACACACTCAATTTTCCAACCTTCAAGATGGGGAAGCATCATCGCAAGGTTAGTCTTTCCGCAAGAACTTGGGAAAGCTGCCGCAAAATATTTTTTTTCTCCGAAAGGATTCGTGATTCCCAAAATAAGCATATGTTCAGCAAGCCACCCTTCATCTTTTGCGATCACAGAAGCGATCCTCAAAGCAAAACTTTTTTTTCCAAGTAATGCATTTCCTCCATATCCACTTCCATAAGACCAAATCTCCCTTGTTTGGGGAAAATGAACGATATACTTCTTTGGATTACAAGGCCAAGGAACATCCTTTTCTCCCACTTCTAAGGGTCGCCCTACTGAATGAACACCTGCAACAAAAGATTCCCCCTCCTCTATTTTTCTCACTCTTGTCATGATATACATAGAACATACGACATAAATAGAATCGGTGATTTCTACACCCAGACGAGCCATCGGCGATCCAACAGGCCCCATTGAATAGGGAATGACATACATCGTTCTCCCTCGCATACAACCAGCGAAAAGAGCCTTAAGTGTGCTTTTCATTTCCTCTGGATCTACCCAATTGTTGGTGGGGCCAGCATCCTCTTTTTTTTCAGAGCAAATAAAAGTTGCTTGCTCAACACGTGCTACATCACTTGGATCACTACGAATATAAAAAGAGCCTTTTGCCTTTAATGGAATAGCGATTTTTCTTTGGACCATTTCTTGGCAAAATCGATCATATTCCTCTTTGGAACCATCACAAATATGGACAGAATCAGGAGTTACAAGAGCCTCAATTTTTTTGACGAACTCTTGCAACATCATGGATTAGACTAATGATTTTCGTTTTTTAAAATGATCTAAATATTCAAGCGCTTTTCCAGTTCCTAAACAAACTGCAAGCAAAGGACTTGGAGCAATAATAACAGGAAGGCCACACTCTTTGATCAAAAATTTATCAAGCCCTTTTATAAGAGCTCCACCACCAGCTAGAACCATACCACGTTCAACTAAATCGGCTGCAAGTTCTGGAGGGCATCTTTCAAGGATTAACTTTACCCCTTCTATAATCTGTTGAATCGGCTCAGATAGACACTCTCTAATCTCTACAGAGTTAATTTTTTTCGTAATTGGAAGACCTGCCACCTGGTCTCTTCCTCTTACTTCCATCTCTAATTCATTATCGCCAAGTGGGTAGGCTGAACCAATTGCAATTTTGATATCTTCAGCAGTTCTGGGTCCAATCATTAAATTATAAGTACGACGCATATAATTGATGATACAGTCATCAAATTCATCTCCCCCAATCCTAAGGGATCGAGACTCTACAATACCACCTAAAGAAATAATCGCGATTTCTGTGGTACCACCACCGATATCTATCACCATACTAGCTGCAGGCTCATGAACTGGAAGATCCACTCCAATCGCAGCAGCCATTGCTTCCTCCATCAAAATTACTTCCTGAGCACCAGCTCTAAGTGCTGAATCTTCTACAGCGCGCTTTTCTACTCCAGTAATTCCTGAAGGAACAGCAATCAAAATTTTTGGACGAAATATACTTCTAGCTGGTGTTACTCGCTTCAAAAGGGCCCTTATCATTCCCTCTGCGATTTCAAAATCTGCAATTACCCCATCTTTCATCGGACGTACTGCGTGGATTCTTCTTGGTGTTTTACCAAGCATAGCCTTCGCTTTCTGTCCAACAGCAAGCACCTCATTCGTTATGGAATCTACAGCTACCACTGATGGTTCAGCTAAGACAATCCCCTTTCCTCTTACATATACAAGAGTATTTGCTGTTCCCAAATCGATACCAATATCATTTGTGAACAATCCAGTGACATCACGCCACTTGGAAACTAAGAGTTTACCAACTTTGCTAACATGCTTTTTAATAACAACAGCGTCTTTCATATTGATTTGCCTTTACTGACCCAGGGTTTCTCATACTACACAATCTCACTATATCCCAAAAGAAAAAAAGAAATTGAATTTCATTACTCAACATTATAGACAAATAAGAATGGATGATCAAATTCTCATAACTGCAATTGCACGTTGTACTAAAGAGCCTCTATCTATAAACGATCTTAAAAATGGGACCTTTCGTCCAATTTTAAAAACACCTGAAGGATCTTTTCTCTTACTAATAAATCCAGATCGTGGAGATTTTATTCTAGGACGTGGTGAAATAAAAACAGCAATGTTTGCCATTGATTTAAGTGACGCCCAAATATACGTCGTTACGGTAAGTAAAAAATCATTATGTAGCCCTGAAAAATGGGACACTCTCAAACATGAAATCTCTTTCCTAAAACAAGTAAAAGGAATTCCCCAACTCCTCCAATTAAAAACAGCATTCATGAATGATGAAGATTGTTACATCATTACTAATTACTGCAACGGGGGGGAGCTCTTTAATGAACTCGCATCAAAGAAACTCTCTCTCTTGCAAACGCTGCAAATTGCTTTAGATCTCAGCTATGGACTAAAAAAACTCCATGCACTTGGATTTATCCATCGCGACATAAAACCTCATAACATTTTTCTTAATAAAGAACTCAACGGAGAAACAAAAGCAGTTATTGGCGATTTTGATACAGTCTGTAAAGAAGGGGACTTAAAAGCTCTTGAAGAACTTTGTGGAAATCCCTATTGGCTCCCCCCTGAAAAAGCGCAAATCATCGCCTCTTCCCTGCCACCCAAAGAGCAAACCCCTTTTTGGCAAGCAGCAAGCACAGCTAAATGCGATATTTGGTCGCTTGGAACCCTCTTCTTTATCCTATTTCGAGGGGGTGCACTTACTTGGCAAAAACTCACTTTTCCCGAAGAACCCCCAACAGCCGCAATCCAAAGATGCGCTCACCTCGTTCAATCTGATCTTTCAAAAGAGATAGAAAACGCCCCCCTCCCCTCACCTTGCATCCCCCTAATCAAAAAAATGCTACAAATAGATCCCTCTAAACGCCCAAGCGCGGAAGAAGTCTACATCGAACTTCATCAAATCATAAATCTTTATCAAAAAATTATTTAAAAAATCAATTCGCTAAACATAACGGAAATATTTTCAGACTATCCAAAAAAGACCTTTTAACCAAATCCGAATTATTATAATATAAATTAATCTCTTTTTATAATTGCCGGTTAATTAATGTATTTAAAAATCAATATTGCACAATCCGCCCTTTATACAACAGTATCCCCTCCTCTAAAATGCATTATAAAGCGCCTCTACAACACACTTAGAGATATCTGGAACCGAATCTTTCAAAAAACACCCCCTAACCCGCCCCTACCTCTTCAATATTCACAGATCAAAGTTGTATCCTCAGCAAGAACTAAAGGTCTCACTATTATAAATTCAACGGCTAACAACAGCCCTTTTATAGCAAATATTCTATTAAAAGATG
The DNA here is from genome assembly GCA_044233345.1 of Chlamydiia bacterium. GTDB lineage: Bacteria > Chlamydiota > Chlamydiia > Chlamydiales > 2-12-FULL-49-11 > JBIIKD01. The sequence goes on from JBIIKD010000017.1 coordinate 8,907, forward strand.
CCATTCAAATCTCAAAAGAAGATAGAGGAATGGCCATTATGAATGCTGCAGATCAAAACAACTTAAATACAGTAAAGCTTCTACTAAGTAGCGGTGAAATATCAGAGGAAGACAGAGGCTTCGCTGTTATGAATGCAGCTTTTCGAGGCCATTTTAATATCGTGCAACATCTTCTAATAACAGGTAAAATACCAGAAAAAGAGAAATTACTCGCTATTAGAAATGCAATACATAACAAACATTTTGATATCGCGGACCTTCTATTCGATTGAAGTTAGGCTAATCCGTGCGCAGCCTAATCACCGATCTAGGCTTGCAAAAGCTCAAGGACATCTTCCCACGTAAGTTTGGACATCACTTCATCGTCAGAGGTTACCACTTTCTTCACAATACCCATCTTCCGTTTTTGCATCTCGACAATTTTTTCCTCGATACTGTTAAGAGTCACAAGCTTGTAAACAGAGACGTTTTGCTGCTGACCCATACGGTAAACTCGGTCGGTTGCCTGGTTCTCAACAGCTGGATTCCACCACATATCGTAATGAATCACAGTATCAGCGCCAACGAGATTTAACCCCGTGCCCCCCGCTTTAAGAGATACAAGGAATACAGGAATGTCCTTTTCTTCGTTAAATTGCTTAACGATCTCAAGGCGGTTTTTGACAGATCCATCAAGATAGGCAAATCGAATCCCTCTTTGCTCAAAGTCTTCTCGCATAATTTGAAGCATCTTGGTGTATTGAGAGAATATGACTGTTTTATGCCCCCCCTCAATAAGTGTTTGGAGAAGCTCAAGCATCATATCGTACTTAGCAGAATCGCCCATCTCTGCATTTTCTTTTGCAAAAATTGCAGGGTGACAACAGATTTGCTTTAAACGCGTTAACGTTGCAAGCACATGTATTTGAACCTTATCAAAGCCATCTCTCTCGACAAGTTTTGTAAGTTCATCACGAGCGCTTGCTGCGTAAGAGCGATAAAGCTCATGCTGCACATCTGTTAATTGGCAGTGATAGACAAGCTCTGATATCGGAGGCAAATCTTTAAGCACATCGTTTTTCATACGGCGCAGAATAAAAGGAGCTACTTTTTTACGTAAATATTCAAGATTTTTCTGCTGCTCAGCACCTGTTACACGAATATATTTTTCTACAAAGCGATCATAGGAGCTTAAGAATCCAGGCATTAGATAATCAAATAGACTCCAAAGTTCATCTAAAGAATTCTCAATTGGCGTACCCGAAAGAATGAGCTTATGATCTGCTTTTAGAGATTTTACAGATTTTGCGTTTCTTGTCCCTCTGTTCTTAATATGCTGAGCTTCATCGAGCATAATGTAATTAAAGGTAAAAGCCATATATTGATCGACATCTTTTTGCAACAAAGAATAAGAGGTAATGATTACATCATAGTCTTTTAAAGAAGCAATAAGACGCTTTCTATGTCCTGGAACTCCATCAATTACTAAAGCCTTTAGGCCATCATTGAATTTATGAATCTCCTCTTTCCAATTATAAAGAAGGGATGTAGGGCAAATAACAAGAGAAGTTTTTCGTTTTTTGTTATGTAGCTGCGTCATTGCAACAATTGCTTGAAGAGTTTTTCCAAGACCCATGTCATCTGCAAGTATTCCATTCAAATACATCATTCTTAATCGCTCAAGCCAATGAACTCCTTCTTGCTGGTAAGGACGAAGCTCTGCTTTTACTTCTTTTGGAATTGGCGAAAAATCAAGCTCTTTTTCACCAAGCATTTGCATTCGTATATCGCTTAATTTTTGCGTAATGGAAAACTTTACTGGAAGACCCTCAAATTGAGATCCATCAATATTCGCAAGAGTCCATATTGGACACTTAAGCTTATGATTATCTAATTTTTGTATTCCAAGCTCATCGAAAAGCTGCACGATTACACCAATTTCATCAAGGTTCAAAACTAAAATTTTAGGAATTTTAGCTCCGCTTTCTTTCTTTCCTTTTCCTTTAGAAGATTCTAATTCCAAGAAAGATCTTCGACTTACAACACACTCCCAAAGACGATCAATTTTTGTGCCAAGCAAATCTCCATTCACTTTCAGTAAAATTTCATAAGAATCCATTTTGTCTGTATGAGAAAGAGCTAATTCAAAATCCGTTTTATCGTAAATAAATTGATCCAGGAGATTTTGAGGGCAATTAAATTCTACAATCCCCTGATTTCTTGGGATTACATCTGTCATGAATTCAACAATTTTCTTCTCTGTTTTAGCAACAAAAGCTTGAGTTTCTGTTTGGTAGGTAAAACCTTGAAAAAGGTCATCTAAAATACGCCTTTCTTCAACAAGATTCCGAGCAAGTATTCCCTCTGGAAGAATAAATCTATCTAAATCTTGACTAACAAGCATTTCAGGGACCGCAGGCACTTCAAAAGAATCATAAATAAATCGAACAACGGCATCCAATTCACCATCAAGAAACGAAATGTCGCAAATTGCCTTTAGAGGCCCTACGAATGGCAATGTATTAAACTTATTGATGCACGCTTCATTAGAAATTTCCGCAAATTTCGAAAGCTCTGGAAGTGCATTTTCTACAAATGTTCCAAAAAGAGGATTGGGAACAGTAATTTCTCTAATTTCCATTAGCTGCATTAAATGTTGCCGAGTAATTTTATCCTGGAATCGGTAATAGACATGCTCATGAATCATACCAGGGAAGGCGCATTCAAAAAATCTCACATCTTCAATTAGATACGTTTTTTGATCGATGCTGATAGATGGGTTAATCAAGATTTTAGATGTAGGAGGATCAATATACTCAAGAGCCATGTTGAACATAGCGGGAGAAATCGAAAATCGCATAGGTGATTCAAGACTTTCTTCATAAATAGATGGGAGAACAGGCATTTCCGTATCATCCATACCTTTAGAAGCATTCGCAGCTATTTTTTTTGCTACTGCATGATAAGAAGCTGCTAGAATAAGCCCAAACGATTTCATCTCCATAAAGGCGCTTCTTTGCCCTCTTTCCGTTGTCGGTTTATCGTGGACACGAGCATAATCAATTAACATTCTCACAAGCTCTCTAAACTCTTCTTTAAAAGACTCTAGAGTAAACAAGTACTTTTTACCTCCAATCATCAAAACTTCTTCATAACGAACTCCGTCTAAAAACTCCTTTGCGCAAGGAATATGAAGAGGTTTTGATCGAGATGGAAGGCGAAGAGCTAACTGTAGTTCCATAATCGGTCGCACATTCGGGGCTGTCTCAGGAATAAAGAAAATTATTGCTATTTCTGCTTTATCTATTTGTCTTTCCTCTTTTGGAAGGAAAAATGGCGATCTAGAAAGAATCTTAGATGCAGTTATATACTCTTGCATTAACTCTTTTTGATACTGCTCATCTTGTCTTTTCTCTTCTTTGGATACCGCTTCTTTTACGGCTTCAAAAAGCTCTTCTTTTTGCTCTTCATCCAAATCAGAGCGCTCTCTTAGATCTTGAAAATCGGTTTCTTGCGAATACTTGACTAAAATTTCATCTAAATGGGCTTCTAAATAAAATAAAAGTGCTGCCAAATGTTGGCAATCGTAGTGATAAGGACAATCACAATCAGAATCAATAGTCTCACATTCTACCCTATCAATTTCTATTTCGCTTTCATACGTATTGTCATACTGCCCACCCACTTTTGCACTGATGCGAAGCGTTGTAGCATCTAGATGCAAAATCTTTGCGGAAAAAACTTTTTTTCCATCAAAGAGTTCTTTTCCTTCTCTAAGAACGTTTTGCGAGAAGTCCTGCTTTAATTTTCTAACGTTTAACATGAGACCCTTCGTTCAACCTTTCTACAATACGACCTCTTGTACAATTTTTTCGATATCATTGCAACCTTTACAAAAAGATCTTTGAGCGGTTTTTTCTCTCCACCCCTTTCACTACCGCAGTCTAGACTCTCATTTTTTTTTTAATTCCTCTAAAATTTAGAGAAAATTCATCTTTTTCAGAGACAAATAGAGGCGGGGGATAAAATTAAAGAGATTCTCTTTTTCTCCTCTTGCAAAAAAAATGTGTAGTGAGTTACCCTACTTGCTCTCAATCAATGCGGGTGTAGCTCAGTGGTAGAGCATCACGTTGCCAACGTGAGGGTCGTGAGTTCGAATCTCATCACCCGCTATTAATGTAGGAAAATCATGACTGACAAAAAAGAAGTAGAGCAAATTTCTGATAAAGAAGTACGGATAGAAGAATTCTCCAGCGAACGCGTCAAAGTAGAAGTAAAGCATGAGCCGCGTTGCCTTATTACATTTAGAGTTACTGCAAATGCAGAATTAGCAAAAGACGCTAAAAAAGCAGCGATTAAATCTATTGCAAAAGAAGTTTCTATTCCTGGATTTAGAAAAGGAAAAGCACCTGCAGATATTATCGAAGGAAAATTCCCCCGTGATGTAACACAACAATGGGAAAAAGAGTTTGCGAACAAAGCTTTCCAAGAAGGGCAAGAACTCGCCCAAATCCCTTTACTCAACGGCAACGGAAATATCACCTATAAAGTAGAAGAACTAAATCTAGAATCTGGAAAAATTCACTATAACTTTGAATCAGAACCAGTTGTTCCAGAGATCCCTTTTTCTCAACTAAAACTCAAAAATAATGAAAACGCTGTCGTTGATGATGCAAGAGTCGATGAGACAATCAGAAACATTCAGATGTTTTACGCAAAATGGGAGCAAGTAGAAGACCGAGGTATTCAAATGGGCGATTTTATCGTTCTTGATATCGACGATCTCGACCAAGACCCACCTGTTCAGGCTTTTTCAAACACTCGCTTTGAAGTGACAGAAAAAGGAATGGCTAAATGGATGCAAGACCTTCTTTTAGGAAAAAAGAAAGGCGATTTTGTTGATGGTGTAAGCAAACCAGATTCCAACGAAAGTGAAGAAGTCAAAAATTCTTTTAAAGAGAAGAAAGTAAGACTGCACATTAAAGGAATTGAAGAAGCACATTTACCACAGATCGATGATGAACTTGCAAAGCGCGTAGGCGCAACAAGTGCAGATCACATGAGAGAGCAATTGAAAAATCTTCTTACTAAACAAAGCGAAGAAGCCCTTTTAAAAGAGCTACGAGACTCTGTTTGCGATCAACTTTTAGCGACACTTCCTTTTGATATTCCAGCTTCCATTTTAGAAAAAGAAGCAAATCACAGAATGAATCAACTCATGCGTCATGCTGATTTCTCTAAAAAATGGAAAGAAGAAATGACAGAAGAGGAAAAGTCTGTAAAAAAAGCAGAAGTTGTTTCTCAATCTGACCATGCAATCCGCCTTTTCTACATTTGCCGAAAAATTGTCTCAGAAAATAATATTCGCCTTTCAGAAGAAGAAATTAACCCCTCTCATGAGTCGATTTTAGAAATGATGTTTGCAGATCCCGCAAGGCTAAATTATAGAAATCAAAGCAAGGAACAACAAGCTGTCGAATTCTCAAAATTTATGATGGCCAAAGCGCAAGATTTCATTATTCAAAAAATTCGAGCAGAAAGTCCTTGACCTAGATAAGTAAAGGCGATTATAAGCAAGTCTTAAGAATTTAGACGAGGATCAATATGGTGTTAATTCCTTATGTTACTGAAGACACGGCTCGCGGAGAAAGGTCTATGGATATTTATTCCAGACTTTTTTCCGATCGTATTATTTTTATTGGAACAGAGATCAATGATCAAGTGGCAAATAATGTCACAGCTCAATTGATTTATCTACGAGCAAACGATCAGAAGAAACCAATTAATATTTATATCAATTCCCCCGGCGGATTGATTTCTTCTGGACTTGCCATTTACGACACCATGCAATACCTTGAGTGCGAAGTAAATACATACTGCATAGGTCTTGCAGCTTCAATGGCAGCACTTCTTCTTTGCGCTGGAAGTAAAGGCAAGCGTTATGCCCTCCCTCACAGCAGGATCATGATTCACCAACCTTTTGGTGGAGTAGGCGGCACTTCAAAAGATATCGAAATACAAGCTAAAGAAATTATTCATCTAAAAAAGACGATTGCTGAAATTATCCACAAGCACTCAGGACAACCATTAGAAAAAGTGATCGAGGACTCTGAGCGTGATTACTTTTTAAGCCCTCAAGAAGCGATTAAATACGGTCTTATTGATAATATTTTAGTCCCTAATAATCGCCCTTCAGCAAGCTCCTAAGAACCCTTAAGCTAAAGAGTACTCACTATGTCCACAAATGATAACAATGTACCGAAATGTTCTTTTTGTTCACGTCCAGAAGATACTGTAGACAAATTAATTTCAGGTCCAAATGCCTATATTTGTGACAAATGTGTCAGGTTATGCATTGATATCGTTTCCAAAAAGCCTGTCCAACATGAAATGAAAATGTTAAAGCCTAAGGAAGTCGTTGATCGCCTTGGGGAATATATCATTGGCCAGGACAAAGCAAAACGAACTTTAGCGGTTGCTGTATACAACCACTATAAGCGAATTCGGTCTCATCAAAATGCAGATACAGAAATAGAATATGGAAAGTCTAACGTTCTTCTTTTAGGACCTACAGGATCTGGGAAAACTCTTTTAGCCAGAACTCTTGCAAATATTCTTGATGTCCCCTTTGCGATTGTCGATGCAACAACTCTAACAGAGGCTGGTTACGTTGGAGAAGATGTAGAAAATATCATTCTTCGCCTCGTTCAAAACGCCGATTATGATATCCCAAGAGCAGAGCAGGGTATTATTTACGTAGATGAAATCGACAAAATTGCAAAAACCACTTCAAACGTATCAATTACTAGAGACGTTTCAGGAGAAGGGGTCCAACAAGCTCTTTTAAAAATTGTTGAAGGAACGATTGCAAATGTTCCTCCTAAAGGGGGAAGAAAACATCCGAATCAAGAGTACATTAAAGTAAACACAGAAAACATCCTCTTTATTGTCGGAGGGGCTTTTGTTCATCTCCCAGGAATTATTTCTAAACGCCTTGGGAAAGGAACAATTGGTTTTGACGAAAATGCAGGAAGAGTTGCAAGCATGGACCTCAATGAAATGAATTACCTCCTTTCTCAGGTGGCCACAGAAGACCTTGTAAAATATGGCCTTATCCCTGAATTTGTTGGTCGATTTAATAGCATTGCTAACTGCAATGAACTTTCTGTTCAAGACCTTATGGATATTTTGACAAAACCCAAAAATGCAATTATCAAGCAATATCAGCAACTATTTAAAGAGGATGGAGTAGACCTCCACTTCACTGATGATGCTCTTGAAGCAATGGCAGTTAAAGCCAAAGAAGCGGGAACAGGCGCTCGCGCTCTTAGAATGATCGTAGAAAATAGATTGATTGATTTGATGTACGAAGTGCCTTCAGATCCTGAAGTCTCTGAGATCACCATCGAAAAAGAGTGCATACTTGGAACAAGCCTCCCTTCAATCACCCGCATTCCAAAAGAAAAAACCTCAGGCTAAAACCTGAGGTTTTCCTATAAACAACTTAAAAAGCATCCTTTCTAAGCTGCGTTTTTTATAAGAGCTATATTTGCTTTAATAAGCACCTCAGGATCTAAGCCTTTTGAGACCTCCTGATCCATGCGACTATGTAATTGATTTACAGATGATTGAGTTGCTTCTATTGCAGATTTAAGCGCTTGGTTTATGGATGAATTTTTGAAATCAGCCAGAATAAGAGTATTTATCTCATCAGCCCTATCGTGATTCAATGCAGGTAACCCATTGTGATGAAATAGCGCTTTTAGCGCTAAGAACGAGCCTTCCATTCCTGTTCCATAATCTGAATGAACTGTTTGCGATTCTAGATATTCATTAAACAAGACTCGACCATTTACATCCGTATAAGCCGCTGGCAAAACGAGAGCTCCAACTCCCTTAATAAAAAGATCATCATTTGCCTCTAAGCCACCCTCTTTTCTCTTAAGACCACCCCATTTACGATCGATTCTTTGATCTTCTACGAGATAGCTCCTTAAATTTTGCTCCACTTTTTTTGCTTTTTCAATAGAAGAACCTGAAGTTGGCTTTGAAGAGACTGAATCAAACCCCTCTAATGCAATATATGCATATAAAGCTTCATTATGAGATCCCTCTAACGCACGGCAAATTCCTTTTAGAATTTTTAAATCACGCTTATTGTCTTCAAGAGCGATTTTAGGCAGATTAATGAAAGGAGGCGTTCTCATATCATTTTCTAGATCTTGAATTTGCTTTTTAAGCGCTTTTACCAAATTTTCCTTATAAAGATCTACTGTTGCCATATCTTTCATTTTTTGATTAATTGCATTTGAGTCGTTTTCTAATCCTGGATTTCCTTTTTGCATAAGTTTTCGAAGATCCTTCTTTGCAAATTGCTCCAACGAGCTACCCATTCCATTTACCCCTTGAGCAAAAAAGCTCTTTCCAGAAATAGGTCCTGCAATCATCGGCTTATACTCACTAAGCCTATCCCCTGCATGTGGTCTATATTTCGAAACAGCCACCATAAACTCTTGCATGCTCTTTTTAATTTGATCTCGATTTGTTAATGTTGGATTTGTTAGGTCAACATAACTTTTGTTTCCAGATTGATCTATACAAGTTGCTATTTGCGTTGTATAATTAATCTCGATGTTAGTATCGACTCCTCGCCCT
>JBIIKD010000118.1:0-4587 GCA_044233345.1 Chlamydiia bacterium
TGCATTATTAACTTGAGAGCACTTTTAGGAGCTGGATCTATAATCATCCCCATCCCACTTTGTTGACATCCGACTAAATAGGCATTTGTGGCAAATGGACCTGAAGGCACTTTTTCTATAATCATAAGTAGCCATGGTACAGAAAAAAGAGTTTAAAAAAAACAGTGTTTTTAAAGACCTAAAAAATGCGCGCTGGAGAGGACTCGAACCTCTAACCTCCTGATCCGTAGTCAGGTGCTCTATCCATTGAGCTACCAACGCAAATGGTGGGCAGAAATCTAGGTTTATAGTATGATGGTATCTCTATTTTACTTCAACAATTTATATGATTGATTGGGATGCCCTATGGGCTATTCACTCCCCCCATTACAAAAATGGCCTAGTCCGCTTACCCTTAGAAAACGGCGAAGAGGCCCTTTTAAAGCCTGGGCCCTCGTTTGGGGATCTTTCCCATTCCACCACGAACCTGCTCCTTTCCCACCTTAATGAACGTTTATTAAAGGGAAAAGTCGTCCTTGATATTGGAACAGGATCTGGCGTTTTAGCTATCGTGGCTGCCCTTTTAGGGGCTAAAAAGACTTTTTCTTTTGAAATCGACCCCCCATCCATTCTTCATGCAATAGAAAACATAGAACTTAATAACCTCAACAACAGTGTATTCATTAATAAAACGCCCTCTTTAGAACCAGAAATTGTTTTTATGAATATGATCTCCTCAGAACAAGAAACAGCTCTTAAAGAGCACCCCTATCTAAATAAAATTTCCTATACTCTCATTACTTCTGGGGTATTAACTGAGGAAAAAGAAATCTACCTATCCAAGCATAAAGAAAGAACCCTTATAAAAAGCGCCGAATGTGGAATTTGGTCGTCTTTTATGTTCTCTATCGAGAGATGAACAATCGTTGGATTTTTACTTTTATTTTATGCTATGGTTCCTGATATGGATTTGAATGCTCTGTATAAGGATGGATTTTTAGCAGGGCCTAAGGATACGGAAGAATCCTTTGAAAAACGGATCTTTGGCTTACATTCTTTTTTTAAAACCCCCTTAGTGATTAAAAAAATTTCAAAAGATCCGTTGCCTTTAAGTGCGATTTCCCCCTCTTTCCCCTTTTTTCGAAGCTCTAAAAAACTTCCCTTTTGGTTTGGGGCTATGACATGGATCTGTGAAGTAGAAAAAGGGGTGAAAATTCCCCTCCTACAGCTTCCGAAAAAAAAGCGATTTTCATGGACTTCTGAAGAGGAACTGATTGCTCATGAAAAAGTGCACGCTCTTCGGTGCGCTTTTTCTGAAGCTCGATTTGAAGAAATTTTAGCATATAGAACCTCCCCTTCCCATTTTCGACGTTTTCTAGGACCTCTTTTTCAAAAGCCCATAGAGTCTTATTTCTTTCTTTTTTCTTCGTTTCTCACTATTTTTTATCCTCTAGCTCCTTTTTTTCTTTTTATCCTTCTTTTTATACGTCTTGCTATTAACCAAAGAACGTTTCATAAAGCTTTAAATGAGCTCTCTAAAGAGGTTGTAAATAGTGAAGAAGTAATTCAGCTCTTTACAGATAAAGAGATTTCTCTCACTGCAAAAGGAAAGTTTCTAAAAATTGAAAAAAACTCTCTTCGATGGAAACAAATTCAATTGACAATGGAGCGTTCTATCGATATTTAAGGATTTATGGACAGAAAACATCTTTTTCAAAAAATTTTTGCAATTTTTCTTCTTCTCTTTATCCCCGCTTTTATTATAGCGAACTACTCCATGCTTCGGTCGAAAAGAGATTTATCTTGCGATATGTACAACAGCTTTATCTCTCAGGGATCTTATTTAACAGAAAAAATGTTTGTGGTAGTTCTTTACTCCCCTTCTAATTTTAAAAGCTGCGAGCAAAGCTTAACATCGATTCTTCGACAACAATATGATAGCTATCGAGTGGTCCTTCTTCATGAAGAAATGAAAGAGGAAGAAATAGAAAAAATTAAACACCTAGCCGCAAAAGAAAATAAATCTCATCTTCTTACCATTATTTCACCAAAAGAAAGGCTTCTAAATGTAGATGCATTTCGAGAAGTGATTGAAGAGTGTAAAGATGATGAAATCATTGTCCAATTAGAATCTAGTGATTGGCTTGCTCATGAGCGTGTTTTAGAAAAGCTCAATCAAGTCTATTCAAGTAATAGTGAAATTTGGCTCACCTACTCTCAATATATGGAATATCCCTCCTACAAAAAAGGACGTACGCAGCCATATGTAAAACGTCTCTTACGAGATCGCTACTCCAAAAAAACCCCCTGGATTAACTCTCACTTTAAGACCTACTACGCTCGAGTCTTTAAACAGCTCAAACAACAAACCCCTCCCCTTTACGGCCGCTCCCTGATACGCGACAGCCTTGATCCTTACATGCTTCCGATGGTTGATCTTTCTAAAAATCATATCCGCTTCATAGAAGACGTTCTTTTTGTCCAAAATTCCCCCCCATCCCTTTCTCTTAACAACCCTTAAAACCCAGTTGAGTTTTAAATTAAGGCTCGGTGCTAAGTCGGGCGTATTTGGCAACGAGAGAGCGGGTTTTTCCATCTTGGACAAAGTAAATGTCGTAGGTGAGACCAAGGGAAGTTTGATACCGTTTTTTAACGACTCCTTTTCCAAAGTCTCTATGAAAAATGATACTTTCCAATCGGTATCCATCTAGATCTTCTTCTTCAGGCTCTACTTCTTTACGATAACTTGGAGCTGGGGTTGATCTACTTTTCCAATCAATATAGGCTTTAGGAATTTCTGAAAGGAACCTGCTTGGGTGCATCGTTTTGGGAGAGCCCCAAAGGAAGCGATAGCCAGCGGAGGATAGGTGAAGGTGTCTTTTAGCACGAGTCATCCCAACGTAACAAAGGCGCCTCTCTTCTTCAATACCTTGGAAAGAGTCTTTAGCATTTGCGTGAGGGAAGAGCTCTTCCTCCATACCAACAATAAAGCAAACAGGAAATTCAAGCCCTTTTCCGTTGTGAAGAGTCATTAAGCTAACAGAAATTTTCGTTTCTTGCCCCTCTTCTACAGAACCTAAAAGGGAAAGTTCTTCAAGAAAATGGAAAAGATCTGGATTTTCTACCTCTTCTCTCCACTCAAAAGCTTTTGCGATTAGTTCTTCAATGTTTCCTTTTCTTTCCTCGAAAGTCTCTTTGTCTTCTTTTAGATATTCAAGATATTTTGAGCGGGAAATTGCTTCACGGATGATCTCTTCTAAGGGCTCTTTTTTCTTTTCCATCTCTTGAAGGCGAGCAAAAATCGAAAGGTAATCAGACACAGCCCCTCTTTGCTTAGGACCCATTTTAGCATCGATCTGTCCTGTTGCAAGTCTATGCAACACCTCAAGAACGGGAAGTCCTGTTTCATCACAAAGAGAGCGCACTTTTAAAATAGCTGCAGGGCCAAATCCCCTTTTAGGAATATTGATACTTCTTTCAAAACTAATAAAATCTCGACCAGAAACGGTGAGCCTTAAAAAAGAAAGGAGATCTTTGATCTCTTTTCTTTGGTAAAAAGAAAAACCACCCACAATTTTATAAGGAATACCAGCACGCAAAAAATAGTCCTCAAAAATACGAGACTGCGAATTCGTGCGGTAAAAGACAACGATTTCACTTGCTTCAAAGTTAGAAAGGTAATGGGATATTTTTTCCGTCACAAACTGTGCTTCATCTCGATCTGTCCGATGAATATGGATAGTGGGTTTTTCTCCTTCACCAAGATTACTAAAAAGATGTTTTTCATAAGGTCTTTCATTCTGTTCGATAAGACCGTTAGCAGCGCTTAAAATATTTGTGGTGCTACGGTAGTTTTGATCTAACGTAACGACCTTGGCTCCGGGAAAATCTTTTTCAAAGTTGAGAATATTTTCAATATTTGCGCCACGCCATGAATAAATTGATTGATCGGGATCTCCTACAACAAAGAGATTTTGCTTCGATCCCGCTAAAAACTTACTAATTTCATATTGAGATAGATTGGTATCTTGATACTCATCAACTAAAATATAACTCCATCTATCTTGAAATTCTTTGGCTTCTTTAAAGTTTTTACAAAATTTAGCAGTAAGGAATAAAAGATCATCAAAGTCAAGGGCATTATATTCTTTGAGCCTTTCGTTATAAAGGGTGTATGCTTTTTTTGTAAGACCTTCAAGCTTCACCTCCTCAGGAGAGCAAAGCTGATTTTTAAAATCTGAAATCTCCGCTCTAATCGATTTCAAAAGCCCTTTTTCATCTTTCATCCCAAGGGTTTCTAAACAACTTTTTAAAAGGGATTCGCTCTCTTTTTCATCATAAATAGTAAAAGAACTTTCGTAGCCAAGAAGGTGGATTTTTTCCCGAAGAATCCGTACACCAAGGGCATGGAAAGTGGAGGCTAAAATATGGTGATTAGTCATCTTTTCCACTCGCTCTTTCATCTCTCCTGCAGCTTTATTCGTAAATGTCAACGCAACGATTGCAGAAGGAGGGATCCCTAATTTTAAAAGATGGGCGATTCTATAGACTACAACGCGCGTCTTACCACATCCAGCCCCAGCTAAAACAAGCAAAGGTCCATCAACA
>JBIIKD010000023.1:0-14339 GCA_044233345.1 Chlamydiia bacterium
GCAAGACATGGAATCAAATATCAGTGTTTTGCTCCTGATAGAGAGATTTTAAATGTAATTTCCCACAGATCAAAAAAAGCAGTCAATCAAAAGCGAAATATATTAGAAGAGTCCGCAAGAATTTCTCGTGGGAATATTAGCGATATTAAAGAATTAAAAGTAGATGAATATGACATTCTTGCTATTCCTGGTGGTTTTGGAGTGGCTGCTAATTTAAGTAATTTTGGGGAGTTAGGAGAGAAATGCATAGTAGATCCTGATATCACCCATATTATTATAGAATTTCATGAAAAGAAAAAACCAATCATTGCTATTTGCATAGCTCCTGTAATTGTAGCTAAAGCATTAGAGGGAAATCAAATTACAATGACACTTGGAACAGACTGTGAGTATATAGACTTATTGAATCGCTTAGGAATGAGAGGTAAAAGTTGTAAAGTAAATGAATGCTGTGTAGATCCTATCCATAAAATGTACACTTGTCCAGGGTACATGGAACCACCTAATATCGCAGGGATCTTTGAATCTTTAGAAAAAGCTATAGGATCAATATGTTAGCTGAAAATAACCAATTTCCTGAAAAAATCGATGATGCAAAATTAGATTTAGATCAGATTGATCAATATAAAGAAGAGATAACCTCTAATTGGCAAGTGATTAGTCATCACCACTTAGTTCGAGAGTTTAAATTTCGTGATTTTAAGACTGCTCTTAGCTTTACAAATCAGGTAGGGAAAATTGCGGAAGAAGAAAAACATCATCCTGATATTCTACTTAGTTACGGAAAAGTTCACATAAAAATTTATACGCATAAAATTAATGGGCTCTCTTTAAAAGACTTTAAATTGGCTCAAAAGATTGATGCCGAATATGCTACTTTTAAATAGATCTATCTATTGGTTTATCGCGCTTTAAACCCGATTGGCTACCTAATCGCTCTAATCGCTGGCTGCAACAAGCAACCTACTTCTCTTTGCTTTTCACCAAGGGGGAATACCCTTGGCTTCGCTTTAATTATTCAAATTCCATCTGCCTCGATAACCTCTGGAGATGAAATAGGTAGCCAATTTAAAACTTCACTGCATCGCCCATATTTTTAATATGAGGCTCCTTCGTGATTGGCTATGCCTGTTTTAAATTTCAAGTGCCCGCTGTGAAAAATTCCAAATCTTGAATCACTCGGTGTATAATTTAATGAATATTATTGAGCATTGATTTTGGTATAAAAATTTAATTGCTCAAAATATGAAGGCACTGTTAAAATTTACCCCGCATTTCTTAATATTTTCTTAGGAATCAAGGAAGGTTTATTGGATACTATTCAACATTTAAGTGGAAAAGAAGCAATTAAAAGCAACTTGATATTGAATAAAAAAATCAGAGAAGTTTCAAATCATTTAGAATTTTATGTTATTCAAATCCGACGAAAATTACATGAAATACCAGAGCTTGGTTGGGAAGAAGAGAAGACTCTTGCGTTAATCAAAAGAGAAATCACTGAAGCAATAGCTATTTCTGACTGTGGATATAGAATTTCTATGCACGAGGCTGAAGGTGGGGTTTGGGTGGATGTTAAAATAAACTCAATCTTTCCAACAGTTCTTTTTAGAGCAGATATTGATGCATTGCCTATTCAAGAAGAAACTGGGGTTTCTTTCACCTCAAAACATCCTGGAAAAATGCATGCATGTGGACATGATTGTCATTCTGCAATGCTACTTGGAGCTTTTCGAGCTATTATGCAAGGGCTTATAAAACCGACAGTAAATATTCGATTTGTTTGGCAAAGGGCAGAAGAGTTTTCTGAAAATCGATCAGGAGGTCAAAGACTTGTTGAAGAGGGCGTATGTAAAGGGATTAATTTTGCTTATGGTCTCCATATTTCTTCTTTATATGAGCCTGGAGTTTTTTATTCACGTCCTGGGGTCATGATGGCAAATGCATCTCTTCTTTCTTTTACGATTGAATGTACTGGGGGACATGTAATGCGACCCCATATCGGTTCAAATGCCATCTATATTATGACAGATATTCATAATGCACTAAGAGGTTTTGAGGGGATTTATTTTGGCCCAGAAGAGCCCATAGCATTTGTTCCAAGTATTGCTCATGCAGGTATTGCACATAATATAAGACCAAATCAGGCAAAAATGTGTTTTGCTTTAAGAAATTTCTTATCTACGGAAGATAGAAACGCTTTTATTGATAAGGTGATCAAAAAAGCACAAACGATTGTAGAGACTTATCCAGCAGCTCGACTTTCTTATATAGAGTTTCTCTCTGGATACCCATCTTTAGAAACAGATTTAGGTGCATATATGTTTATAAAAGAGGGATTAGAGCAATTTGAAATGCAAACTAGGAGAGTGGAGTTAATGTTTTCTGGGGAAGACTTTTCTTTTTATCTTCAGGAAGTTCCAGGTTCATTTTGGGTTTTAGGGGCTAGGCAAGAAGAAGGATGGGACCATCACACATCTAAATTTAATCCAGATGAAGCATATCTTAAAGATGGTGTAGCCTTCTGGCTTCTTCTTACCCAGGGAACCCCCTTAAATTAATCCTGATTATTTATCGTCGTCTTCCATTCGGGCTTTTTAAAAGCATGTATAATAAGGGGTATCGCGATCATTACAGCGAGGCCAATTCCAAGAAAGGATTCAAAAAATGCAAGACTTCCAACGTCAATTTGCGCTGGTGGAACAAAGACCAATACAATAGCAAAAATACTTGAAAACATCCCTATGCATGCAACAATCCAAATTCCTTTGTGAGGGTGAGGAATACGATAAGCTCTTGGTACGTGTGGTTTTGTGTAGCGAAGTCTAATAGCCGCAGCAAACATAATGATATACATCACAAGATAAATTTGTGTGCTAAGTGCGCTTAAAATCCAATAAGAGCTACTTAAGCTAGGCATTGTCAAAAAAACAAGAGAGGAAATAGTTACAATAATTGCCTGAAAAAGAAGAAGGTTTGTAGGAACCCCTTTTTCATTTGTTTGTTGAAATATGGGGGGGAGATTCCCATGTAATGTTGTTGTATATAAAGCTTTTACAGGGCCGATAATCCAAGAGTTTACCTCCGCCACTGCGCCAACTACTAAAAGCATTCCGAGAATTGGAAGAACCCATGCTATACCAAAATTATCTAAAAAAACCTTTAGCGCTTCCATTAATCCAGATACCAAGCTAATGTTTTCCTTTGGAATTACAATTCCAATAGAAAGAGCCCCAAGCATAAAAAGAAAAAAGGTGATTAATCCAGCTAAAACAATAGATCTAGGATAATTTTTTTGTGGATTTTTTACTTCCCCTGCGTAGCCTGAAGAAACTTCAAGACCAGCAAAAGCTAAAAAGAGACCTGCAAGGAATACAATATTATCAAATCGAGAAAAGTCGGGCATTATTCCTTGCCAATTGAAGTGAATATGGGTCGGATTTCCTAGAAAAAGCCAAATTCCAGCTAGTAAAATTAAAAATAGGCCAGGAAAAATAGTTCCACCAATGACCCCTATTGTGCTAAATAAGCTTGAAGTTTTAATTCCTAAAAAATTTAGGAGAGTCATTCCCCAAAATCCTCCTAAAACTACAGAAAGAACAAAGTATTTATTTGTAGCTAGAGATGGACAGAAAACATAGCCGATTGTTGTAGCGACAAAAGCTAAAATCGCGGGATACCAAGTCACATTATGGACCCATTGCATCCAAATAGCAAAAAAACCTAAGCGATCTCCGAAAGCTTCTCTTACCCAGACATAGATTCCTCCAGATTTTGGCCATCCTGTTGCAAGCTCTGCTGAAACTAGGGCGCAGGGCAAAAGAAAAAGAATTCCCACAAGGAAGAAATAAAAAATGGCGCTATAGCCATATTCAGCCACTAGGGGTAAGTTCCGCAGACTTGCCATAATGGAAACGTTAAGCATGATCAAAACAAAAGTGCTAATTACCCTTTTTGGGTTTTTTGATGGTGGAATATCCAAGATATGTAGACTCGCTTTAAGTTAATATTTCGTTATTCCCAAATACCGGATAGGGAAATAATAGTGAAAGAGAAAAAATCAATAGGTCTCCACATTGTCTTGTAACCACTCTATAATTTCACGCGATTCATAAAGAGCTTTCCCGTTAATGATTATACAAGGAACCTGCCGCTTTCCCCCGATTTGGAGAAGTTCTTTTGCAAATTCTGGGTGAGATGCGACATCTTTTATGGGGATTTTTTTATGTAGAGAATCTAAAGTTCGTAGTACCGAAACACAATAAGGGCATGTTGGTCTTATATATAAAACAACACTGTTTTTTTCATACTGTGCGGTGTGGATTTTTTTGATGGCATGAAAGGGGGATCGATGAACTCCCTCTTGCGTATTCATAAATTGAGATAATTTTATGCTCGTGGGTAAAGGGGGGGCGCTATTTAGCGCCGTAGTAAAAAATATAAGACTAAAAATAAAAAAATAGACCACGAACACAACCATTTTTTAGAGAATAGACCAAGTTTATGGGATTTGTAGCTAAATGAAAAGAAAATTAATATATTCGCTTTTTTTTTATGCTTCTTATTGCTTTCATTATGAGTTGTTTGCACTGAATTTTCGAAGTTTTTTTTGGAATTTTTGATGCAAGTTGCTTAAAATCAAATATATAAAAACTTTGTTTAAATTTTTAAAAGATGATTTATTTTATAAAATCAAAAAAAATGAACTTTTTTTTAAAAAAATAAAAAAAAATCGATATAAAAAAAACGCCTTCACAATATATTCTGAACGGGGTTTTTTAAATTAAAAAAACAATTAAAAAAGGTTTTTTAATTTTTTTTTACTAATTAATTATGTAATTTGTATATTCATGTACAAGGAAGTAAATAGATCGTATTCTAGAAACTTCTTTTTTGAGACATGTTTACCAGACTCCAAGGAGTGAATATGCCAGCGATGCGAAAAAGGACTACAGCGAAAAAGTCAACTGTAAAGAAGACTGCAGCGAAACGTCCAGCTAAAAAAGCAACCCGTAGAACCATTGCTACTGTTGCTGGTGAAACGCCAGAGCAGAAAAAAGCAGTGGCTCCAAAAAGAAAAGCTGCAAAAAGAAAAACTGTAAAAGCTAAGGTTGTAAAAGCTAAAGCTGCAGTGAAAACTACAAAAACAAAAGTTGCAGCAAAAAGAAAAGCTGCAACAAAAAGAAAGCCTGCTGCTAAGAAAAAAACAACAGCAAAAACAAAAGCAGCCCCAAAGAAAAAAGCTGCAACAAAAAGAAAGCCTGCTGCTAAGAAAAAAACAACAGCAAAAACAAAAGCTGCTCCAAAAAGAAAAGCTGCAAAACGCACAACTCGAAAAGTTGCGGCTAAAAAAGCTGCGCCAAAGAGAAGTGCTGCTCGTAGGAAGACAACTTCCAGACGAAAAGTTGCTAAAAAAGTATAAACTGCAAGTATTAAGTAAGTTCTTTTTTTATCGGGCAAGCCCATCAGCTTGCTCGATTTTTTTTTATTAGAGCCTAATTATACCGAAAATTTCCAAGCAAGTTTATAATAAGAGGCTTGTGTTTTTCTGTTAGGGAGTATATCCAAGTAGCAGTAAAAATCCCGATAAACGCGCCTGTAAACACATCACTTATATAGTGTTGATTTGTTAAAATTCTTGATAATCCAATTATGGATGCTAATACATAGGGATAGAAAATCTTTTTTGAGGAAAAGATTTTCCAAAACCAGGCTAATCCAAAGGCTATTGCAGTGTGAGAAGAGGGGAATGAACGATACTGATTTCCACTACATCCAAAACAAAAACCATATATTCCATTATTCAAGAAAAGTTCAGGTCTGGCCCTTGCGACAGAGATTTTTAATATTCCAGCCAAGAATAAGATGAAACTACAAATAAAAAAAAGCTGAAAAGCTTTATAGGTGAACTCTTTATTCCATTTGCGGGTCCAACCCAAAAAACTTAGCCCCCCCCAAAGAAAAAGATGGGAAAATGGGGTTGCTAGAGTTGTTATAATAAAAGAGATAAAAATTAGATAGCTTGGTGAAAGAGAAGCAAATAAAGCAATAGGTAGATCTAAAAAGTAATAAGAGCTAATAGATATAAAAATTGTTGCGATTAGATATAAAAAAACCATAAATCATAGTCTACACCGCCTAGCATTCAAAAATCAATTTTTTCTTGTTATACAGAGAGTGATTCAAGATTTGAAGTTTTTCAAAGCTAGCGATTCAAATCTACAAAAGAACTGTATATAGTATTTTCATCTGTCAAAATGTATTTTCTTCTAGCTCCTATTCTGTGTTTGTTTTTTTTTCGATCGAAAACAATATCTTCTTTTAATTCCCTTTTAATAGGGAGTTTAGAAAATAACCTCATTTTTATAAAATTGGGAATCATAGTATGAAAATCCCACTTATGTTCTTTAGAATCAAGATATGCTTCTGGCGCAAACCCTCTATATAGAGATAAAAAAAGCCCTAAC
This sequence comes from Chlamydiia bacterium, assembly GCA_044233345.1. Lineage (GTDB taxonomy): Bacteria > Chlamydiota > Chlamydiia > Chlamydiales > 2-12-FULL-49-11 > JBIIKD01. The sequence continues at coordinate 6,465 of JBIIKD010000023.1, forward strand.
CCAGAGATAAGAAAAATAATAGATGGAGGAAAAGCTAGCGTTCCGGCTACGAAAGCTGTGATTCCTAAAAGAATGCCAGTAATCCCTATAACATGTACTAAAATAGTTTTTTTTGACTGCATGTCTAATTTTTCTAAAAGTTGACTTGAAGAGGTGATGATTACGCTTCTATGCTCTAAACGCTCCTTTTTGCTAAGCGTTTTTTTATTTTCTACGTAATATCGATAAGTGTCAAAAATATGTGGCAGAGTTGCTTCAAGTTCTTTTACCATTTTAAGGCGAACTCTTCTGCCTAATGAAGAGCGCTTCCCTTGTAATAAAAGATTTTTTTTCGCAAGAAAGCTTTCTTGATATAGATTAAATTTTTCTTGAGCCTCTATAGAAAGCGATGTTTCATCGCCTTGAGTAAAATCAATAGCTCTAAAACCAGAGCCTTCTAATGTTCTAGTATCGCAATCCTCTAGTTCTTTTTCTGAAAGAAACAGATAATTTTTATAAATTGAACTAAGAGTTGTAGTAACTAGCTCTAGTTTTAATTCCTCTAGCATCTCTGAGGCAAGGGATGCTTTTTTACCAAATTCCATATTGCTTGAGAGTATGTTTATAATAGAGCTTATTTTTTTTTCAGCTTCATCTTTAGGCATGAAATAGGTAAGGGAATATTGAATCTTTTTGAGTGATTTTATAAATAGATCAATATTTTGTTCTTTCACGCTAGAGGCGTCTAAATGTTTAATAACATTTATAATGAGCGCTGGTTGAATCGTATTTCTAAACTGGATTGCTCTTATTAATCTAGCGATTTCTAGAAAAAGTTCAACAGTTAAAAAAACAGATCCTAAAATAATAGTGGAAAGAACAAAAGCAGTTACCTCCACCCCTTTAAAAGCTAAATATGCCATAGAATAGATCGTTTGATGTGCATGCGCAATTCCAGAAGGAATAGCAAACGCCTTTATTGCATATTCGATGACAGCTTCTTTATCACCAGTTTTAATAGCTTCCCAAAGAGATCGAACATATTGAATCCAACTGCGAGGAAGTAAAATTGCGTTGGTTAAACCAATTCCATGTACTTGTCCCGTATCAAAAGATTGATCAGAGGCTATTTTTAATGGTTCTATAAATTTTTTAAATCGTTCGATAGAATCATCATCATCTGCGATTACGATCGAAATATTTTTTTGCAATTTTTTAGCGGCTTCAAATTCTATACCATTATTATTTATGAGAAGCGCTTCATTTGTCTCTATATCACCCTTTCTAAGAGTGTCATCTGCAACAATAAGGGTTCCGATTGTAGCTGATTTAAAATCAAATTCTTTCGGCGGCACTTCTGTGCAAAGAAATGTACACTCAGGTGCGCTAGGCATCGAAGTAATAGGTTTTTCCGAAACAGAATTTATGGAAATCGCTCCCAAGGGATCTTGAAATGCCGGGTTTAGATAAGATCCAGCTTTAATGTGAATAGAATTGCAGCAGTCCATTTTAATTCCTTGCTTAAGTTTAAATTATATCATAATTATTCTTTAATAGAAATTAATTATTTATATATAAAAGCGCAAGTGTTTGACTGCTAGCTGCTTGAGGAGGACTCCTTATGATGGAGATCTCTTATATATCAAAAAAAATTGATTTTTCTTTTTTTTATAAAAATAATTTGCTTTTTTTTGTACACTAGTTAGCTTATGAGAAAATTTAACTATAAAGTTAGGACCGGGATCGGGCTTGATAAGGAGAAAGGGGAAATTACCTATCGTATTTCTCCCCTTAAGGAAAAGACCCCCTTTCCTATACCCTTTCAAAGAGGGGAGCCTTCTTTTTATAAAGAATATCTAAAAATGAGGGAGCGCATTGTAAATATTTGCGACACTCTTGCCTCAGAAGATTTTATGTTGGTTTCCCCAATTACTCATAGGTCTATTAAGTGGTATTTGGGTCATAGCACTTGGTTTTTTGAAATGCACGTTTTGAATCGATTTATAAAAAATTATAAAGAATTTTCCCCTCGATTTGATCTTATTTTTTCAGAAAATCGGAAAAGCACCCCTTCCTTAGAATTTTCAAGACCAACTATTGAAGAGATATTTTCTTATCGAAATTATGTAGATGAAGCGATGATGGAGCTTTTTCAATATGATTTACATGAAGAAAGAGAGGATATTGAGTACTTAATACGAATGGGGTTGAATTTAGAGGGGGAGGGAGAAGAGGAAATTCTTTCTATTTTAAAATATGCAATGTATAAAAACTTCGAATTTACCCCGATGAAAAAAACTCTAAGAGAAAAAAATAGAGTTTTTACTAGTTCTCATTTAACTGAGCATTGGGTCAAAATAGAAGGTGGTCTTATTAATATCGGGTTTGGGCAAAAAGGATTCGCCTTTCAGGAAGAACAGCCGAGGCATACAGTGTTTCTTTCTCCATTTATGATGGCAAGAGATTTAGTTACAAATGGACAGTATTTAGAGTTCATGTTAGATGGTGGGTATGAGAGAGAAGATTTTTGGCTTTCTGAAAAAGGAGAAAAAAAGAAAGCGCCTATATATTGGAGAGGACAAGGGGATTCCTGGGAGCAGCTTACTTTATATGGATGGAAAAAAATAGACCTCTTAGAGCCCGTTTCTCATCTAAATTTTTATGAAGCATATGCATACGCAGAATGGGCAGATGCAAGATTACCCACAGAATTTGAATGGGAAGCTGCTGCAGAATCTGAAGGAACAGAAAAAGGAAACTTTTTGGAAGGGGGGAGATTTGCTCCACAATCTCTAAAGAATGGATTATTGCAAGAGGAGAAAGGTTTAAGGCAATTATATGGAGATGTTTGGCAATGGACTATGAGCCCATTTATTTCCTATCCCGGAAAAATGAAGGGGGACGATTATGGGATCTATCGAAGTGTTTTTAGGCCAGGTGAATTAGTGCTTCGTGGCGGAAGTTGTTTTACAAGAGGGGAGACATTTAGAAAAACAAAAAGGCTTCATCTTCCTTTAACTAGTTATTATTTTTGCAGCGGAATTCGATTAGTAAGGGATATATGATTAAAAAAATTATTGTCTCTATGTCAATTTTGATATCTATATTTGGAGAGGAATTCCAAGCAAAAGACTACTCTTTTCTCATAGAGAAGATGCCGAAAATAGATAAGGGGCTTTTTGAAGTGCATTTTCGACTTTATCAGGGGTATGTCATAGAGGTAAATAAATTAGATAAGCTTTTGACTGAGGAGATAAATGCATTTACTTATCAGGCTCTTAAAAGACGGTATGGATGGGAGTATGATGGAATGATTTTACACGAGCTTTACTTTGAAAATTTAGGTGGAACTGATCCTATTTCCAACAAATCTAAGTTATATAAAGCTATAGTTGATCAATTTGGCTCTTTTGAATCTTGGCTAGAAAAATTTAAAGAGACTTGTATGTTGAGAGGAATTGGCTGGACTATCTTATATTGGAATGAACAAGATGGACGCTTACGAAATGTATGGATAGAAGAACATTCTACAGGACCATTGATAAAAGAAATGCCACTACTAGTAGTAGATCTTTGGGAGCATGCATTCCTTTGTCAATTTGGAACAGATCGGAAAAAATATATAGAAACTATTTTGAATTACATAGATTGGAGCGTGGTAGAGGAAAGAATGGACTTCAATAAAGCATCTCCAAAGAAAAAATCGAATTAGTACCCTTTAGATAGAAATAAGAAATTTTTGGCATCAAGAAATTAAGATAGACTTGATCTTTTCGAAAATCTCTTTTGGGGTTTTTCCTCCAGAGGAATCAATTTCTATAAGAATTCCCTGCTTTTTATAATACTCAATAAGAGGAGATGTTTTTTCATTGTAAATGTGAAGGCGATTTCTAATTACTTCTGGGGTGTCGTCACTTCTTTGTATAATTGTACCGCTGCAAGAATCGCATATATTTGGTGTTTTTGGGGGATGATTAATTAGATGAAATATAGCGTTGCATTTAGAGCACATCCGTCTATTCGAAAGTCTTGTTTCAATTTCTTTTTGATTAATGGAGATGTATAGAACTGTTAACTTACCATTGATGATTTTTTGGAGCGCGTCTGCTTGTAAAACGGTTCTTGGAAAGCCGTCTAAAATCCATCCTTTTTTAGCATTTGGTTCTTTTAGACGATCTTTAATGATTTCGATCATCATTTCGTCTGAACAATAACCTCCTGAGCTCAGGATTTCCCTTAGAGCTGGATCAGTTTCTTGACGTGCACGGAGTAAATCTCCTGTCGAAATATGGGGTATTCCAAAGAGGTCTTTAATAAAATCTGCTTGAGTTCCTTTTCCGCTTCCTGGCGCGCCTAAGATAACAATATTCACAAGATTACCCCATATAATTTATCAAGTATTTTTCAAGAAAAGTGGATTACGATCAATAGTTTTCTGCAAAAGAAGTAAAGTCAAGGAGTTCTTTTTGGATCCAGGCTTCTCCTAAATGTAACTCTTTTGCTATCAATTGAGCAACTTTTGGAGCTATATTAAGGGTAGCTTGTTTATTAAGAAGAAGGCAGCGGCTTCGTCTAGCTAAAATATCTGTGAGGAAGTAAGCCATTTCATCGTGAATTGCAGTAAGAACATCTCCGTGAGTTAGTGGAAGAAGAGGATCAAACATCTCTTTTGCTGGATGGATTTCTGTTTGATGGATTAGTAAGGATTTGGTGCGACAAGGCGTTTCTTCAAGATCCCGTCGTCTAATGGCATAATTGAGTGTGTCTTCTGCCATTTTTCTGGCTGTTGTCCATTTTCCCCCAGCGATTGTAATCAATCCACTGCGACTTTCTAAATTTTTGTGGCTTCTTAGAAGTTTTGATGTAGGTCCTTTTCCTCGAACAAGGGGTCGAATTCCTGCAAAGGAACTTAAAACATCTGTATGTTTTGGCTTTTCTTTTAGATACTCGGCTGATTGTTCTAATAGAAAGTCGATCTCTTGTTTTGTTGCGCGAGGTTCAATAGGTAGGGTTTCTACAGGAATATCAGTAGTGCCGACTAAAACTTTATTAAGCCAAGGAATAAGAAAAAGAATCCGTTTATCTTTCGTTTTCGGAATAATAAGAGCGGTTTCTCCAGGGAGAAAGTGGTTGTCTAAGACGATATGAGAGCCGCGACTGAAGGATAATATTGGTGTTGCTGTGGAATCGTCCATTTTTCGAATTTCATCGATATAAATCCCTGTTGCATTGATGATAGTCCTTCCATGAATTTCAAGTTCTTCTCCTTCAATAAGATCTTTTGCAATCACGCCGTTTAAATAGCCCGTTTCTTTAATTAAGCTAATTACAGGGGCGTAGTTAAGGAGAAACCCCCCTTGTTCATCAAGACTTTTAGCAAGTTCAATAGCAAATCTTGCATCATCAAATTGTCCATCTGAAAAAAGGCACCCACCATATAGATGTTCTGAAAGAAGGTTGGGGAAAATTTCAATACATTCATTTTTCTTTAAATAATGGTGCTGTGAGTTTCCTCCTGAAAAAAGATCATATATTTGCATCCCTAAAGAGTAAAAAGGGCGATCCCAAAAGTGATAGCATGGAATTAGAAAAGGTCTTCTTGTAACTAAATGGGATGCATTTTTAAAAAGAAGTTCTCTTTCTTGAATTGCTTCTCGAACAAGGGCAATATGACCTTGTTTTAAATAGCGTAGACCCCCATGAAATAATTTTGTCGATTTACTAGAAGTTCCTGAAGCAAAATCCCCTTTTTCAAGAAGAAGAACACTAAATCCTCTTGTGCAGGCATCAAGAGCGCACCAAAGTCCAGTAGCTCCACCACCAATGACAATCACATCCCATAAGGCCCTTCTATGAACCTCTCCTATCATTTCTTTTCTATTCAACCTGAGAGTTCCTTTTAGCCCAAAACTGGGCTGTTTCTATGGCATATTGCCAATTTTTTTTAAGAATATCTAATCTGTTTCCTCCCATTTCTGGTTCAAATTTTCGATTAGATTTCCAAAGAGAATAAATTTCTTCTTTATCTTTCCAGTAGCCTACAGAAAGGCCTGCAAGAAATCCAGCTCCAAGAGCTGTGGTTTCTTTATTTTCTGTTTTAAGGATGGGAAATCCAAGTAAATCTGCTTCTGTTTGCATAAAAAAGAGATTTTCACTCATCCTACCTCCACATTTAATAACGGGTGTTGTTATCGATGCATCTAAGATCATCGCTTCAATAACATCCTTTACTTGGCAAGCAATTCCCTCTATTACAGCTCTTGCTATATGCCCTATATTTGTGCCAGAAGTAAGTCCTAAAAAAGCCCCCTTAACATCAGCATTCCAGTAAGGAGAGGCCAGGCCGTTTAGAGCTGGAACAAAGGTCACTCCTCCACTATCTGGTACACTGTATGCTAAGCCTTCTATTTCTTGATCTACTTCGATCAATCCAATAGAATCTCGAAGCCAATTAATTACTGATCCAGCAGCATACACAAGGCCTTCGAGGGCATATTCAACAGGCTGATCACCTATTTTCCAGGCGATTGTTTCAAGAAGTCTATTTTTAGAGAGGGGGGCTGTTTTCCCAGTAAGCATAAGAGCAAAAGCACCCGTTCCAAAAGTGCAAGAAAGATCTCCGGGTTTAAAACAGGCATTTCCAAATAAAGCTGCTTGTTGATCTCCAATCATACTTCCAATTGGAGTTTTTTCAGTTGTATAGCCATAAGTTTCGCTGCAACTTCGTACGACAGGTAAAATAGAAAGAGGGATATCAAAGATAGAGAGAAGGTCACTATCCCATGAAAGGGTATGAATATTAAATAAAAGAGTTCTTGAGGCATTGGACACATCTGTTGCAAAAACCTCACCTTGTGTAAGATTCCAAAGAATCCATGTGTTAACAGTCCCAAAACAAAGCTCCCCATTTAGAGCTTTTTCACGCGCTAAAGGAATGTTATCTAATAGCCATTTGATTTTTGATGCAGAAAAATAAGATTCTAAAAATAGGCCTGTTTTTTTATGTACAAGTTCTTTTGTCTCTTGATTCATAGAAAAAAGTTGGTCTTTTGTTCTTTTGTCACTCCAAACAATAGCATTTGCAATTGGTTTCCCAGGTTTTTTTTCCCATATAATAGTGGTTTCCCGTTGATTGGTAATTCCAATCGAAGCGATTTGTTTAGAGTCTATTCCAGATTTTTTAAGGACCCCTGCTATAACTTTTTGTTGGTTTTCCCAGATTTCTATAGGGGAGTGTTCAATCCACCCCTCTTTTTTATAGATTTGTGTAAGGGGGATTTGCTCTACAGCAAGAATTTTTCCTTGGTCATTGATAATAAGAGCTCTTATGCTAGTTGTTCCCGCATCTAATGAAAGAACAAAACTCATAGAGGTTCTCTTATTATTTAATCACGATTTCTTCTGGGATAATAACAATACCTATTAAATAAGCAACAATCATCGGAATAAATCCAGTAAGAATCATTAAAATGATCAAGATGACACGAATAATATTTGAGTCTATTTTTAGGTATTTCCCAAAACCTCCACATATTCCGGCAAATCTTCTATCCTTTCTTGATCGATAGAGTCTTTTGTAATGCGTTTCTATATAAGATTTCGGTCCTACAGGAAGTACAAGCCAAAGAATAAGGTACATGGCTATAAAAAGTCCCCCTGTGAATATTGCAAGTAGTATGAAAATCAATCGAATAATAGAAGGGTCAAATCTTGCATACTGGGCAAGCCCTCCGCAAACACCTGCTAGTTTTTTGTCAAAACGCTCTCTATAAATTCTTTTCATAACCTAAGAATAGTAACTTCTTCTAAAATTAATTAAAAGGAACTGGAAGGTTAAAAGACAGTTTTTTTTGCGTTACTGGATGAAGAAACTCAAGCTTATAGGCATGCAGTTTA
>JBIIKD010000123.1:0-4315 GCA_044233345.1 Chlamydiia bacterium
TGTTTGCCTTCATTCTCTTTGAGCTCGTTATTACGATTCTTACTCAGATGTCGTAAGGTTATTGATCGAGAGGAATTCATTTTTCCAGTAATAGTGGTCAAGGAGTCCTTCTGTAGGCCTTCCAAGCAGCCAGTAGGCTAAGTAAAGAGCCTCGATTGAGGCAAGGCCTCGGAGGGGTTCGCTGCAGCCGGTTTGTTTTCTTGGATAAGCTGTTTGGATATGAGTCGGTAGTGAGCGTCTTGGAAGGTTAGGGGGAAGCATTTGGCTCATCGTTGCGGCATAATTCCACGTGGCATCAACAAGAAGAAGGCCTAGGTGGCCATCTTTTTTTGATAGGAGAGGGCCATCAAAAGAAAGAACAAAGTAGTTTGTTAAATCTGGCAGTTTTTGTTTTGGATACGTAAAAAAAAGTGCGTCAGGTCGTCCTTTTAAAGGCTCGAGAGAGCATTTTTTGATGTTTTCTTTGCGATGTCTAAAAATTATGGTAGGAAGAAAAGGGGACATTTTTCATAATCCAATTTTTAATTAGTGATAAAGGATCTTAGATGAAGAGCATCTTGAGTTTTTTTGTAACTGTTCCATTTTTTGTTTTTGCAGAAATGAAGATTACAGAAGATTATAGCAAAGCGAAAGAGATAGCTCAAGATCACAATCTTCCGATACTTATTCTTTTTACTGGATCTGATTGGTCTATGCCAAGCCAAGAGGTGATTGGAGAGATCAATACGTCAGAATTTGCAAGTTCGATAGAAAATCAATTTATATTGGTTCAGGCTGATTATCCAGAGCTTAACAATCAAAAAGTAGAATTTTTAAAACAAAATAGTGAGCTTAAAGAAAAGTATCAAATAGAAACCTTCCCGACAGTTGTAATGACAGATGTGGAGGGGAGAGAGATTACTCGTTTAGGAGCTATGAAGTTAGAGCCAAAGCAATTCGCCGAGCATTTAAGAGACCTTTATCTAAAATATACTCTTCTTCATAGAGGAATGAAAAACTTAGACTTTATAAAAAATTCTGTTCAAGCGATTGAAGAGCTTTATAAGAGTGCTAGAGAGCTTAAATGCCCCCATTATGTAGAAAAACTCATGAATGTCGGGATAGAGGTAAATGAGGGTGTGTTTTTCCTTCTTGAAAAATATAACGCTCTTGTCCGCTCTGGGCTTTCGAAAACTGGAGAGGCTATAAGCGTTAAAGAAAAGATTGTTCAAAGAGACCCAGAGAATAAAGAAATGGGGCAGCTTCGTCTTGCGCTTTTAGAATTTCAGTCGAGGGATGGAGAGGACCCAAATCAAGCAACGGAGCCACTCGGTGCTTATATTTCTCATTTTGGTGGGGAGGACAAGGAGAATCTTTCAAGGCTTCACCTGATCATATCTGACTATTTTAAAGATCACAGTGCTGAAACTTGCTCTAATAAATAAAAGGTGAGGGTCTTTCGTAGGATTCAACAAGGAGGGATTCTTTGGGGAGTTCAAAAAGAAAGCGCGACGGTGTTGTCGGGCGCTCTTTTCCATGAGAGGAACGCTTTTTTGCCATGCTGATTGTAAGGTATTTTTTTGCTCGTGTGATTCCCACATAAAGAAGGCGGCGCTCTTCTTCAAGCCCTTTTTCAGCCAGGCTTTTTTCGTGAGGAAGAATCCCTTCTTCAACAGAAACAATAAAACAGGCGGTGAATTCGAGTCCTTTTGCGCTGTGTAATGTAAGTAAATTGACTCTATCTCCCTTATTTTTTGATCCTTTGTCTTGTTTTGCCTGATCTAATAGGGCATTACTTAAAAAATCGTGAAGAGAAAGAGGGGGGCCATCTTGAACCTCTCCCATTCCAATCAACGTTTGAATGTTGTCCCACTTATATTTTTGTGCCTCTTCTGATTTAAATTCTTGGCAGATCACATTTTTCAGATCTAGCTTTTCGGCAAGATATGGTCTCTTTTATAAAAACTTCTTTAGCATCTTTAATAAGGGCTAAAAATTCAGCAATTCCTTTTTTTCCCTGTTCAGAAATATCAAGAAAATCAGCCTTTAAAAGAACTTCCCATAAAGAGGTTTTTTCCCGTTTTTGAATCGTGGTGAGCTCTTCTATGGTTTTCATTGAGATCCCCCGCCTTGGGTAATTAAGAATGCGAAGGAGAGCACGTTGATCTTGAGGATTCATAAGTACTTGTAGATAGGCGATGAAATCTTTTACTTCAACTCTTTCATAGAATTCTGTTCCTTGGACCACTCTGTACGGAATTCCCCTGACAAATCGATCTCCATCTTTCCAGGATCCTTTCATAAGAGCAGCTTCAAAAGGGCGCGATAAAGTGTTTGATCGGTAGAGAATAGCAAAGTCATTCCAGCGAAGATTTTTTTCTCTTCTTAAGATGCTAATTCTCTGCACAACTGCATCTGCTTCATCAATTTGATTGGGAGCGTGAAAAATGTGGACCGGATCGCCATCTACTTTTCTGCTCCAAAGATTTTTTTCATATCGCTTAGTATTGTTTTTAATCAGAGCATTTGCTGTGTCAAGGATCTGTTTTGTGCTGCGGTAATTTTCTTCTAGCTTAATTTTGATCTGATGTTTAAAGCTCAGTATGTGCTCAATTTCAGCCCCTCTCCAGCCATAAATCGATTGATCATCATCCCCAACAACAAAGAGATTAGAGCTTTCTTTTGTAAGAAGAGAAGCGAGTTCATACTGAACATTGTTTGTGTCTTGATACTCATCGATCATTACATAGCGAAAGCGATTTTGGTAACTCTTTAGTACTGCTGGATGATTTTGAAATAATTCCACTGTGAGAGATAAGAGGCCATCGAAATTGACTGCATTGTAGGCCTTCATCATTTTAAGGACTTCTGATTGAAGAAGGGTTTCATTAATGTCTTCTTTTCCAGATTCAGCAAGACCTCTTTCTACTGTTTCCTCGAGCCTTTCCATGTCACGTTCATCGTAGATGCTAAATTGTCCTGTATACCCTAAGCGATGGATCTCTTGTTTAAGAACGCGAAGGCAAAAGCTATGGAAAGTAGATAAAACAATTTCTTTAGCCCGCTCTGAGCCAATTTTTTTACTAATTCGTTGCCGCATCTCTTCTGCGGCTTTATTTGTAAAAGTTAGTCCTAATATACAAAAGGGAGGTACACCATGTTTATCTATAAGCTCGACGCATCGACTAATTAAGACGGAAGTTTTTCCAGAGCCAGCTCCAGCAAGGACTAAAACTCGGCCGTTGATGCTTTCTACAGCTTGTTTCTGTTCAGGATTTAGAAGAGCCATGATGTGTTGTTGCCCTCATCAGAAATTTTTCGAAGTCTAAGAAAATTTTTTCAAAACTAGATTGTTGGTTCCAATCATTAGGAGAAACGTTTACTTCGCAGTTTAAAGGAAGCCGCCGACATTCTTTTCTAAATATTTCTCGTACAATACGCTTAAATCGATTTCTTTCTGGAGCGTTCCCAAATTTTTTAGGAACTGTAAGACCAAGTCTTGGGGATCTTGGAGGTGAGAAAGAATTTACAATCCTATACTGAAACCGGCAGGAAGAGCCAATAACACGAGAACCTAGGTCGCGTAGTCGTTTGAACTCCCCCCCTCGGCGCAGTCGATAGGATTTTGGAAAATGGAATTTTAAGCTGCTAATACGTGGCGACCTTGCTTACGTCTTCTCGCTAATATTTTCCGTCCATTTTTAGTTGCCATACGAGCTCGAAAACCATGGGTTCGCTTTCTACAAAGTTTGCTCGGTTGATAGGTGCGTCTCATCTCTTCCCCTTAAATCGTATTATAAAAACAGGGGAGATGATATGACAGACACAATATAATTGTCAATAAACCTCTCTTTTGATACGATTTTCACTCATATATACAAAGCTTAGGTAACCAATGAGAGTCAGAGCATCAGTTAAAGCAGATCCCTCTAAGGGAGACCTTCTCGTAAGGAGAAGAGGTAGACTATACGTAATTAACAAAAAAGACCCAAGACGTAAGCAACGACAATCTGGACCTGCCAGAAAAAAATAGAGGGAAAAGAGAGAATTATGGCTAGAAAGGCACTCATAGAGAGAGAAAAAAGACGTAAAAAATTATGTGATCAAAAATATGCACAACGTCAAGAATTGAAAAAAATTGTTCGTAGTTTTACTGCCACGGATGAGGAAAAAGAAGCAGCAATTAAAAAAATTAGCAAGCTGCATAAAGATTCTTCTCCTATTCGAGGACGTAATCGTTGCCTTCTTACAGGAAGACCAAGAGCATATTACCGAAAATTCAAAATGTCACGTCTTTGCTTTAGAGAATTAGCCTTAGCAGGACTTGTCCCTGGAA
>JBIIKD010000020.1:0-16493 GCA_044233345.1 Chlamydiia bacterium
GAAAGAAATTCGAATATTTTCGATCACATGCTCGATTTTTTCAATCGGCCAATACTTTGATAGCTCTTTTTCCCACCATTCGAGAGGCTTTACCGTAAGGTGGAGATCTTCATTGATTAATTCTCCTAAGTCATCTTCTGTAAGAAAGACTTGTATAAGCCCTCCCAGCTTGCAGCGACTAGCCATTGCGCTGAGAGTTTCCGAAACTTTTTCTTCAGGGATATGTTCCAAAACGTCGACTGAATAAATCCAATCTGTTTTTTTAACCCCTTTTGGAAGATTCCAGAGGGACGCTTCAAAAAATTTAAGGCGTTCTTTTTCAAATAGAAGTAAGCCTTGTATCGCATCTTGAAGGCTGGTTTCTGTAATATCAATAAGTTGTGTAAAAAGTCCTTTTTCAAGAAAAGGGACAGCTGTAAGCCCCATTCCACATCCGTAATCAGTAATTGATTGCCCTTCTTGTATTCTTGATTGAAAATGGGAAAAGAACTGATTTAATATTTGGCACCCTGGTGAATTGATTCGATAGGCGCGCTCTAGCCACATTCTTTCATACTTTTCTTTTTCTTTTAGATGAAGATCATCCATAGTTTGCTGCTTCCTTATAAAGAGGGATCACCTTTTCGAGAAATTCTTCCCCTTTTTTAAAGGTGAGTCGTAACATTTCATACCTTTTTTCTTGTAGATGTGGCGTTTTTAAAAAAAGGAAACCAAACAATTGTTTTAGTTGATTTACCAAACTTCTTTCGGGAGCCTCTTTTCCAATTTCCTTAGCAAAATGTAGGAAATAAAGATAGGTTTCTTCCCAACTTTCTAATTTTGTCATTACTCCAAAGTAGAGTTTTACTTGGTGAAAAATCCAAGGATTGATTACCGCTCCCCGGCCAATCATAAGCGCATCGCAATTTGTTTCTTCAAGCATTCGGTGGGCGTCTTGGGGGGTTAATATGTCGCCATTTCCAACAACGGGAATGGATAGTAATTCTTTTGCGATTCGAATTAAATCCCAATTAGCTTTGCCACTATATCCATCAATTTTTCTTCTTGGGTGAAGAGTAATAAACGATGCTCCTGCTTCTTGAGCTGCTAAAAGGTTCTCTTGAAATAAAGATGTATCCTCAAAACCTGAGCGAAGTTTCACAGAAAGTGGAACTGCAATCGATTCTTTCATCGACTTTGCAATTTCATAAAGTAGGCGAGGTGTTTTTAAAAGAGAAGAGCCAGCTCCTCTTCCGGTAACAGTATTAGAAGGGCACCCACAATTAAGATCAATACGAGGAGCTCCTAAAAGTTGCAGTTCATAGCTCATGTCTCCCATGAGAGAGGGAATTGAACCCATGATTTGCGCTGCTTGGGGGATAGGCGAGGTGTCTGTTGGGTCATACCTGCTTGCTAAGCTTTTTACATGGGCGTTTGATGGAACGCGCAAAAATTCTGTGCATGCTTCATCAAACCCTCCAATACGGGCAAGTGCTCTACGAAATCCTTGACTTCCCACCCCTTCCATTGGAGCTAGATAAAGTTTAGGACAAGTTCCTTTCTTCAGTTCCATTTTCAAATTCTTCTTGTTTTTCGATTGTCTCAAGTAGGTGTTTTTTCTTCCAAGTTCCCTGAAGAAATCTAAATGAAAGGAGTCCAAGAGCGGCAAAACCATAAAGAACCCAAATCGCAAAAGCAACAACTACGCTATTTTTAGGAACGACTACAAATACATAGGTAGGAATGATTAGAAAACACCAAATACTAATAGCACCTGCGATAAGTAAAAACATCGTATCTCCAGCTGCGGTTAAAATTCCATTAACAATCCAACGGATACTTTCGAGGATTAGGAGGAGAAAAGAAAGTATAAGGCCTATTCGTATGAAATAAAGTATATCAGCAAAAGAGGTGCCAAGAGACTTAATTGTTGTGTTTCCTTCAACAAGAGCAGAAGTTCCAATAAACCATTTAATAATTGGGTGGGGATAGACTGCCATAGGAATCATAGCAATTAAGGCATAGATTCCAATCAATTTAATGCCAGAAAAAAGAACTGTTTTTACCCGCTCTAAAAGACCAGCGCCGATCATATTCCCTGCAATTGCAATACATCCTTTTTCAAGACCCATGCCAAAAAAAAGGAAAATCATAAAAATGCTTTGAACTACTCCTGCAACATAGATGTGTGTTGGGCTAATTGACATCATAAAGTGATAAAAAAGAGCCCACCCAAAGAGTTCTATGCAAACGAAAACAGAGGGGGGGAGGCCTACTCGAATAGTTTTAAAGAAAATTTCTTTGTTAAAATGAAAGTTGGACGTTTTGTATTCTTCCCTATGTTTTCTTTTAATAAAGACAAAGAAAAGAATAACAGCTTGTATTGTAGAACCAACTCCTGTTGCAATCGCAGCTCCTTTAATTCCCATCGAAGGAATAAATCCCTCGATTCCAAAAATCAAAAGGGGATCAAGAATAAGATTTATCGTATTTCCTAAAATAGACATCCATTGAAGAATTTGTGCTTTCCCACGACCAATAAAAAAACCGCCGATAGCAGGAGTCATCGAAAATATAGGGCCCCAATACATAGTCGTTTGAAAATAGGCGTGTTCTAAAGGTCTTTCAATAGGGTCATAAATTAGATCAGATCCAAAGTATGCAAAAGGAATATAGAAAGCAAAAGAGAAAATAGCGAGCCAAATCATTTGCCATACAGGAACCCCAATTTTTTCATAGAGTTTTGCGCCATTATATTGCGATGCAAATACCTCAGACATTGAGGCCATTGTAATCCATCCAAGTAAAACTCCCCACCCAAGTGTTCCAGCTTGTACAGCAGCTGAAAGAGCTTCACCCGAATACCAAGAAAGATAGAGTCGGTCTACAAAGAGCATGCACATGAGGGAGAAAAAACTCACCATCATGGGAAAGGAAATTTTCCAAAGTTCTTTGACATTCCCTGTTTTTATTTCATTCATTTATTAGTGCCTATAATCAATTTTATACAAAATTCAGAAGGTAGGTGAGAAAAATAAAATATTTTATCTATACACCTCGTAACTGAAGAAGAGACGGAGGTGGGCTTTAGTGTGTAGGGATGAGCATGCGACTAAGCTTCCTAGGCTTTTACGTTGTCGTAAGAATCACATATTCTACAGATTTTTGTCTATATGCAAACAAATGCAAAAGAAGCTCTATATAGATCTCGTGATTGACAATTTGGTTTAAAACGCACTGAATTGGCTATATTTAAAATGCTATATGTTAGTTTTTCGTGATCACCTCCCGCTGTTTTAAATTTCAAGCGCGAGCTTTGAAAAACTCCAAATCTTGAATTGCTCTTTCTGTATTAAAGAAATCACCTCTAAAAATGGGGAAATGAAAAAAAATTCAGTTTTTTGAATTTTTTTATCGAATTACTTGTAAAAAAAGTGCTGCTTCATTATCTTAGTCTATCTATTTTATCGCTTGGTGGATAGAAGTTTCCCTTTTACGTTGGGGATTTAGCTCAGTTGGTAGAGCGTCTGATTTGCATTCAGAAGGTCAGGAGTTCGAATCTCCTAATCTCCATCAATTTTAAGCGGTTATAGCTCAGTTGGTTAGAGCGCAACACTGATAATGTTGAGGTCCCAAGTTCAAATCTTGGTAACCGCACACTTGTTTTTTTATTCAAGAATTCTTCCTAATTATTATTAATTTGGTTATAGCACAGTTTAAAGACTGTTTTATAACTGGAGGGATTTCTTGAATTCTAATCGTAAGATTTATACCTGGATGGCAATATCGCTTATTACGTTATGCGTTGTTGCTTTTTATTTTGTTTTTTCTCCCCGATCAGCAAGCGGGAGTCAGCTCGGGAAAGTAAAAGTTCGATGTGAGCGATTTTCTCCAGAAGTTAGTAAGGCAGATGGAGATAAAATTGAAGAAATTATCTATACCGTTTCTCATAAAGGATCTTTCGGCCTTTTTTTAAAAGAGGGGCACCTGCATTCATTAGGGCGCTCTTTAGATAAAACTGTTCCTCCTCTTACGTTTCTTGCTTATATCTTTTCTAGACCTTCTATGGTCGTAGATATGGGGAGAATTCAGGTAAATAGCATGAAATACAATCATTTTGTAGAGGGGCTTCGTCAAAATTTAGTTTCTGAATATCAAAAAGGGTGTCTTTTTGAGCAGGCGAAAGCTTTTTCCCGTTATTTAGGGTTAAATGAAGAGGATGTAAATTCTATTCTTATGCAATGTTGTGAAAATGCGGTCGTTACAAAGAACCGAAAAGCATTTAAGCCGTTTGTAAACTATTTGATCGAAAAGAAGTTGAAAAAAGCAAGCTGAATAATTTTTGGTATAGAGAGAATGATTTAAGATATCGGCATCGAAAAACCAAATCTTCAATCACGAAGTGTATGTAATTTAAGTCCCCCGCTCTTCTTTAGAGAGGGGGCTTTTCATTTTTATATATCCTAAATTGCGCTCTTCTATATAGAAAATTAATAATCCTAAAAGAACGATAAAAGTGGAAAGAATAATCGTAAGAGAGGGTGTTTCATGGAGGATTACCCAGCTATGAAAAGAGGTGAAAATCGGAGAAAGAAGTCCAAATAAAGACATTAAAGTTGCTGTATATTTACGAAGAAGATAGCCGTAGAAATTATAGCAAATGATATTTGAGAGAAGGGTAAGAAAAACAATAGCCCCGCTGAGTTCTAAAATTTGATTTTTTGAGGAAAATAGAAAAGACTCTTGCTCTCCAAAAAATAAATATGTCAGTAGAGCTAAGATGCCTCCTATAAGCATGCTTCCACCGTTAGCAAGAAGTGGGGAAAGGGGAGCTTCTCCTTCTTTGACTACAAGGCGAAGAATGATCCATCCATAGACAGAGAAAAAAACTGCAGCTAGCATCGCAACTTCTGGCCAAGTAAATCCTAAAAATGCACTTAAAAGTTGTTCCGATGAGCATTTTTCAAGAATAACAGGAATCGATCCACCAAAACCAATCAGCATGCCGACCCATTTTCTTGAAGTCATTCGTTCAGAAAAATGTATATAGGATAAAAGAGCTGTGAAGAAAGGGGAGAGGCCATAAAGAAAGCAAGTTTTTGCGGCAGATAGGTGTTTTAAGCTCCAGTATTCTAAAATATTTGTTAGATAGATGCTAAATAGAGCAAGAATGCATAAAGAAAGAACTTGTTTTTTTGAAATACGAGGAATTTGTTTTTTGTAGAGAAGATATCCAAGAAGGAGGACGCCAGCAAGGGTCATCCGTACCCCAACCACAAAAATAGGAGGTGCAATCCCTACCATGACTTTTCCCAAAGGAAAGGCAAGAGACCAAATAAAAAATAAGCAAACGATAGAAAGAGAGCCCATCATAATGCGCGTTAGTTTACCACCTATCCCTGTTTACTAAAAGAACGTTTTTTATACACCCTTTTCAGGATCAAGGCAATATAGTAATTTAAATTTGACCCGATAGAATAGATTCTCTGTAAGTTTTCATGAATTGGACCATAAAATGGAGATTATGGATGGTTGCAAGTATTAGTCCAGCAACTTCTTTAGATTTAAAAAGGTGGTTTAAATAGGCAAGAGTGTAATTTTTGCATGTATGGCAAGTGCATTCTTCTTCAATAGGGGAAAAATCTCTTTTATAACAACTCTTGGTGATCTTAATGGGGCCTTTTTTTGTTAGTATAGACCCATGTCTCGCTGCTTTGGTGGGGTAGGATGAATCAAAAGTATCTATTCCAATAGGGATGCATTTTTCTAATGATTCGAGATCAGCAACTCCTAAAAGATGGTTCGGTTTATCTTCTGGAAGGTTTGGGACTGTCTTTTCGAGCATTGAGATCATTTCTTCTTTTGTTCTTCCCATGCTTCCGCCGATGGCAAACCCGTCGAAAGGATGTTTTGTCAGAATCCTGCAGCTTTCATCACGTAATTTTTGATCAATACCACCATGAATTACAGCGTACATAGCTTGGTTATTGGGGCTCTTTAAGTGAGTTTCAAGGGAGCGAATTTCCCAGCGGTGAGTTCTATCGAGTGATTTTCTTAGGTAGCTTGGATCTATATGATGGGGAGGAAGCTCATCAAAAGGGATAATAATGTCGGCGCCTAGATCTTT
This sequence comes from Chlamydiia bacterium, assembly GCA_044233345.1. Lineage (GTDB taxonomy): Bacteria > Chlamydiota > Chlamydiia > Chlamydiales > 2-12-FULL-49-11 > JBIIKD01. Next base: position 6,107 of record JBIIKD010000020.1, read on the forward strand.
TTGCGCTTTTATCGAAGATTCAGGTGTAAGGAGAAATTTTTCCCCATTTCTGTATGAGCGAAAAAGGACCCCCTCTTCTGAAATATCTAAAACTTGACCTTCTGTTTGTTTGTTTCCCTGACTTTTTATTTCGCGGGCAACCCCTCCATACATTAGAGAAAACACTTGAAATCCTCCAGAATCTGTAATAATGGGAAGATTTCTGTTGATAAAAGTGTGTAGTCCCCCTGCGTCTTTGATTACTTCTGTGCCAGGTTGTAATAGCAGATGGTAGGTATTGCAAAACATCAGCTCAATTCCAATTTCAGAAACAACCTGATTATCTATTGCTTTAAGGGTTCCGTTTGTGCCAACAGCTACAAAAGCTGGGGTATTAATGATCCCATGAGGAGTGTGGATTTTTCCGACCCGTGCACGTGATTTTTTTGATTGATAGATTAATTCAAACATTCGCTGGCAAATCCTTCTTTTTGGGAAATAGACGCATAAAGGGGCTCATCGTGGCAAATACAAGAAGTTTGATTACATAACTAAGAGTGATGATCGAAATCATAGAGTGAACAGTTCCGCTAAGCGCTAAAAAAGTAAATAAAATATTGTCAAATGCTTGGGTGATGATAAGAGAAATTGCCATAGAAATTTGAAGAGAAAAACGTTTTCGTAGGCGAGAAAAGAGTTCGATGTCGAGTCGTTGGGTAAGAAATAAAGAGAAAATAGAGGAGAGAAAAATTCTAGGCGTTGTAGAAAGAATAGCGATAAAGAATGGATGGAAAGAATCATATTTAGAGGGGGTGTAGTGTGTTTGAAATAGACTCATTCCAATAAAAAAAAGAAGAAGAAGAAAAATGGTTGAGGTAAGTTTTTTTGCATTTTCTCGACCGAAATGCTCTTGTAGTAGATTAATCCCGACAATAGCCCCAATTGTATAGGCATCTGTTGGGGTTATTTCGAGGGAAAATAGAGTAATTTGTTTATTGACAAAGAGGTTTGCAAGAATCACTTCGAGAACGATAAGGCAAGAAATAGCTGTTTTCCCAAGGTGTAAAGCAATCCTTGTGAAAAAAAGAATAACAATAGCATGGAAAAAGAAAAGAGCCTCGTTCATGGGAAAATATTGTATACTTTTACGACTCTTTTGAGAAGGATTTTCGAAAAGCCTCTATGAGCTAAAAACTAGTTTATTTAAAAACAATTGTTTTGTTTTGATCGATAAAGACCTTTCCCTCCAATACATATTTCAAGCCCCGAGCAAGCGTTACACACTCAATATCAGACCCATATCTCGTAAGATCTGCAACTGTGTGAGTGTGATTAACCCGAATCACTTCTTGGCAAATAATCGGCCCTTCATCGAGGTCGCTTGTGACAAAGTGTACCGTCGCTCCAATAATTTTTACCCCTCTCTCATGTGCTTGACGATAAGGGTTCGCCCCTTTAAATCCAGGTAAAAAGGAGTGGTGAATATTAATAATACGTCCTGAAAAGTCCTCGCAAAATGCAGGAGAAAGAATTTGCATATAGCGTGCTAGGACAATATAATCTATTTTATACTCTTCAATTAAACCTCGAATGGCTCTTTCTTGAGATTCCTTTGTTTCAGAAGTCACTGGAAAGTGAAAAAAGGGGGTGTTGTACCATCCAGCTATGTGCATAAGTGTGTCATGATTAGAGACAATTGCAGGGATGATAGCAGGAAGAACACCGCGCGCATGTTTTGCAAGAAGGTCAGTTAGGCAGTGATCTTGTTTAGAGCATAGAATAAGTATTTTGGGCTTGTGTTCTTTTTCAAACACTTCAGCGCTTATCCCATGTTTTTCAAAAATAGGGACCATTTTGGTTTCTATAGTTTCTTTTTCCTTATGCACTTCAAATCCAATGCGGGAAAAGAATTTGCGGCTATGTGGGTCTGTGTATTGATTAAGGGTAAGGATATTTCCCTCTAAATGAAATAGGCAGCTAGAAAGATCAGCAATGATCCCTGGTTTATCGATACATGTGATTTTTAGAATATATTTTTTTGATTCCATAATATTGTTTTTGTTGAGACAAAAGAGAATTTTACCATAACTAAGAGTATAAAGAAAAGGTTGGATCGATGAAAAAAAGAATACGAGTAGCAGTAACTGGTGGAGCTGGACAAATTTGTTACAGTTTATTAGTAAGAATCGCATCTGGAGAGTTGTTTGGCCAAGACCAACCTGTAGCTCTTCATATTCTTGAGCTTCCGATGGCACTTAATGCTTTGAGGGGCGTTGTAATGGAATTGGAAGATTGCGCATTTCCCCTTTTAGAAGAGATACATATTGGATCAGATCCATTTAAGGTCTTTGAAGGAATTGATGTAGCAATACTTATTGGTGCGAAGCCAAGAGGTAAAGGAATGGAGCGCTCAGATCTTCTTGAGCAAAATGGAAAAATATTTCTAGAGCAGGGAAAAGCACTTAACCAAAATAAAAAGGCCAAGATTCTTGTTGTTGGAAACCCCTGTAATACAAATGCCCTTGTTTTAATGCATAATGCAAAAAATATTCCTTCTGAAAATATTCGGGCCATGACTAGATTGGATCAAAATAGAGCCACCTCGCAACTAGCCATAAAAGCTTCTGTTTCAGTTAAAGAAGTAAAAAAGATGGCGATTTGGGGAAATCACTCCTCTACCATGGTTGCAGATTATAAAAATGCGACAATAAGAGACCTTCCTGTAATTGAAGTAATTAAAAATATCGACTGGCTACAGGGAGATTTTATGAAAAAAATCCAAAAGCGTGGCGCTGAAATTATTGAAGCGCGCGGTCTTTCTTCTGCTTTATCTGCTGCAAATGCAGCGATCGATGCTATGCAAGACTGGATTTTTGGAAAAGATAATTGGTGCTCAGCTGCTATCTACAGCAATAAAAATCCCTATGGAATTGCAGACGATCTTTTTTTCTCTTTTCCTTTAGAAAATGGACATATAGTCGCGGCTCTTGAAATGGATGAGTTTCTTTATGCTAAGCTCAAAGAAACAGAAGGAGAACTTTTAGCTGAACGAGATGCCGTGAAAAAATATTTGTCCTGAAAAAATTAATGATTGGTTGTTTAAATTTAGAAGGATATAAACAATCCTCATATTGAAATTTTCAACCAAATGGGAAAAAAGTAATATTTGTTGGAAAATTTACTCTTCTTTGATTTTCTCCTTCCTCAAAGATATTTTCACGATTTTGTTCTTGAGGAGAAGTTCCCACCATTTCTACATCATCATCGACTAAATCAGCTTTACGGGGTAGAATTTCATTTGATATTAGAAAGTGCCGAGTATCTCCATCACGATCTTTTATTGCATAAAAGAAAAAACGACCACCTTCTTTATCAATACTAAATTCCATCCTGGAAAAATTTGGTGCATGCTCATTAAAAATAGCCAGTAATTCATCTCGCAGTTCTCGGTAATTATTAATAGTCCTAAGCTGTTTTATGCAATTGTTATTGTGATCATAACTAAAATTTAATGGGTCCATTTTCGCTCTCTGTTTAAAATTTTAAGAATAAAAAAAACTAGATTTTTATCATTAAACGTAAATTATATGAGTTATTGAGGTAGCTCTATGAATAAAATTTTATTTGAAATTACAGAAGAGCAATTAGAGACAGGACTTAGGGGATATCCAGTGGGATATTGCATTACTTCTAAAGTTGATCCTGAAAAAGGCCTTTTTTATATCGAAAAGCCAGTTGAAGAGTTAGCTCAGCTTGAACCTGAAAGAGTTTTGTATTTGCTTTTGAAAGAAAAGTTCGATCAAGGAAGAGAATTTGAGGCATTTTGCCTCGAATTAAAAAAACGCTCAAGAGTAGATCCAAGAGTGATTGAATATATTCAAAAGCTTCCAAAAGAGAGTCATCCGATGAAGCTCCTAGTATCAGCATTGACGATTTTAGGGACATTTGAGGTGGTAGGAAGATATGAAGAAGATTGTCTAAATGTGATTGCAAAGATCCCAGAAGTGGTTGCTACCATTATCAATTACCATGCTGGGTGGGGAAAGAATCCCCCTTCAAATCCAAGCTTAGGCTACATGGAAAATTTTGCACAAATGCTCTTAGTCCCTAATATGCAAGAGAAAAAACTCTTTGTCGACGTTTTGAAGCTTTTTAATATTTTGCATTATGATCATGGAGGGGGGAACCTTTCTGTTTTTGTAGGCAAAGCTGTAGCCTCTGGTCTGGAGGATATGTATGGATCGCTTGCTGCTAGTATGTGTGCCTTGGCTGGACCAAGACATGGAAAAGCAAATCAAGATTGCTTAGCTTTTACAAAAGAGGTGCTTAAAAACTTAGGGGAAAAAGCCTCTGGTGATGATGTGGAAAGGCTTATTCGATATCGCTTGAATAACAAAGAGTTAATCTATGGATTTGGGCATGCCGTTCTTCGAGTTGAAGATCCAAGAGCTTACGTCCTATTTAAATTTGCTCAAAAACATTTTGCAAATCATCCCCTTATTCGAATGTCGCTTCTGCTTCGAGAAAGGGGAACTAAGGTTTTAAAAGAAAACCCCAAAATTCAAAATCCTTATCCAAATGTCGATGCAGCTTCAGGAGCCCTTTTAAGTGCGGTTGGGTTTGACTTCCCTGAGTATTACACTCTCCTTTTTGGTCTTTCACGGATCGTAGGTGTCGCTCGTCAAATCGTTTACGAAAGATGTGAAGCTCGCGAAGGAAAAGGAACCCCGATCGTACGACCAAAATATATCTATAAATCGAGATAATCAAAATATTTCTAATCTTAAGATTATTTGTTCTTATCAAATTGAACAGTAAGATTTAAAGATAATGGATAAAAAGAAAAGAGAGGGACGTATCCCTCTCTCAATATGTCAGATCTTTCACTTTGTTGTTGGGGACTACCCAAAACTTTTTCTATACTCAGCCTGCAACTCTGCTCATTTTAGCAGACCTGAAAATGGCCAGCAACATTTAAAGATAAGGGATAGAAAGAAAAAGAGAGGGACGTATCCCTCTCTCAATATGTCAGATCTTTCACTTTGTTGTTGGGGACTACCCAAAACATAACAGGAGCGGTAGATCCGAGAGGAAGTATTTTAGCAGACCTGAAAATGGCCAGCAACATTTAAAGATAAGGGATAGAAAGAAAAAGAGAGGGACGTATCCCTCTCTCAATATGTCAGATCTTTCACTTTGTTGTTGGGGACTACCCAAAACAACACTTCCACAAAGCGAGTACCGCCGCGTATTTTAGCAGACCTGAAAATGGCCAGCAACATTTAAAGATAAGGGATAGAAAGAAAAAGAGAGGGACGTATCCCTCTCTCAATATGTCAGATCTTTCACTTTGTTGTTGGGGACTACCCAAAACCATCAGGATCAGTGGTTTGCTAAAAAAGAAGTAATTGTTCTGGGGATGTTTTAGGGGGTTCTTTTAGGGATCCAAAATAGGTATAAATGTTCTCAAATTGTTTGTCAGAAATTAATAAAAATTGAACTCTTCCTTTCGGTGGGATATTTGGAATGAGTTTTTTTTTGTAAGTATCTCCTGCTTCTTTGCTTGGTAAAAATCGAAAATAGACAGAATATTGAGACATGGAAAATCCCAAATCAAGGAGGGTGTTTCGAAATTTTGAGGCCTTTTTTTTCTCCGTATCAGTGACTGTAGGAAGATCAAACATTACAATAAGCCACATCGGACGATACCCAGCTAACATAAAATCGAGGAATTAATGGGGAGGGGGGATCTAGGAATTCGTAAATTGAGTTTGTTTTCTTCAAAAGAAATTGCGATTGAGGTGATAAATTTTTGAATACAAACATTTAATGGGCTTTTTCCTTCAGCGCATGACATGTCTTGCCTCAGAATATTTACGAGTGTTTTTTTATGATTTGGTAAAAGGGTGGATTCAGAAGAGAATTTTTGTATCACCGTTTGATCGACAATCGGACGAAAAGGTTCCATTAAATCATCTACAAGGCAAAATGGATTAAATCGATTTGTGTGGTAGACGCTAACTGCTGGATGAAGACCTGCTGCAGATGTTGCTCTTGCAACGCTTGAGCGTAAAATTGCATATCCATAATTTAAAAATGCGTTAATGGGGATTTGTTTGTTATCTCGGGAAAAATTTTTACCAAAAAGGGCTTCCCAGTAAATTTTGGCTCCCCAAGCTTCTACTCCTCCTTTATCTCCAGATAAGACCTTTTTTTCAAGCTTTCTTAGTATAGAAGCTTCTTTGGCAATCCCTTTCCATTCTAAAACGCTTGCTTGCGCATCTAATTTTAGTTTGATCAGTGTTTGCCAAAGGCGCTTTTTAAAGGGTTTTAAAGCAGATAATTGTTTTTGAATCCTTCGAGAGGTGAGATGATTTCCATCCACAGGCCATACAAGAGCTTCTGGCATATATTTTTCTCCAGATAGGATCGTCGGAACCCCTCTTTGAGCAAGTTCTATTAAAGCTTTTGTCGTTAGAGAGGCTCCTTGGCTTGCAACTACCAAAGCTTGTATATCATCTAAAGGAACTTTTCCAAGTTCCTCAAATCCTTTTGAAATAACAAGAAAGCCGCGTGAAACAGAGATATGTCTCCCTTCACTTTCAATTTCTACTATATGATCTCTCATACACACCACCTAGGGGGGGTAACTTTTATATTTCCTAAAATATCGACATGTGCAAGGTGCCATTTATCCTTAAAAAAAGATTTTCCAACGCACCATCTTTTTTTAGCTTCTTTTCGCTGAGAATTTATTTCTTTTGGATCAGCTATTAAAATTCGGTTTGAGGAAGGATTGAATTGAGCGACGAAAAAAAGCTCTTTTTTACTATTTTCTAAATAGTCCCCTTTTCGAAGTCGAAGGAGTTTTCTCCATTTCCCTTTTTGATTTGATGGCTGGCAATAAGTTTTCTTTCCTGATTGAATATCTAATGCATCTCTTAGGGTTTTAAATTCCCAGATTATTTCTGTTGGATTTTCTATGTTTTGCCATAGATCTGCATAAGCGTACTGGGCAGATTTATATCCTTTGCCGTCTATTTCAACCATTTGAGCTGAATTTATATCAACCGATTCGTAGGCTTTTCCAGATTTTTTAGCTGTGGGAGCTTTAGCGCGGTAATATTCGTTTGGTGTATTTGGATAAATGCCGTAGGCAGTTTGTTCGACAATCGCTCCTTGTAGAGCATGGTTGATTTTTCTCGATATGACAATTTTTTTCTCTTTGAGTTGATGAATTAGTTCTTGTTCATTATTAAATAAAACATCTTCAAACTTTGATTCGGCCCAGCTATATCGAGAAATTTTTTGTAAAATTTTAGGGGAAATCAGTGCTACACAAAAGGCATCTATTGCATGGTGTTCATGATTTTCTTGTCGATTTTTTTTGAGTTTAAAATGCCTTCGAAGATCTGCTGTTAAAGATCCGCGAGTTGCATAGACTTTATTTGTAATAGAGGAGAGGTATTTACGAGCATGTTTAGCGATAGTAGAGGTGTTGACTAAACTATTAGGAAGCCAGCCATCTGTTAATTCAGTAAATTTTTCTAACGCATTTGAAGCAAACATCCATCGTTTAGACTCTGGAGTTCTTTGGATCATTTGATCATAGATCTCTTGTTGACCAAACGCTTCGTAAGGTGTTTTATTTCCTTTTTTATCGTTACAACTTCTGTGTGCTAATAATAGATAAGAAAAATTATTGCTTTTTGTTTTGGAGTAGGGAATTACGTGTTCGATCTGTATGTCAGAGGAAAAAACAGATTCCCATCCAAATCGTTGATCACAATAAGGGCAGCAAGTATTTATAGATTCTTTTTCTAATTCCATAAATAGCTGTCCTTTTGTCATAGTTTCTTTTGTAACAGGTTTTCCTCCTGCTTCAAGGCGCTTTTTAATTTCTTCGTTTAATTTCTCATTTTTTTTCCGAATTTGGTCTGCTTTTTCAGGCTCCCAATCACTGCGAATGAGTTCTATAATGATTTCATCGATTTTCCCATGTTTTTTAATAATTGCGTTAATTAGCTGTCGAATTTGATTGAAAGCTGCGTGATGAATGCCATTTGGTGTAATTCCCCATTTTCTTTCATCTTTTCCTACTTTATGAAGGCATTCATTACTATTAGCGCATCGACAGGGTGGTATAATATAAAAATTAGGAACATCTGACATAACCTCCCCGTAATATTTCAAATGATCACTAATTGGTGTTTCTTTGATTGTTTCTTTTCGAAGATCTGCAATAATTTCTCCTATCCGGTGATTGCTGGTTTCAAATCTTTCAAGGATTTCTTTTATTGCTTTTTTGGATAAGTTCAGATAACCGGAAGGTCTAGCTTTAAGACCTGTGATTTTTGCTTTTTCTTTTATCTCGTCTTTTCTCTTAATAGTGTAATCTTTTTGTAATTGTAGATGTTTTAATAGAGAATTTACCGTCATTTCTTTTTGATCTTTTAAAGATTCTTTGGCTTCATGAATTTCTTCTTTTGTTAAACCGCGAAATTCTGGGATAGATTTTGAAGATAAAGTAATGTGACTTAGATTTTCTAACATCACATATTCTATCGCTAAGGGATCATCTTTAGCTAAGCGCTCCTCGTTTGAGTAGATTGAGCATTTTCCTATGTAAGGGATAGAAAGTCCTCTTTGAAAGAACAAAATATCTTCTAGTTTATCCCAATCCAAAAATGAGGTAATAGGTTCTTGGGTGGAGCGAATTGCATTAAATTCTTCTTTAATAAGTTTGCGAGTAGGATAGTGTTGCGGTTTTTTATCAGCATCACCCCTTAAACGAAGTTTGGGTTGGTTTGTTTTAATTAACCATTCACTGTAGCTGCGGGCAGTTTTTTTGACATTTTCCTCTGTTTCCGTGAGGATTTTTTTAAATCCTTTTTGTTCTTTTTCTTGTTTTTCTATTTCAAGTTCAGATCCTTTAAATCCTCGATTTTTTGCTATATGAAAAAGAATTTCTCTTAACTCTTCAGGAGAAAGTGGTTGATCTAGTGCTTTTACTCGCAATTTAAAAAGAGAACAAAGACCCCTTTGTTTTTTTTCTATTATAGATAGTTTGGCATCATTTAAAAATTTCTCAAGTTTTCTAAGGCGACTTTTTAGATGTTTTCGTTGTCTACGAGCCATTCTATGTTGTCGACGTTCAGCTTTTTCTCCACTTTTTTTCCAAAGTCGAACGCCTAAATCAACCAAATTGTATCTATTTTCTTTTTCATTAAAATCTAATATACACCAACCTATTGAATTCGTTCCTAAATCGAGCCCAAGCTTTTTGATGATTTTCTTTTCTTGATCCATAAAAATGCCCTTTTAATTATAGGTGTAAAAATTATTTTTAGTTCGATTTTCGATAATGTTATTTTAATTTTTAATAAAAAATACCATATTTAATTAAATGTCGCAAACTTGATTTTTTTATCATCAGATGGCATTTGTTGAATTATAATTTTATTTCGCGAAGAGATCTGATGTTTTTTGACTGTAGACAGAGCAATTCAAGATTTGGATTTTTTTGTTTGAGTTGTTTCCATGTGATTTTAGGCGCTCGTTTAAAAAATTGAGGAAATTAACCTCTTTTTTATGAATCTTGTGTAGAGTAGCCGTAGCGGCGAGCCATTTCTTCGATATTGGTGTAAAGATCACCTGGAATTTTTTGTTTGAGTTGTTTCCAGGTGATTTTAGGTGCTCGTTTTGTTTCTTCTCGAGTATTGATATCGCGAGAAAGTGATTTAAGCTGTTTTCTATTTATAGAAAGCCCCGATCTTGATTCGAATTCATCAATTATCTGATCAATATCTTCAATATGGTATCTCCACTCAGCTATTTTTTCAGCTTTGAGATTCCAGTAGTACCAATATTTAGCACAAGAGACAAGAATCGAATCAGTTGGTTTGATTTGAGGGGTGTGCAATCGGACGAAAATCCAACGGGGGTCGCGTAAATCGCTATTTTGGATCGATCTAGAGGTGATTTGGTGAAGGGGATGTCGCACCTGATGGAAAACATGTTTGAATTGACCTTGAAAAATAGGACCTCGTATGCTCAGTGATCCAACAGCCATAGGCCAGGCAACGGCGCCATCATTTCCCAAGCTTTCATGTCTGATATCAAACCCTGATTTTTGCAAAAGGAGGGACATGTAAAATGTTCCACTTCTAGCACAACCTGTAATAAGGAGCGCTTTTGTGTTATTTACATCAGCGTGGACAAAGAGGGGAAAAAAAAGTAATAGAAGAAAAATTCTTACCATAATTTAAACCCAATTAGTTACCTATTTCATCTCCAGATGTTATCGAGGCAGATAGTCTGGAGATGATAACCCAATGCAATTATAATTTTTAGATCTGAATTAGGTTAGGAAAATTTATGGATCTAAAAATTATTTTTTTTATTGCCT
>JBIIKD010000124.1:0-4296 GCA_044233345.1 Chlamydiia bacterium
ACAGAGATAAGGGAAATATCGTTGAAGAACGCGAATATGGGAACCTGACAGGAGCCGATTCTACTCCATTAAGCATTGATGAAGATGGAAGATCCGATCAAGAGGCTCATGTCAAAACTTATGCCTACTTTTCTGGAAAAACCACTCATGGGTTTTTCCAAAAGGATGAGAAGGGGACAGGGCTAAAATGCTGGTGCAAAAAAGGGACGAATCTCCTTGTTAAAAAATTTGTTTTAACCAAGGGATCTCCAGAGCAGGAAGAAGAGGATGACGATTCTGGAATCAAAAAGCGCCATTTTTATGACTACAATGAAGACGCCGCTCTTGTCCGAGTCATTGTAGATGACGGAAACTATGGAGAAGCAAAGCAGACCTATAACGTCCGTGAAAGGCACATTACTCTCATTTCTCCTAAGCAAGAACTCCCCAATGTCGGTGCCCCAGAGATCATTGAAGAAAAGTATCTAGACGTTAGCGGGGGAAAAGAGATTCTTCTAAAAAGAACTGCCAATCAATTTGACGGTCAAGGTCTTATTGTTTCTCAAGCAATCTGTGATGCCAATGGAACTCACCGTTACACCCTCACAAAGGATTATACTCAAGGCTTGCTAAGCTTCGAAACAGATCCAATGGGGAACGAAACGCATTATTCTTATGATGCCAATCAAAATCTCACTCATGTCAGCCGTTCGGATACAGGCGTTTCAATTGAGTACGGTTATGATCTAAGGAATCGCCTGATTTACACCCTAGAAAAAGACAGGATGGGGAATCAATTTGAGACTCAAGTTGCTTATGATCCAGCAGGATATAAGACCTTGGAGATTGATCGATTTGGCAACGAAACGGTTTATGTGAATGATAGTCTCGGCCGTTCGGTTCAAATTACCTACCCTGAAGCCAGTGATGGTCCAAAATCTTCAATTAGACCTACCTATACGTACACCTACGGTCTTTTTGACAACTTGCTCTCTGTCACTGATCCAGAGGAAAAGCTTGTTACAACATCTTTTAACTCTCGGGGAAAGCCAACGGCAATTCAGCATCTTGATGGAAGTCAGGAATTGTTCAAATATGACCACGAGGGAAGCCTACACCGCTATCTGGGAAGAGATGGACTTGTCCAAGTGTTCGAGTACGACTATATTGGCCGCTTGAACCACATTGAGTATTACAAGCGAGGAAGCAAAGGCTCAGAAGAGGGCTTCAAGAGAAAATATTTCAATTACAGCACCTTTCACCTGAACTCAGAACAAGATGAGAGAGGAAATAAGACAACGTATACCTACGACGGAGCAGGGCGCCTGGCAACGCTTAGCAAAGGGGATCAAAAGGTCGAGTTTAGTTACGATGCATTGGGTCGAACTCAAGGGGTTAAAAAATGGAAATCCTCTAATGCATTTACTCTCGAAGTCAAAGAGTATGATCTTTTAAATCGAGTGATGGAGCAACAAACTCAAGACTCTCAAGGCCATACGCTAGCCAGAAACAAATACATCTACAATGAGACAGGGCAGCTTGCGCAAGTCATCGGGTACCCTAAAAATCAAGAGGTTATGCTCACTCAGTATGAGTATGATGGTCTAGGCAGGCCCTGTAAGATCATCGGTTCTTCCAATCAAGTAACTGTGATCCGTTACGATGATGCCTATGTCAACGAGTGGGGACAAAAAACGCGCAAACGTACCGTGATTGACCCTCTTGGAAATCAAACCGAAGAGATTTTCGATAACGCTGGCCATTTAATCAAAGTCTCGAAAAAAGACAAAACAGGTCATCTTCTTGCTGAAACTGAGTCTTCTTATGACCTTTCAGGAAATAAAGTGCTTGAAAAGGCGGCTCGTATCTCTTCAGAAGGACGTTGCAGTACCTATGAAACAGAATGGTCTTTTAACGAAGGCGATCAGCTTCAGTCTGTTACTTTAGGAAAGGGAACGTCTCAAGAGCGTGTGACGACTTTTGAATACAATTCCTATGGAGATTTGGCCACCAGGTATAACCCTGGTGCTAAAGAGCCGATTACTTACCAATACAATAACTATGGCAACCTAAGGACAATTTCTTACAAAGAAGGGAAAAAAGAAGTCTCGCACCAGCTTACTTTTGACATGAACAGAAACCTCACAGAGATGAGGCTCTCTTCTGCTCAAGTCTTAACCTATTCTTATGATACAAACGACTTACCTCTTTCTGAAACGATCAGAGATGAATTTGGCTCCTACCAAGTCAGCCGTACCTATGATGGGGAAGGGAATATCCAAACCCTCCAGCTCCCCGATGGATCATCTGTGCAGTACAGCTATGAAGGGTCCTTTGTCAAAAGTGTTGCTCGGTTCACTAAAGAGGGAAAAGAACTCTATAACTACCGCGTTGCCTCCAGGGATCACATGGGGAATACCCTGGAAGAAATTTTACCAGGTTACGGTGGAGGTAGAAAGCAAGCCTGGGATTCCTCCGGAAGAAGAATAGAAATTAGCACAGACTTTTTTCAGGATAAGGTTCTGGAAGGAGGATATGATCTGCTGGGTAATATCAAGAAAAGAGAAACAACCCTCGACGATGAAAAATCGACCGCAGAATACGAGTATAACGCTCTTGCACAGCTGATCCTTGAGAAAGGGGAGTACGAGCATCGATATTCCTATGATTCTCTCGGGAATCGGCTCCAAAGAGATGGATCTGCTTATAAAATGGATGATTTAAATCAGCTCGTAGAAGCTGAAGGTGCTACCTATACTTTTGACGCAAATGGAAATCTTGCGACCAAAACAATAGGACAAAAGACTTGGATCTATCAGTGGAGTCCTCTGAACCAACTGGTCTCTATCAAAGACCCAGACCAAAATATCGTCTCATTTACCCATGACTTAAATGGGAAGCGGCTCGCCAAGAAGATTGAGCCTAAGGGCAAGAAAGCTAAAATTTTCCGCTTCTTTTATTTAGGGCATACAGAGATAGGTTCTCTAGATGAAAAGGGAGCTATTGTCGAACTCAAAGTTCCCAGCAACCCCAATAATCCAGAGATTTCCCCTTGCGTGGCAATTGAGATTAGAAAAGAGACCTACGTTCCACTTTATGACCTACAAGGCAACATCGCCTGTCTTCTCGACCATCAAAGGCGCAAAGTCGTGGAATCTTATCGCTATTCTTCGTTTGGGGAGGAAGAAATTACCAACGAAAGAGGAAGGGTAGTCTCTGACTCTGCCGTTGGGAACCCATGGAGATACCGTGGCAAGCGAGTTGATAAAGAGGTTGGTCTTATTAACTTTAGCCAACGCTATTACGACCCTGAAATCGGAAGATGGATTAGTCCTGACCCTGCAGGAAACATAGACGGCCCTAATCTTTACGCCTTTGCTCGCAATAATCCCATGACCTATGTCGATTATTTTGGCCTGGCGTGTGAGATGAATGAAAATCAAAGCAAGGAATTTAGTGGCTATTTCTACGGCGAATATGAGCCCCACTGCCATTGTGAGGCACATCGTGACTGTAAAAGAGGCGGTGACATTGGAGCTACTGTGGCAAGTGGAGGAATAAGCTTTGCTGGTGCAAGTCATCATGTAGTGGATTTCATTCTCAATAATCCTCGTTTTCATGGCACTCTGCAAGCGTTAGGCGGCCTTGCTGAGGCTAGCTTTGGCGGAGGGATGACTCTTGCCACTTATGGCGCTGCAGCTCCTTTTGGGTGGCCCGTAATGGCACATGGTCTTGATCAGTTTATAACAGGGATTAGTACGGCTTTCACAGGGAGGCCAAGAGATACACTTACTTCTCAGCTATTACAGAAGACAGGAATGTCTCATCAAACAGCAAGTTTTATTGACAGTGGCTTGAGTATGGGGGGAACCATGGGAGCTGCAGCTGTTATTCATTCTAGTCGTTTAGCAGTGTTCCCTAACTTTCGTTTGCCTATTACTTCTGAAGTGATTTTTAGAGAAGAAATGCTTCAAGAAACTCAAGAGATTACGAAGTTTTGGCCTTCAGCAGCTCAAGGTCGTCGGTTTATAAATGATCTTGAATACTCAACTCACGCTCTAGAAAGAATGTCTCCACGAGGATTAATACAAAGGGGTACAGAAATAATTAGTAGAGGCATTCCTCCATCAGTTGTTGAAAATGCAATTAAATTTGGAACTAAAATCACAGGAAACACAGCTAACGAGATTGTCCATGTATTTGACAACGTTAAGGTTGTAACAAATGCAGATAGTAGTCGAGTAATAACAGTAATTACTACAGGGAAATAAAATGAAAATGACAGATCATCAAAGACGCCTTTGGAAAAGTATGATC
>JBIIKD010000126.1:0-4278 GCA_044233345.1 Chlamydiia bacterium
CCTGAAATCCAATTCCCAAAGCAATAATCAAAGCACCAATTCCTGAAACAACAAAAAATGGTTGCCAGCCAGTTGATGCATCATAATGACTAAGTCTTCTTGTAGCACCCATTAAACCCAAAATATATAACGGCATAAAAGCTAAGACAAACCCTATAAACCAACACCAAAATGCATAAATTCCAAATTTCTCTTCCAACTTAAATCCAGTAATCTTAGGGAACCAATAAGTAATGGCTGAAAAAAAGCCAAAAACAACTCCCCCAATAATTACTGAATGAAAATGCGCGACTAAAAACAAACTGTTATGAATTTGAAAATCAACTGGAGCTATCGAAAGAAGCATTCCAGCCAAGCCACCTATTGTAAAAATTACCACAAAACCTAAAAACCAAAGCATAGCAGTATTCAGATGCACTCTTCCTCTAAACATGGTAAAAATCCAATTGAATATCTTTACTCCTGTAGGAATTGCAATCAACATAGTCATCGCACCAAAAAATGCATTTACATTTGCGCTGGCTCCCATTGTAAAAAAATGGTGAAGCCAAACAATAAAAGAAAGAACAGTAATAGCAATAATGGCCCAAACCATTGAAACATATCCAAATAATCGTTTTTCTGAAAATGTAGCGACAATTTCTGAAAAAACACCAAAAGCTGGAAGAATTAAAATATATACCTCAGGATGTCCCCAAGCCCAAATAAGGTTGACATACATCATAGGATTACCCCCGCCTTCGACGGTAAAAAAATGCATTCCCATTATTCGATCTAATGTAAGAAGAGCCAATGTTGCTGTTAAAATAGGAAAAGCAAAAATAATTAGGGTCATACAGGCCAACATAGCCCAAATAAATATAGGCATTTTATTAAACGTCATTTCTTTACAACGAAGTTTAAAAATTGTCACAAAAAAATTTATTCCAGCAAGCAAACTTCCTACCCCAGCGATTTGGACACTCCATATCCAATAATCCACCCCAACACCTGGACTATATTTTATTCCCGAAAGTGGGGGATAAGCAACCCACCCAGCTGCAGAAAACTCTCCAATTGGCAAAGAAATATTTAAAAGCAAAAAGCCACAAAAAAAGAGCCAAAAACTAACTGCATTTAAAAAAGGAAACGCAACGTCTCGCGCACCAATTTGTAATGGAATAATCAAATTAGAAAGAGCAAATACAACTCCCATTCCCACAAAGAAAATCATTACTGTTCCATGTGCTGTAAAAACTTGCTGATAATGACTATCGGTTAAATATCCAGCATCTACTCCAGCAGCAAACATTAACTGAGCACGCATCATTAATGCGTCGATTGCCCCCTTTAAAAGCATTAAAGCAACAACACAAAAATACATTACCCCAATTTTTTTAGGATCAACAGAAAACAACCATTCTTTAAAAAGCCACTTCCAAAGACCTTTATAAGTTAACAAAAAGAGCGCAAAAATAGCCATTAAACCCATCATAACGCTAGCACCCATCTCGATTTTATTATGAATAAATGCATCTATTGTCAATTTTCCAAATAGATCAGCGTACTTCATTAATTTCACCTCGTTTTGATGGCGTCATATCTTTAATCACTATCCAATTAAATAAATCTGGGTCGTCTAGAGAATAAAAAATAACAGGGTTATTTTCTGTTTGTTTAGCAAGTTCTTTATAGGTCTCTTTATTTAAACTCTCTTTTTTCATCCCTTGAACGAATTGGACCCATTGATCAAAATCTTCTTGAGAACTCGCTTTTGCGATAAATTGCATCCCTGAAAAACCACGACCACTTAAATTTGCAGAAACTCCCCTATATTCTCCTGTTGCATTTGCAATTAGCTGTAGCTCTGTTCTCATCCCAGCCATTGCAAAAATTTGCCCTCCAAGCTCTGGAATCCAAAAAGAATTCATCGGTGCGTCTCCTGAAATTTCAAACTGTATTGGGGTGTCTACAGGAAATTGAATAAAATTTACCATTGCGATTTTTTCTTCAGGATAAATAAAAAGCCATTTCCAATCTAAAGCAACGACTTGAATTGTCATCTTTTTTTTCGGGTGGTCAAGGGGCCTAAATGGATCTAAATCAATACAACCCTTCCAATTTAAAACACTTAAAATAACTACAATAATAAACGGAACGCCCCACCAAACTATCTCAGCTAAAGTACTATGGCTCCAATCTGGAGTATGTTTTCCTCCTCCATTTTTTGCGTTGTATCTCCATACAATAAAAAAGGTAAGAATAAATACCGGAATTACAACGATTAACATAAGAAGTGTTGCTACAACTAAAAGATTGCGCTCCTCTAATCCAACCCAACCCTTTGGGTTTAAGACGGCCATATCAATTTGAGTAAATAATACACAACTAAAAACCAATATAGCTAAAAAAAGCAACGCAAACAGAAACGGCCTGTACTTTTTCATTTTAGATACCTCGTGATCTCAACATACGCGATTCAAAAAAACTATACTAGAAATTTATTCCAGATTTCATTTTGTTGAAGATATATAAGGAAGGTAAATTATGAAGTATATTTTGTTACTAGGAAGAGTATTGTTTAGCTCTGTTTTCTTTATCAAAGGGTTAGAGAATTTTTTTCCAAATATGATTGATTTTGCAACAACAATGGATGTTCCGATGCCAGCTATTTTAGTTCCCGTTGCAGGAATTGTTGCTTTTATAGGAGCTCTCAGCATTCTTCTTGGCTTTAAAGCAAGATGGGGTGCTTGGCTTTTAATCATTTTTCTCTTACCAATCACACTTATTATGCACAGATTCTGGGAGTTCAACGACAGCTACAATACAATGATGCATCAGTACTGTTTTTGGAAAAACATCTCTTTAATTGGAGCAGCTTTCATGATAACTTACTTTGGTTCAGGCCCTCTAAGCCTTTCTAAAGAAAAGTAATTAAATCTGTTTCTTAAGCTCTTTCCCTAAAATATGAATCACCATTTTTAGGGAAAGAATAATTTTTGAAAAAACTCTATTGTTTTTCCCAAATTTCCGTAAGATAAACAAGGGTTGTAGCTGATAAAACCATATCTTGGAGGCTAACCCACTCTTTAGGACTATGAATATTATGAAATCCCGTAAAAATATTCGGTGTAGGAAGCCCTCTTTCTGTCAGGTGCGATCCATCTGTTCCTCCTCGCACAGATTCAGACATAGGCTCTAATCCCGCTTTTCTAATAGCTTCTTTTGCAGCTTCAACAGGAAGTGTATCTTTATCAAGCCAGTAGCCCATATTTCTATATTGCGCCGTTATTGAAAGATCCCACTTCGCTCTTGTCTCTTTTTTCTTTAGTTGTTTCACAAGATTTTCAATAAAATGCTTTTTAGCATCAAGACCACTGAGTTCAAAGTCTCGAAGAATAAGACGAATGGTTGCTTTTTCTGCAGTTCCTGTAACTTCTACTGGATGAATAAATCCTTCTCTATTGCTGGTTTCTTCTGGAGAAAGTTCTTTAGGTAAGGCTTCAATAAAAGAAGAAGCAAGTCGAAGTGCATTGACCATTACCCCTTTTGCAGAACCTGGATGAGCTGCAATTCCTGTTATTGCAATCACTGCCTGATCTGCACTAAATGTTTCACAATCAATTTCTCCAAGATTTTCTGAATCCAATGTATAGGCTGCTCTGGCATTTAAATCTGATAAAGAAATTTTATGCATTCCCCTTCCAATTTCTTCATCAGGATTAAAACAAATACGTATTGGACCATGAATAATTTCAGGATGACTCATTAAATACCTCACAGTCGCCATAATAATAGCAACTCCCGCCTTATCATCTGCTCCAAGAAGAGTTTTTCCCGATGCAGTAATAATATCCTCACCAATTTTTTCAGCAAGGAGCGGTATTTCCTTCACGGTCAATATCTGTGTAGGATCATCAGGTAAAATGATTGGTTTTCCATCATAGTAACGATGAACAATTGGTTTTGCAGCCCCAGAACAAGCATCTGCAGTGTCAACATGAGCCAAAAAGGCTATCTGTGGAACATTGTTTTTTTTTGAATTACTTGGAACAGTTGCTAAAACATACCCAAACTCTGTTACACGGACATCTTGTAGTCCCAATTCTTTGAGCTGTTTTTCTAAAAGACGAATCAAATTCCACTGTTTCTCTGTACTAGGACATGTAGAAGAGTGACAATCACTTTGGGTATCTATTTGAACGTACTCAAAAAATCTTTTTAATAAATCCTCTTGGTCTATTTCTACTTTCATTTTCTCACCCCATATTTCTTGATATTCCATCAACTAATCCCCTA
>JBIIKD010000160.1:0-3297 GCA_044233345.1 Chlamydiia bacterium
TCGGGGAATTGTTCCAGATATTGCAACACTCGTTCTCTTAGATCAAGCGAATAGGGCTTAGCCATTTGTACCTCCATCTTGTTTGAGATGAAGAAGCATATCAAGTGTCAACCAAAAATTAAACTACTATAACTCTTCAAAGTTATGGAATTGAAACAGCAGCAGATCTAAATTATGCGCAATTGGAATTGATTAGTGGCTTTGGCACGAAATTAATCAAACGTCTTTTTGATTGGCGTCGTCAGTGTGAACTTGCTTTTGTATTTGATGCTGCAAAGGATGTTTCTCAAGTAGAAATTCAAAAGGTGGATCGTGACATATTGACCAAGCGCTCCAAACTAGAGCAAGAGCTTAGTAAGAAAATAGGGCATTTAAAAGTAATTAGTCATCAGATTACGGAACGCCGAAAGCAGATGCATTCGCAGGGTTTGAGTCTCATAGATGCATATGTTCAAGCTGCTGTAGATGCTCATGAAGTAGAGATCAACGTATGGAGGTAAAAGTAGAAAAATAATAGGAGTATCATATGAATAAGGGTGGTTTTTCATGGAGAAGATTTGTTGGAATTTCCGCAGCTAAAGCACGAGTTTCACGTAAGATTGGAATTCCTCTTACAAGATCAGGAAGACAGAGAAAAATAGACTTCATCAATATAAAAGCATTGATTCATCAGCTCTTTATGATCGAGACAATTCTCCATTTAAAAAAGAAGGGAATTGGCGTATTCATGGCTGTCGAATAAAGTGTTGTTCACATGAAGCGCATTTTTCTCTTCCAAACCAAGAAGAGTATCTCTATTCAATCTTAGTTGAGAGCACTAAGTGCAATTATGGAGGGGAAAGGCATTGGTTCTTTGCCCAAGTTCCAAGTGTGGAAAGCGGTGCAAAAAACTCTATTTAAGTCAGTCAGGATACTTTTTTTTGTAGAAAATGCCTTGACCTTGCGTACTTTACACAGAATCGCTCAAGACTTGATCGCATTATCGATAACAAATGGGATTTAGTGCACAAGCTTGGAGCCAGTTCTGATTTTATCTTAAATAGTGAAAAGCCCAAAGGGATGCATTGGAAGACTTTTGACAAGAAAAGGGAATTGATTAGCGAGCTAGATCATCAAGCAACCATGGGGATCATGGAGCGTTTTGGAGCGGATATTTATGAAAGATTTCGTTCTTCATAGGTATCGATTATAGAATAGAGCTGAATAGCTTGGAATTTTCAGGCACACTATGGTTTTTCTTTACAGAATATTTATCTGTAGATACTCTCTGATTTTTTATTGGAGAAAGTATATGAGGTTTACTGTTAGTTGCTTGCTTGTTTTACAGGCGTCTCTTTTTGCTCATGAAGCTACTTTATCATTAGGGGGATTAGGAAGTGTTCGTTATACATATGATGAGGAACATTTGTTCGAGATTGATCGACTTTCTCCGTTAGGAGAAGTAATGTATACGCACTCGTATAATTACAGCGAAGAAGGGCGCTTGATTTCTGAAAATTTGATTGGGAATTTGGGGGAGATTGTTTATCAAGGGAATGGGGTGGTAAAGAGTCCTTACCATTTAGAGATATGTGAGTATGATGAACGTGGGAATCTTGTTAGACATACGCAAGATGAAGTGATTAGAGAATATTCATATAATGATCTGAATGAGTTGATTTCTGAAGAGGTGGGGGAGCTCTGTGAGTATGATGAGAGGGGGAACTTAATTCAGAAAGGGGATACCTATTTTGGGTATGATGGAGAAAATAGGTTAGTAAGTATTGTTCGTGATAACTTCGAAATGACATGCACCTATGATGAAGCGGGAAGAAGGATATCGAAGAGTGTAAATGGAAAAAGGGAAGGTTTTTTTTATTTTGGCAATAATGAAATTGGAATTGTTGATGGGGAAGGGAAGTTAAAAGGACTACGTATACCGGGAATTTCTTCTCATAAAGAGATATTAAGGCCAATTGCAATTGAAACGAGAGATGCAATTTATGCACCGATTCATGACGTGCAGGGGAATATTGTAAAATTAGCAGATCCATTTGGAAGAGGGTTGTCTAAGGATTCTCCAACGGCATGGATTTTTTCTGGAAAGCATTATGATAAAGAAGTGGATCTTGTTTATTTTGGAGCTAGGTACTATTCACCAGAATTGAAAAAGTGGCTTACGTTTGATCCGGCTTGTCAAACTTCAGACCTTTATCAGTATTGCTTTAACAATCCTTTTTCCTATGTTGATCCAGATGGAGAGTGGGCAATACCTTTGATTAGTATTGCTTGGGGAGCTGGCGCTACTATTACAGCCCCGGTTTGGGCGCCTTATGCATTAGCGGTAGGTGCTGGTGCCACTGTTGGGTATTGGGGTTATAAAGCATACGAATATTGGCAGGAGAAAAAAGGTGAACCTCCGTATAATGGAAAAGAGCTGGGAGAGGATGCCTCCAAAAGACCGGATAAGGGATTTGAATGGAGGGGGAATAATAATCCTAAAAGTGGTAAAGGAAGTTGGTACAATCCTAAGAAAAAGGAAAGTTTGCATCCTGATTTTAATCATGCAGGTGATGTAAAACCACATTGGGACTATAAAGGACCTGGTGGAGAAGAGGCTAGGATATATACAGATGGGACGTGGGAATGGAAGTAGAAAAGAAAATTATTAGGAAACCATTAGAGGCTTCAAGGACTAAGGAGTACTTTCTCGATCACATTAATGGAGGAGGTATTTTAGGAAAGGTATTATCGGAAAATATTGACCTTCAAAAAGGAAGTTTCTTTGCACTGCTATTGGAAAGTTCGCATCTAGATCGAATGTATGATTTTTCTGTAGGCGGTATAAATCCGACTGTATCAACCAATGAGGTTCATTATATTGAAGGAAAGGGGGAGTTTGTACCCCAGAAGTGTATTACTACTTTTTGGGAGGTAAGTCAGTTTATTAAACAATTTTTGGAAGAGAGTGAAGATAACATTGCAATTTTTGAAGATGTGATCCAATCTCGAGAGGACCCTCCTGCTGATATAGCAAATGTGAAGCTGCACTTTTATGAGAATCAAGTTTATTACTCTCTTACAAGCAAGAATTCAGTAGAAGAGATTCATCAAGCTGTGCGTCGTACTGATCAGGCATGGCATTCGCTTGTTGTTTTAGCTAAAGGTGTTAAGTTATCATCAGGTTTGGAAATGAAGGACGTTTTAGCTGTCGTTGATCGTGCTCAATATGTTCTTACAAGCGCTCATGACAGCGAGAACTGTATTTTTTGGGTAAGAACTTAAATACTACTATTTAATCCTATTATTATAAAAATA
>JBIIKD010000129.1:0-4176 GCA_044233345.1 Chlamydiia bacterium
CTATTTATCTCAGATTTTATGAGGGATTTTCATGTTAAATTGCATGAAGTAGCCCCTGAAGATGTGAAAAGGGATATTGTTAAGCATGAAAGGGTAGTAAAACATACTCTATATATGGTAATGGGGCAGCATGAGCATTTTAAAAGAGAAGATGCTGCAAGATTTCAGGAATTATTTCATGTGCGGATAGATCAGATGGCCAGTGACTATACGACATGGAAAAGAGCTGGATGTAAACCCTATGCTCGTCCAAAGCAATATGTTACAGGGCGGGTTGCCGGGGCCTCTAAAAAGGCCTTTGATCAAGTATTAAATAGTTATTTACTCCGTGTAAAAGAAATGACCCCGTTAGAGCAACGTATAAGTGAGCTTTCTTTAGGGGAAGCTAAGAGACGGGAAAATGCCTTTGAGGTGGAGCCTCTTGCAGACTTTAATACACCGTAAGATAAAAAGGGTGTAAGAGATACAGATTAATAATCCCTACGACTCAGTGAATGAACACTGAGTCGTAATTTTTTTATTCATTTTTTTCATAGCGCGTTAGAGCGATATTAGGGGCGATTAGTCTTTGGTCAGTTGGGTGGTGATTTTTTCGAGGACGTCTCCCATCCGACTTACAAAGGCTGGGAGGGCATCGGGGTGGAGTTCTTGTTGCGATAGAAGGGAGAGGTCGTAGATTTGCCTTGTAAGTGATGCAGAAAGCGTTGGGTCGCTTTCTTCGATTTTAAGAAGCGATTGAATGAGGGAGTTATTTGTATTGACGACGAAGACTTGTTTCCCAAAGGGGATGTTAGGCATCTCTTTTTGAGTCATCGATAAGTACTCACGCATACGGCGACTATTTTCATCGATCATGACAAAAGCTGGAAGGGATGGGGAAGAGAGGCTTTTTGCTTGGACTTCGACACCTTCTAGGCTAAGATTTTTTTGGATTTTTTCTTGAATTTGGAGTGCATCGTTATGGATATTTTCTTTATCGAGTATAAGGTCATCTATTCCACCATCCACTCTTTGAAATCGAATGGAAAGTTTTGATTCTAAAGAATTAAAGATCGCATTATCCAAAGGTCCTTTAGCAAAAAGAACTTCGATATTTTTTTCTTTGTAGAGGGAAAGAAATTGGGACTGTTCAATATCTTTTGTAGAATAGAACACTTTTTCCCCGTAAGCAGCTTTATACTTTTCTACATATTCTTCTACAGTGAGCCATTTGTCAGATGCGGTTTTCCAAAGAAGGAGGTCTTTAACCCGTTCGTAGAATTTTTCATCGTGAAGGATCCCAAGTTTTACAATCACTTCCATATCAGGCCAATACTCGATGAATTTTTCTTTGTCTTCTTTATAAAGAGCTGTAAGGCGATCTGAGATTTTTTTCGAGATGTGTTGAGCTAGTTTGCGTACGGTGCTATCCATTTGGAGGTAGCTTCTAGATACATTCAGGGGGATATCTGGACTATCGATAGCGCCGCGTAGAACAGTTAAAAAGTCTGGAAAGAGATCTTTACAGTTTTGTGAAACAAAAACGCGGTTGCAGTAAAGTTTAATATGAGAGCTTTGGAAGTCAAAGCGCGGGGTAATGCGGGGGAAATAAAGGACCCCTTTTAGGTGAAACGGGTGGTCAACGTTGAGGTGGATCCAGAAAATAGGATCTGGTTCAGTGGGATAGAGTTTGTGATAAAAGGCTAGGTAATCTTCCTCTTTTAGGTCTTTGCTTTCATGTATCCAAATGGGGGCATCTTTATTGATTTGCTCTTCTTCAAAATAGATTGGGTAGGGGAGAAAGTCGCAGTAAGTTTTTAAAATAGAAAGAAGTTTAGCTGGATCTAGGTACTCTTCATCTTGAATGTGTAAAGTGATCGAGGTTCCTCTTTCTTTTCGGCTTCCAACGTCTAAAGTGTAGGTGGAGGAACCGTCGCAAGACCAGTGGGCTGGAGCGCTTTCTTCTTTATAGGAAAGAGTATCGATTTCTACAAGGCTGCTGACCATGAAAGCGGAGTAAAATCCAAGGCCAAAGTGTCCGATAAAGGGTTCTTTTCCTTCTACATTTTTATATTTTTCTAAAAATTCTTCAGCTCCTGAAAAAGCAAGTTGAGCGATGTATTTTTCCACTTCTTCAGCGGTCATTCCAATGCCAGTATCACTAATTGTTAGGGTTTTCGCTTCTTGATTTAATTTAAGGCGAATTTCGAGGGGAGAGTTGCCAATATCAATTCCTTCTTCACTTTGGATTAAAAGGAGTTTGGCGATAGCATCTGTGCTGTTAGATACGAGTTCTCGAATAAAGATGTCTTTATCAGAATAAAGCCATTTTTTGATAATGGGTAGAATGTTTTCGCTATGAATGCGTAAAGTTCCTTCAGCCATAAAATCCTCTCTATTATTTAGTAAAAAGACCCATGTTTTGCAATATGATCAAAATAACAACAATCGGAGCCACATAGCGCACCATGAAAAACCAAGGTTTTACAATCATGCGAGATTTAGATCCGATTAAAAACTCTTCAAAAATTTCCATTTTACGCATGCGCCAGCCGATAAAAATGGTCGTAAATAGTGCTGCAAAAGGAGTAAGCCAGTTCGCTGCTAAGTTATCCATTGTATCAAAGAAGTTTTTCCCATAAATAAGTTCCCAGTTTGGGAAAAGCCAACTAGATCCAGAAACTGCACTTGGGACTCCAATTAAAAAAGCAAGGGCTGCAATAATAAACACCGCTTTTAAGCGCGATATTTGATAAAGCTCAAGAAGGTTGGCGACTAACATTTCTAAAAGGGAGATAGAGGAAGTGAGGGCAGCAAATAGGAGAAGTGCGAAAAAAACAGTCGAGATAAGAAGAGATGCTGGAAGTTGAGAGAAAAGAACTGGGAGAGTTTGGAAAACAAGACCTGGTCCTCCTTGCGGAGGGAGGTCGAAGGTAAATACAATAGGAAAAATGGTAAGAGCGCCAATTAGGGAGGTAAAGACCGTCATTGCGGCAATGATCAAACCATTTTTTGGAATATTTTCTTCTTTTTGCATATAGCTTCCATAAGTAACAAGAATCCCATATCCAACACTTAAATTGAAAAAGGCCATTCCAAGGGCAGATAAAATTCCAGAGGAGCCAAGTTTTGAAAAATCTGGTTTAAAGATAAACTTGAAGGCTTGAAGAAATCCAGGCATCGTTAGCGCATAAAAAAACATTCCAATTAAAATACAAAAAAGAGCAGGCATCAAGATCTTTGACCAGTACTCAATCCCTTTTCTAACTCCACCGAGTACTATGCCCACATTTATGAGAAGATAAAGGGCAAGCCAAAAAAGATTGATCCCAGGAGATGCAAAAAGAATTTCAAAGGTTTTTTTGATTTCGTCGGTGCTTTTCCCAGTGGTGAACTGATTGACTGACATCAGTGTGTAGCTAAGGCACCACCCAGCGACAACAGAGTAATAAGAAAGAATTAGAAGGCAGGTAAAAATATTGACCCAGCCGATCATTTTCCAATTAGAAGATTCCCCTGCAAGTGTTGTATAGGCAAGAACGGCACTTTTTTGAGTTTTTCGCCCAATAAGGAGTTCTCCAAGAAACACAGGAAGGCCAATAAAAAATGTAAAAAATAGATAGAGAAGGACAAACGCTCCCCCTCCTGTTTCCCCAGCAACATATGGAAAACGCCATAGACTTCCAAGGCCGACTGCGGAGCCTGCTGTTGCGAGTACAAAGCCTACTCTTGAGGCCCAATGTTCATGCATTTTAGACATAAGGAGAAAGAATACAAAAAGAGCCGTTTAACGAAAAGAGTTATCTAAAATTACCTCCTGTCTTGTTTGTTTAAACCCAATTTGCTACCTACTTCATCTCCAGACGTCATCGAGGCAGATGGGATTTGAATAATTGAAGCGAAGCCAACGGTATTCCTCCTTGATGAGAGCCAATTATTCAAAGAGTGCTGCCGCAGATAGTCTGGAGATCATAGCCGAATCTAACTATATTTTTTAGATTCGACTAGTTTTGGAGAACCTATGGAGCTAAAAAGTATTTTTGTTTATTGCCTTTGTGATATGGGTAGCTAATTGCGTTTGAATGATTATATACAGATTGACAGCGATTTATTTTTTTTCTATACGGAAAGTATGAAAGTATTGATAGCCCAGTTAAATCCGACAATTGGCGATATTGTAGGCAATACAAGAAAAGT
>JBIIKD010000131.1:0-4157 GCA_044233345.1 Chlamydiia bacterium
CATGACTTTAGGCTGTTCAAAGAGAGCAAGGTGCGCTGGACTGAAAAAACCTGTGGAGTAACGGACGGTAGGTATACGGGAATAAAAAAGCTTCAAAAAAACTCAAGGCTTCCAAAAAAATCGAGCAAGAAAAAACCGTTAACAACCGAAGAGAAAAAGCAAAATAGAGCAATCTCTTCAGAGCAAGTTGTAAATGAGAATGTCATTGGGAGTTTGAAGAGATTTAAAATAGTGAGCGATAGGTATAGAAATCGACGAAAGCGGGTTGGTTTGCGCTTTAACCTTATTGCCCGAATCCATAATTTTGAGCTCCCAAATTAATTACGCAAGAGGTCTGTTGTTGTTTTCCAATACAAAAATTCACCAACCATCCTTACCCCCCCCCTTTTTTGTGAAGGGAATTCTATATTTTTTTAGGCTCTTGGGAATATCTAAATAAATTAAAGAAAAATACAAAAACAAAAATAAATAAAAATCTCATTGTTATAATTAAAAATAAAACATTTTTCATTTATTTTTATAAACAATATTCTGAAAATTTTGAGAACTTTTGCCATAGACCTTGTGATAAGCTCGCGTTGGTTTAAATTTTAAGCACCAGCTATAAAAATTTCCCAGAGTTTTAAAATCACACATAAATTTATTGAAATTCTAAAAAAAATCATTTAAAAGCATAGAACTTAAATTATTTACTAGGGTATTTCAAATGCATCATTTTCTTTTCCTCGCTACATTTTTTTCTTTATACAGCGCACTTGAGGCGTCTACTTTAGAAAGAATTGATCCCGATGAACTACATGCAACATGTGAGGAAATCGAACAAACTCCTCACTTTCGTATGATGCGAAATGTCCTTACGCAAAATTTCAATTATCCGATAGCTCAAAACTGGGATGCGGTTCGAAGCATGGATTTCCTTTTTTCCGATGAAATTTCCTCTTCTTTTAATCCTAGTAATCAAAAAGGCTCCGGAAGATGCTGGATATACGCAGCTCTTAATATGCTGCGCTGTGAATTAAACAAAAAAATGGCAATAAGTGATTTTGAATTTTCAGCAAGCCACCTCTTTTTTTATGACAAAGTAGAAAAAGCTAATATTTTTTTGGAACGGATTATTCAAAATTGGTCAGAGCCACTAGACAGCCAATTTATTAGATTTTTATTGTGTCACTCTATAGACGATGGGGGTGATTGGTCTGTTTTTGTAGATTTAGTAAATAAGTATGGTCTTGTACCTGCATCTGTTTATCCAGAAAATGCATCGTGTCATTTTTCTCCTCCGCTGAATAAAGTTTTACGATTAAAATTAACCAAAGATGCCCATCTTCTTAGAGAGTTGTTAGCAAAAGGCGCAACGATTGATTATGCAAGAGAAGTAAAAAAAGAACTCTTAAAACAGGTTTATCAAATTTTAGTAGTTCACATGGGAGCTCCCCCCGTAACCTTTGATTACTCTTTTTATGATAAAGAAAAAACGCTTTATCAATTTAAAAAATTAACCCCCCTATCTTTTGCAGCGGAATGCATCGATTATCCTTTAAACGAATATGCTGTTCTTATTCATAGCCCACGCAATGACACCCCCTATTACACAAATTATTTAATCTCTAATTCTGGATATATGGTGGGTGGAACAGATCGAATTGGTCTAAATATCCCAATTGAAGAACTCAAAAAAATTACAAAAGAGATGCTTCTTGCTGACCATGCAGTTTGCTTTTCTGCAGATATTGCAAGTCAATCAGATCGTTTTACAGGTCTATTAGACGCCAATCTCTACGAATTCGATTATATTTATCAAACAGACTTTTCAATGACCAAAAGTTCTCGGCTAAAATATCTTTTATCGGTACCAAACCATGCCCTTCTTTTTACAGGAGTCCATCTTGAAGATGATATTCCTATAAGATGGAAAGTAGAAAATAGCTGGGGCACTGACATCGGGAAAAACGGGTTTTTCGTGATGAACGATAACTGGTTTGATGAATATGTTTTTGGAATCATAGTTCCCAAAAATAAGCTGCCAGAAGAGCTACAAAAGCTCCTCTCGAACCCACCCACTACGTTAGCTCCTTGGGATCCCCTTTGGTCTAATTCTGACTAAAAGTGCGTTACGGTAATCACAGCACAGATGCCAACGATAGTAACCAGGGAAAGGGCGAACATTTTACGCGCCCATCTTGCATCATTTTGAGCATTAAACCCTTTTATACACAGGATTAACCAAGCACCACCAAGTATCGCTGCACTTATAAGATATGCATATCCTGCATAGCCATAAAAAGTAAGAAGAAATGCAAGAACCATAAATCCTATGATGTAAAAAACCATGTGTATCTTTGTAATTGGTATACCTCGGACAATGGGAAGAACGGGTATAGAGGCTGCTTTATAATCATCAAAGGAATAAACAGCGATAGAATAAAAGTGTGGCATTTGCCAAACAACGAGTATTAAAAAAAGAAGCAGCGCTCCAATGTCTAATCGATTGCTAACCGCTACATATCCAACTACCGGAGGGATAGCGCCTGAAATACTCCCAATCAATGTTGCATATCTTGTATGAGTTTTAAGAAAGGTGTACATTCCTACATACACAACAAAACCGATAAGGGCCATAAAAGCTGTCAAGTAATTTACTGTAAAGGCTAAAATAGGCAGCCCCGTAGCGCCCAAAAGAAACGCAAATATAAGAGCTTTCTTTGAAGAAATGACCCCCTGTACTAAAGCTCGATTTTTTGTCCTTTCCATTTTTTTATCATTATGTCGATCAATATAGTTATTGCATACACATGCAGAAGCAATCACAAGTCCAAGTCCAATTAGCGTTTTTGTAAAGAGAATAAGATCTATACCAGTCGTGCAAGCAAGAGCAAATCCTGCGACAGTTGTGATTA
Organism: Chlamydiia bacterium; assembly: GCA_044233345.1. Classification (GTDB taxonomy): domain Bacteria; phylum Chlamydiota; class Chlamydiia; order Chlamydiales; family 2-12-FULL-49-11; genus JBIIKD01. The sequence goes on from JBIIKD010000131.1 coordinate 2,898, forward strand.
AATTCCCCATTATAATTCCAGGCTTTGTGAGCAAATAGTAGGTCTTAATCATAATTTTTATATCTCCATTTTTGGCATAAGCCGTGCATTTAAATCATACATAATCCAAAGAGTTCCAATAATTACAATCGCAAGAATCAATGCCATAAATAAAAAAACAAGCAAATTTGAACGTGGTTTTTTCTCTTTCCCAAGGTAGAGAAAAAAAATCAATTGGATGATTGCCTGCACAATTCCTAACCCAACTACCGCACAAATACGATTAGATTGCGTTAAAATTTGATTTGCAACCAAAAAATAGGCTGCAAGGGTTAATACTATTGATGATATAAAAGCAAAAAGATAGCCCTTCATACTAGTGTTTGGCGCATGAGCATCCATTTAGATTACCCCCATTAAATAGACAGCAGTAAATATAAAAATCCATACAACATCCAAAAAATGCCAAAATAGTCGTAAACACATCAGTCTTTTATGAATAATTGGTGTAAATCCACGAAAAATAATTTGACACACAAGAACAATCATCCAAAGAAGTCCAAAGGATACGTGTGTTCCATGAGTGCCGACAAGAGTAAAAAATGAGGATAAAAAAGCGCTCCTTTCCCAACTATTTCCCTCTCGCACAAGACCTGTAAATTCAGTAATCTCCATTCCAACAAAAGAAAGACCTAGCAAAAATGTAGGGACAAACCAAGCAATTGTTTGCCATTTTTTATCTCGAAGACTTGCTAATCCTGCGAGACTACAAGTAAAACTACTAATTAGCAGAGCAAATGTTTCAGCTAAAACAAATTTAAGATCAAAAATTTCATGTCCCGAAGGTCCTCCAAATCTAGAGGTATGCAAAACTGCGTAAGTTGCAAAAAGTATTCCAAACAAAATACAATCGGTCATTAAATAGACCCAAAAACCAAATATGGTTTTATCATAATTTTCTTGAGCGTGATCGTGTATCATCTATTTAGCTTCTTTTTTTCTTTTTAGAAATTCTTTCTCTATTTGTTCAACTTGTGAAGCTGGAATGTAATACTCTGTATCATCATAGGATAAATGTTTTATCAAGCACCCAACCATTCCCAGAAACCCTACAATCACAAGCCATACGATTTGCCAAATAACAGCAAATCCAAAAACAAAACTAAACATTCCAATAATAATTCCCATTGGAGTGTCTTTCGGCATCAAAATATCTTCATAGTGAGGCTCTTTCTCCGATTTTTTATTATGTTTCATAGCCCAAAATGAATCTCGTTCATG
>JBIIKD010000132.1:0-4124 GCA_044233345.1 Chlamydiia bacterium
CTCCAAAAAAAGCTCTTTTTCGGCCTAAATAGTCACGACCTATCCAATAAAAACAAACATCGCAATACGCTCCATAAGGATCATAATCGTCCCTAATCGCTAATCTATAGGTATGTTTTGGAGATTGATGGATAGATAGATTGTATTTTTGAAACTCTGTAAAAAGGGTGAATACTTTTTGGTATTGATCCATAGGAATGGCGATATCTACATCATGATCCCAAGGTATAAATCCCCCGTGGCGTATAGTGCCTAAAAGAGTTCCTCCCCGAGCAAAATATTCCAACTTATTATCCTGAAAAATTTTATCAATTAATCGCATCATTCGATAGCAGCGTTGGGCTTGTTCCAAGCTACGAAACATTGGAATAGGATGAACAGAAAATGGGGTGCTTTCTTGGCTAAATAGAGGGGATAAGAAGATCAGCGAACAGACTAAAGTGCGCATTTTTCCTGAATTCTGTTGTAAATCAGTATGATATATCGTATTTTTTATTTTATGCATAGGGTTTTTCAAATCGTTTTTTTCTTTTTAAGCACGGTTATCCTCTATGGTATGAGTATTGAGGAAAAGGTTGGGTATCTTTTTGTGATCCCTGTAGCGCCACGTCTTGGAGAAGAGCATAAAAAAGATGTAGAGCGTGCTTTGCAAGAATTTCATATTCATTCTGTGATTACAAAAGCTATTTCATTAAAAGAGCAGGAAGAATTTCTTCAATGGGTTGGGGGTGAGGTGTTAGTTTTTTGTGATGCGGAATGGGGGCTTGGAATGCGTATTGAGGATGCAAAAAGTTATCCTAAAAATTCTATACTTGGAGCCTCTTATAGTAATGAAGAGATCTATGAAATAGGAAAAGAAATCGGGGAGTCTCTCTGCGCTATTGGTGTGGATATAAATTTATCTCCAGTTGTTGACGTAAATACGAATAAAAAAAATCCCATTATTGGCATGCGTTCGTTTGGAGTGGATCCTGTTTTAGTTGCTGAAAAGGGATGTGCGATGGCAAGAGGACTTATAAATGGGGGAGTAACTCCATGTGGAAAGCATTTTCCAGGTCATGGGAATGTTTTTGTAGACTCACATCTTGCTCTTCCTGAAATGGAAGGACTGGACTTACTTCCTTTTCAAGCTCTTATCGATGAAGGAATTGGAATGATTATGACAGGACATCTTTCCTCAAAAATGTTAACAGGTAAAGAGCAATTTCCCTCTGGCATGTCTAAAGAAGTAATTGAAGGGCTTCTAAGGAGTGATATGGGATTTAATGGAGTGGTTATTACCGATGCAATGAATATGAAAGGGATTGCAAATTATTACTCCCCAGAGGAAGCTGCCATTCAATATCTTATCGCAGGTCACGATCTGCTTCTCTATGGTGATCACATAGGACCAAATATTGATGAAATTCTTCAAAAACTTGTCCCAGGAGTGTATAGAGCGATTTTAGAAAAAGTAAAAAATGGGGAACTAAATATAGATGATAAAGTTGAGAGGATAGTTAAGATAAAAAAAGGGGGAGCCTAAAGGCCCCCCCCTTCGAAAAATTATTTTTCTTCGTCTAGAATTTCCACTTCAGCGTCTTGCAACTCTTCCCCTTCTTCGCTTCCTTCTTTCTTTTTCTTGAAGGCATCGCTAGAAACGTTGTGTTGCTGTGCATCAGATGGGCCACCTGCAGTTTGTTGCATCGACTCTCCAATTTTTTGGATCGTTTGATTCAGCGCTGCAGTAGCGGCTTTGATTGTGTCGAGATGATCAGATTTAATCGCATCTTTTACTCCATCGATTTTTTCCTGGATCTCTTTTTTGATTTCCTCTGGAACTTTGTCTCCGTAGTCTTTAAGAGCTTTTTCTGCGCGGAAAACAAGGGCGTCGCCTTCATTTTTCGCATCAACGCGCTCGCGGTTTTTCTTATCTGTCTCTGCGTGTGCTTCTGCGTCTTTGATTGCATTTTTGATCTCAGATTCAGAAAGGCCGGAAGAAGCTTCAATTTTAATTTTTTGCTCTTTTCCAGACTGTTTGTCTTTCGCGGAAACATGCAAGATCCCATCTGCATCAATATCAAATATTACCTCAATTTGAGGCATTCCTCTAGGTGCTGGCGGAATATCTGTAAGGTCAAACTGGCCGATTTTTCTATTGTCAGAGGCCATTTCTCTTTCTCCTTGAAGAACGAGTATGGTAACCGCTGGCTGATTATCGGTTGCAGTAGAAAACACTTGTTTTTTCTGTGTAGGGATTGTTGTGTTACGTTCAATCAATTTTGTCATAACGCCACCTAGAGTCTCAATACCAAGTGAAAGAGGTACAACGTCTAAAAGAAGAACGTCTTTTACTTCACCTGTAAGAACTCCCCCTTGGATCGCAGCACCGATTGCAACTACTTCATCAGGATTTACCCCTTGGTGTGGATCTTTGCCGAAGATCTCTTTTACTTTTTGCTGTACAAGCGGCATGCGGCTCATTCCGCCGACTAAGATCACTTCATTTAAATCACCAGGTGAAACTCCAGCATCTTTCATCGCTTTAAGACATGGGCCTGTTGTTCTTTCTACTAAATGAGAGACAAGACCTTCTAATTTCGCGCGATTAAGTGTAAGATTTAAGTGTTTAGGTCCACTTGCATCCATTGTGATAAAGGGTTGGTTGATCTCGGTTGTTTGTGTTCCTGAAAGCTCTATTTTTGCTTTTTCTGCAGCATCACGTAGACGTTGTAGCGCCATTTTGTCTTTCGAAAGATCAACGCCATGTTCTTTTTTAAACTCTGCAAGGATCCACTGAATGATCGCTTCGTCAAAGTCATCACCACCGAGGTGTGTATCACCGTTGGTTGAAAGAACTTCAAACACGCCATCTCCAATTTCCAAAATAGAGACGTCGAAGGTTCCTCCGCCTAAGTCATAGACCACTACTTTTTGATCTTTTCCTGTCTTGTCTAAGCCGTAAGCTAGAGCTGCTGCTGTCGGCTCATTGATGATTCTTTTTACGTTTAGGCCAGCAATTCTTCCTGCATCTTTTGTGGACTGTCTTTGAGAGTCATTAAAGTAAGCAGGTACAGTGATTACAGCTTCTGTTACTTCTTCGCCAAGATAGGCTTCTGCTGTTTCTTTCATTTTAGCAAGTACTTGGGCTCCTACTTCTTCTGGAGTCATAAGCTTTCCATTTACACGGATTGAAGCTTTGTGGTTCGCTCCTTCTTCTACTTTGTAAGGAACAGTTTTGATCTCTTCTTGTACTTCATTAAAATTTCTTCCGATAAAACGTTTTGCAGAAGAGATAGTATTTTCTGGATTTGTTACTGCTTGACGTTTTGCAGGAATACCTACAAGGCGTTCATTTCCTTTGAAAGCAACGATAGAAGGTGTTGTTCTAGCTCCCTCTGCATTCGTAATGACTTTTGCTTCTTTTCCTTCCATTACTGCAACACAAGAGTTCGTTGTTCCAAGGTCTATACCGATAACCTTATTGCTTTTTTTCTTTGTCATGATCTTTCTCCTTAATTATGTGAGTCTTTTGATTTAGCTACCCGCACAGTTGCAACGCGCAAGACGCGCTCTTTTTGCTTATATCCTTTTTGGATCTCTTCAATCACTGTGCCGTCTTCATGGTCGCTTGTTTCAATCATTTCAATCGCTTCATGAAAATGAGGATCAAATTTTTGTCCTACAGAATTGAATGTTGTGATTCCATGGCTTTCTAAAACATGTTTAAACTGGGATAAAATCATTTTAAATCCGTGGGCCCAGTTTTTTAATTCATCTGATAAGTTGTCTGTGAATTTTAATGCCCCTTCAAAGCTGTCGAGCGGTGTTAAAAATTCACCAAGCATATTATCGATTGCATAGGAAATCATATCCTGTTTTTCTTGTTGGAGACGTTTACGTAAATTCTCCATTTCTGCCAAAGCGCGAAAGTATTTATCTTTAAATTCAGTGGCATCAGAAGAGGCTTTTTTTAGACTTTCTTGCATAAGATCGCCAACTGTTAGGTTCTCTTCAATATGTTCTTGTACGTGTTCTTCATCCATTATGATTCTCGAGTAATGTTTGGGTGTATGTTGTAAGACCATCAGGTGCCTTTGAAGAAGGCTGTCTATAGGTCAATTTAAATTTATAGATGCTTTTTG
>JBIIKD010000133.1:0-4094 GCA_044233345.1 Chlamydiia bacterium
AATTTAAAAAGATTTTGCAGGAGAAAGGAATTGGATTACCTCAGATAGAGCTTGGATAAATGCATCTACTTCCTCTACGGTGTTATAAAGACCAAAGGAGATCCTTGAAAGGGAATGATAACCGAAGTGTCTAACTATCGGTTGAGCGCACATAGTGCCTGTTCTAATAGCCATTCCTTTAAATGCAATCATAGTACCAAAATCTAATGGGTGTATCCCCTCTATATGAAACGAAAGGATGGCTCCTTTTTCTTTTGCAGCCCCCACTATTTCGATATCTGAAAAAGCCTCCAGGGCTTTTGTTGCTCTTTCAAGAAGACTTTCTTCATGACGTCTAATTTGCTCTATTCCAATTGCATTTAAATATTCTATTGCAGCACCTAGACCGATTACACTTGCAACAAGAGGGGTGCCAGCTTCAAATTTTAAGGGGGGAGACTGAAAAATTGTCTTGGGAAAGGTTACTTCTTTAATAACATCTCCTCCTCCATGGAAGGGACGCATTTTTTCAAGAAGATCAAATCGTCCATACAGAACTCCAACACCCATCGGGCCATAAATTTTATGACCTGAAAAGGTATAAAAATCAGCTTTTAATTTTGCAAGATCGATTGATATGTGAGGGGCAGCTTGAGCTCCATCTACAAAAACAACCGCTCCTTTTGCATGAGAAAGTCTAACTATTTCTTCTATTGGATTAATGGTTCCAAGAACATTAGACATGTGAGCTACAGCGACTATCTTCGTGCGTTCATGCAACTTTTCTTCAAACAGCTCCATGTTTATTTCCCCTGCCGCATTTACAGGGACAACAACCAACTTAGCTCCCACTTCTTCACACAGCAACTGCCAGGGAACAATATTTGCATGATGCTCCATTTCTGTAATAAGGACCTCATCTCCCCTTCTTACAAACTCTCTTCCATATGAATATGCGACTAAATTAATCGCTTCAGTAGCCCCTTTAGTAAAGATAATTTCATCTTCAGAGCTTGCATGTATAAATTTAGCAACAAGCCTTCGGACTTCTGAATATGCCTCTGTAGCATTTGTTGCAAATTCATAAACAGCTCTATGTACTGTTGCATAGTCTTCCTCATAAAACTTTGTCATCGATGCAATTACAGAGGCTGGTTTATGAGTAGTCGCGGCATTATCAAAATAGATAAATTTTTTCCCATTCATTTCCTTTCGAAGCATAGGAAAATCCAACCTAATTTTATTTACATTAAAAGACATTCAGCTTCCTTTAAAATGCTATCCAAAAAGCCTCTACTCAAAAGCTCTTTCCCTTTCTCTAAGCCAATACCTCTAGATTGCATATAAAACATCTCCTCTTCTGAAAGATCTTTTATAGTCGCTCCATGAGAGGCTTTTACATCGTCTGCAAAAATTTCTAAGTTCGGCTTTGTAAAACAAGAAGCCCCTTTATCGAGTATCAAATTGTTGTTAAGTTGATATGCCTCTGTTTTTTGGGCTATTGGATGAACAAATATTTTACCTTCAAAAGTGCTTCGACTATGATCTCTTAATACCCCTTTGAAGTGTTGTTGAGAAAATGTTCGCTCAGCTTCGTGGGTAATGTATACATTTGTGTGGCTTTTTTTCTCTTTTTCTAAATCCCATACCCCTTTAAGAACAGCTCGGGAATCTTCTTGAAGGAGGCGCACATCATAAGACTGATAAAGAAGCTTACTTCCTGAGTTTACGGTAATTACCGTTAATTCACTTTCCCGTTTACAACTTGCATGAAGGTGGTACAAAAGAATGGGATTAGCCCCCCTTCCCCTTCTTTCTATAAACCGACATTTTGCACGAGTTTCTAGGGCGATGTCAATTACTTGATTAACAATGATTTGTTCATTTTCCCCATATGTCTCTTCTCGAAAAAACTCAACTTCAGACGCACTTCCGACTAAAATATGTATTCTGGGAGTGTAATAGCCTCCATTTATATAACTTTCTGGGATAAGAATCGGCTCTTTTACTTTTGTATTTGGGGGGACATAAATAAAAATTCCCTCTTCCACAAGAGCTTCATTGATTTTAGAAAAAAATGTATCTCCTAAACTTTTTTGCGCCCGATTATAGAAGAAGGCCCCATATTTTTCTCGCGCTTTGGTAAGAGACAATATTTCCATACCTTCTAAAGGCTCTGGAAATTTCACCTCATATTTTTTCTCTTCAAGAGGGCTTTCATAAAGCGTTCTTAGCTGAACCTTACGAAATATTTCACTTTCTTTATTAGGTGCACCGATTTCCCAAGCTTGATTCCAAGCAAGTAATCGCTCTTGACGCCGACTATTTTTTCTTTCGAGCAATTTTTCTAATTGCTCTCTATGAATTTCTATAGGCATGTTTGATAGCCTTTCGTTTCAAGCTCTAGGGCAAGCTCAGCCCCCCCAGATCTTTCTATTCTTCCATCTTTCATGACATGAACAAAATCTGGCTTAATATAATTGAGTAGTCTTTGATAGTGAGTGATGATAATCAACCCTTTATCTTTATTCATGAATTGATTGACTCCTTCAGACACAACTCGTAGGGCATCGATATCAAGTCCTGAATCTGTTTCATCAAGAATAGCGTATTTCGGATCGAGAATAAGCATCTGTAAAATTTCATTCCGTTTCTTTTCTCCGCCAGAAAATCCATCATTAAGATCTCTCTCTAAAAATTCTGGTCGTATTCCCGTTTCTTTAAGAATAGGAGAGATCTTTTCCCTAAAAAGATCTATTGGAAGGTCTAAATCTTTTACCGCATTATACGCATGAAGAAGAAACTCTCCATTTGATACTCCACTAATCTCCAAAGGATATTGAAAGCTCATAAAGAGCCCCTCTTTAGCCCTTTCCTCAGGATCCATTTCCAAAAGATCTTTTCCATCGATTAGAATAGTTCCTTTCGTTACTTCATAGAAAGGATGACCTGCTAGAACTTTTGCAAGTGTAGACTTCCCCGCACCATTGGGGCCCATGATTGCATGAGTCTCTCCTTTTTTTACTGTAAGAGAAAATCCTTTTAGTATCGGTATTCCTTCTACCTCAGCCCATAAATCTTCTATTTGTAACATCAACCCACCGATCCTTCCAGTTTCAAAGTTAGGAGTTTTTGCGCCTCCACAGCAAATTCTAGAGGAAGCTCAGAAATAACACGTTTACAAAATCCATTTACGATCAAATTGATCGCATTTTCGCGAGAAATCCCCCTCGCCTGTAAATAAAAAAGTTGCTCTTCATTCATTTTAGACGTAGAGGCTTCATGTTCGACGCTGCTTTGTGGATGGTGAACGTCAATATAGGGAAATGTATTTGCAGAACAAGCATTGCCAACGAGCATTGAGTCGCACTGCGTATAATTTCTAGCTCCTTCAGCGGTACTGGCAATGTGTACTTGTCCACGATAGGTGTTATGAGATTGATCTGCAGAAATTCCTTTTGAAATAATCGTAGATTTTGTTCTTTTCCCTTTATGGATCATTTTTGTTCCCGTGTCTGCTTGCATTTTTCCATTTGTAAGCGCTACAGAATAAAACTCTCCAATCGAATCATCCCCTTCTAAAATACAGCTTGGATATTTCCATGTAATAGCAGCTCCTGCCTCTACTTGAGTCCAACAAATTTTAGAACGCCTTCCTTTACACCTGCCTCTCTTGGTCACAAAATTAAAAATACCCCCCTTTCCTGTCTTTGGATCTCCTGCATACCAATTCTGGACAGTGGAATATTTAATCTCAGCCCCTTCGTGAGCAACAAGCTCTACAACAGCTGCGTGTAATTGATTTGTATCAAAAGCTGGTGCTGTACACCCTTCTAAATAGCTTACATAAGACCCAGGCTCTGCAATAATCAGCGTTCTTTCAAATTGTCCCACTTCTCTTTCATTGATTCTAAAATAGGTAGAAAGCTCCATTGGAGAGCGGACCCCCTTCGGAATGTAAACAAAAGATCCATCAGAAAATACTGCAGAATTAAGAGCTGCATAAAAATTATCCCCTATAGGAACAACAGAGCCCAAATATTCTTCAAGAAGTTCTGGATATCTAATTACTGCTTCACTCATTGAACATAAAACAACTCCAGCTTTTTCCAATG
>JBIIKD010000031.1:0-12210 GCA_044233345.1 Chlamydiia bacterium
TGTTCTTTTAAATCATCACCTATCCAAAAAGAGATAGATCCTTGCTCATAACAACTTCTAAGTAAGATCCGAATATGGTCTGTGTTTTCAAAAAGAGAAAGGGTGTTTGAAAGAATCAAAGGATCGTGAAATTCTGGATGAAGTAAAAGGCGAGAAAATCCCGTTTTATAAATATCTTCAGAATGCATATTTGTATAACTAACAAAGTGCCTTAAGACAATTTCATTGTAGCTTTGTTGTGCAAATCGCAGTTCTTCATGAGAAAGCGTTACTTTTTCTACCCCTGTCAGACGAAAGTGAAAATATTCTTCCGTTCTTTTAAGAGAGTCTTTAGACATTTTGTGGGGAAAGTAAAGAACTTCTGTATGAATCAGTCCAAAGTCAGTAACAATTACGCAAAGAGCCCTAGATTCATCAATATCAACAAGATGCATTCTGACAATAAAGTCTTGATCAAATCTAGGTGCGGTAAGAAAAGCTGCGCAGCCAGTCATTGCACTTACCGCTTCGACTGCTTTTTGTAAGTAAGAGGAAACTTCTTTTGTCTCTTCTTCTAAAAGAGAAGATAAGAAAAGGGCGTCTTCTTGATGAATAGAAAGGGGTTGTTGAAGAAGATGCTGGGCATATAATCGATAGGCGCGATCTGTCGGGATTCGGCCACCAGATGCGTGATGTTGTGCTAAAAAGCCCTCAAGCTCTAGTCTTGCAAAATAATTTCTAATAGTAGCTGAACTTAAATGCTCAAATCCACACTCTTTGAGAGTATTAGATCCAATAGGCTTTCCCTTTTCAAGGTAAAGTTTAACAAGCCCTAAGAGGACTTCCCGTTCTCTTAGCTCTTTTGAAGAAATTTTTAAGGGTATGATTTTTCTCATATGATTGCAATTATAGCAATTTAGCAGACAATAGGCAAGAAATTTAGCACTCATTGAGTTTGATTGCTGAAAAATTTCCTTAACTGTTGATAATTAAATCTATCGATTCTTTGACTTCTTTCGTTGTGATAGAGTCCATAGCGCCTTCTTTAACTCTATTAATAACAAAATCTTGTGAAAAATAGGGGCCGTAAACTTTAGGAGAGGTAGTCGCATAAAGTCCAACAACTGGAATTTTAAAAGCAGATCCAATGTGGGCTGGTCCTGTATCTGGTGTTAAAAGAAATTGGGCCCTGGAAATAAGGGCGCTTAAATGGCGTAAAGAGGTCTTTCCTGCTAAATTTTCTACCCTGATTTGAAGGCCTTTTTCAATTTTAGAACAAATGGAGAGGTCATCAGGCCCTCCTGTAATAAATACCTTAAGATTGTATTTTTGTTGAATATACTTTCCTACTTCAATGTATCGGGAAAGTATCCAGTCTTTTTGGTTAGAAGAGCTTTTTGGATGAAGCACATAATAAGGTTCTTTCCCCATTTTTTCTGCCCATTGAACCTCTTCTTCTTTTAAAGGGATTGTTTGATTGAAGATAGGCTCATTTACTCCAAGGTGAGATGCAAAATCCAAATAGGTTTCAACCAGATGTTTCTCGGTTTTTGAAGAAACAATTCTTTCGCTGATAAACAAAGAGTGAGCATCTTGGCTACGTTTTTTATCAAAACCGATCTTTCTTGTAGCAGAGATAAGGGGGTATAAAAGATTTGCCGAAAAGCTCGTATGCATTGCTAAAAGAAGATCAAAGTGTTTATTTTTAAGAATCGCTCGTGCCCTGAGAAAGGAGGAGATATTTTTGATTTTCGGAACTGTAATGAAGTCGATTCCCTCCAACCCCTCTAAAATAGGAAGGACGCCCTTTGAGGTAATCCAGGTAAGTTCAGCGTCTGGAAATCCCTTTTGCATCGCTCGAACAAACGGAAGCATCATAATGCAGTCTCCAAGAGCAGAAAGACGAACAAAGCAGATCTTTTTTCCCATACCCAATATTTATGCCTACGATCATTTTATCCTGCAAAGAAAATTACTTGCTGTTTAGTGATTCGATGACGAGGGGGAGGACATCGACAATCGAAGGGCTCCACAAAAGGCCGCGGCTGTAGACAAGCTTCGAGGCAATGTGGCAGGAGATCATTGCTTTTTGTTGGATTGGGGGAATATTGGTCAGGATCCGATCTTTGTATTTGGTAGCAAGTAGTGGAGGCATGTAGTCGAGAAGACACTTGATCATGGGGTTATTTAAGTCTTGGGGAAGATCAATTTTTTCTAGATAGTCAAGGATTTGGTAGGTGTAGGTGTTAATTCTAGTTGAAATCCATTCAGAAATTTCTGTAAGGGGTTTTCCTGTTTGATCTTTTGTGGATAGCAGGAGAGTGCCTTCACTTTCTGCTTTATCTTTAATGAAGTTCAGTACCTCTTTCATTAAAAGAGGTTTTATTTCAAAAAACTCAGCATCGCTTAAAAGAAGACCTGAAAGAACTTCAAGGGATGAGCACATCACGCCCCCTTTGTTTGCGGAACTGTCTTTTATAATGAGAACACCTTTATCTTCTAAAGCAATTCTGGCTTCTGGAGTAAGATATAGGTTAGCTCCTTCTACAATCGCTTTAGAAGTTGGTTTTCCTGTTGGGTCTAGAAAATTTTCCCAATTAGATCCATTGAGTGTCCGTGGACGGCCACCGCAGGGGATAAAAATATCTGTAACTACTTGATGAAGGTTGCGGCTAAATAGATTCTGGGTTTCATTTCCACTAAGCCAATCTTTTATGAGAGTGTTTTTTTCTTTTCTGTAACAAAGAGTTTCTTGTGAATAGGCGCTTTGCTCTCTTTTTGTTTGTAGGTCGAGCAGCAGTCCTCCATTAGAGAGTTTTTCAGGGGGATAAAAACGGATCGATTTTTCTTCTTTAAATAGTTTTGCAAGTTCTGAAAGATCTAGCCCTTCAGGATCGTAAATAGTTCCTGATACGTCTGTAATAGCAAGAAGTTTCGCTGTTTTTGGGTAATATTTGTAGAGATTGTAGATTTGGTTTCCTGCAACGTCTCCATCTGGTCCCCCTGATATTTTTATTGTAAAGGGAGTTTTTTCTGGATTGATTCCTATATATTCGAGAACTTTATGCATGTAAACGTTAACGCCGTAAGAGGTCACGCCGAATTCTTTATGATTGATTCCATTTTTAGGTTTACTACTGATGAAAGATTTACCCACTTTATAACTATGAGCCACAGAAAACTCTGCAATCCATTCAATCATATGATTGTGCATGTTTTCATCAGGGCCTAAATAGAGATACTCAGGCTTTTTATAGTAATCGAGAACATTTTTTGCTTTTAGAGAGCCATCTTCTAGACAATTGACTAAAGAAAGGAGTGTGGAAACAAAAGAGCGTTGAGAGTGATAAAGATAGTAGTTGCGCTCTTGTTTTTCAAAGGTTTTTAATTTATCTACGATCTCAGATTCAGATATGTTTGTTTTTAACAGTTCTTTTTTATAAATAGCGCTTTCTGTTCGTAAATGATCAAAAGGCTGCACAAAAATAACCGTTTTAGCTCCACCTTCTGGAATATCTTTATTCTTTTTTTGCTGAGTAAAGGCTAGGTTGTAGGATTCAGAAAAAATGTTTAGCTTTTCCCAAGCAGCTTGTTCTTCTCTGTAGGGGAGCACAGTACGTACTCCTCCACGAGAAAGGTCTTTAAAGCGGATGTTAAATGCGATGAAACTTAACCCTTTAATGAAAAAAAGAGCAAAAGGAATTGCTGGAAATTTTTGCGTTCTATCATAGGGAAATTGTTCTAGTATGTTTCCATTAATCCGAAAAGCGATAGAGCTTTTATTGTTTTTAAAAGCGTTTGTTTTGTCTGTAAAATGGATCACTTCCATGGCCATTTTAAGAACATTTTTTCGTCTAGTGTCGATGAGAAAGTTTCCAGTATCTACTTTAGCGACTAGTTGAAGATAGGATTGCATTTCTTTTGTAAACGTTTCTAAGTTTCCTTTTTTAGGATCAAACTTAGATTCAAAGGCTTTGCAAAGTTGAACAGTCAGTTCTGGATGACGACAAAGAGCTTCTTCAATATTTTCTTCTGAATAGAGATAGGGATCCATGGGGAGGAGAAATTGGTGGGTGATTGACTTAAATGTTCTTAAAACATTGGCCATATTACCCGTTAAGAGGTTTGTTTCTATAAAAGTTGTTTCAATAAGATCGTCATCTTTAAAGTACTTAAGGGTTGCAAATTCTTGAAGAAAATCTTCCATATGAGTTACTTCCCAAGCTGCTTTATTTCCTTCTCCATGAATAGCTAAGGACATAATAAGGGTTGTTTCATCTCCTTCTGTTGGTACAAAGGCTGCATTTACCCTTTTCATTACAAGATGGTGTCTATAGATCATTTTTGAGAGTTTATACAGAAAGTCGCATTGTTTTGTATTGCGCCAAGCAAAAACAATCTGAAGAGAAGGCATGTCTTTAGAGCTTTTATCCCAATCTTCATTATAACGTACTTCATACTGAACAAGATCATCTGTTTTTGCTCGAAAAAACATCGATAAAGCGACTATTAATCGCTCTTTTGTGAGAATTCGAACGAAACTTGGGGAAAGAGAATGGACGAGTGTATCAAATTCTTTTCTAGTAAGTTTTGGTTCTTTTTCTTGCAAAGCAGAAAAGATGTCGCCATTTAGTTCTATATGCTCTTTTTGTTTATCTTCTGCGAAATAGAGGATGGCAATTCTTAACTTAGAGGTAATTCCTTGTAATGGAGGGGCTTCATGAGAGACGTACGTTTGGTAGGTTCGAATTCTTCGGTCTGTATAGTTTTTTAAAACCAAAATATCTGCATCAGAAGTGTTTAAGCAAAGGACAATTGCACAGTCTTCGAAGTCGATCTTTACAAAATTTCCCTGCAGATTGAAACTCATTAAGTTATGAGTGATTGTCAGTAATTGCTTTGGAAGAATTTCTTCAAAAAACGCTGCTGGCATATTTTTTTCAAGCCAGATATAAAAATCTTTAAAGTGCTGGCTTTCAGTTTGAATAGCAGCTGTTAAGTCCTTTTCAGAAAGGGGGCCAAGCGGGTGGCTATGGGGCTTTTTGTGCATAATTATCCTTCAAAAACCCTGTCCAGAGGGTCCTTCAAGATCTACACTAGTTATTTTCTCAAAAGGTGCAAGGAATTAGTTATTTTCTTTTGTAGATATGAGCACATATGATTAGGAAATTAGTTTATTAACTGCATTCGCGCTTTTTTGCACTTCAAACTTGAAAAGGCGTCCGTTTATTTTCTTAAAAGGCGGAGTGAATTGAAGCCGACTGTGACGGTGCTTCCTTCATGAAGGATGACAGCAAGCCAGAGGGGGATGAAGCCGAGCAGGGAGCAGATGGTTGCGGTTGTGATCACGGCAAGAGCAAGCGTTAAATTTTGATGGACGATGCGAATGGTTTTTTTGGAGCGGGTCAGGAGCCAGGAGATTTGAGAGAGATCGTCACGAAGCAGAACTACGTCAGAGGCTTCAATAGCGCTTGCGCTTCCTACTTCTCCCATAGCAACGCCGACCATCGCATGAGCTAGGGCAGGAGCATCGTTGATTCCGTCCCCAACCATCATGAGAGGGGTGTTTTTGGCGAGATCTGTCACGATTTGAAGTTTGTCTTCAGGTTTTAGTCCAGCATGAATGGTTTCAATATGGAGTTGTTTCCCCACAAATTGGGCATTTTCTTTGTGGTCACCGGTAAGCATGACAAGATCGATTTGTTTTTTAAGCGATGAGATTGTTTGGACAAGATCTCGGCGAATTTCGTCTGTAAAATGGAAGATAAGAAGAGTTTGGTCTATGAGAAGAAGGGTTGTGACATGCCCCTCGTGAATGAGCTTTTCTTGAAGAGCCGTAACGCGTTTTTTATTTTGAATCTTTTCTAAGATAAAGTCAGCGTTGCCAATAATCACATATTTTTTTTCATGGTATCCTTCTACTCCAAAACCTGGAAGGACTTTAAGATCAGTAATAGGAGCAGAGGAAAGATTTTTTTCTTTTGCGTAAGATAAAATAGCTGATGCTATTGGATGTACGACTGCGCGTTCAAGTCCAGCTGCAATTTGAATGGCTTTTTCTTTTTCAATGTCACTTCCATCAATGTCGATGCTTGCAAGAGTTAGTTGTCCTGTAGTAAGGGTTCCTGTTTTATCAAAGGCAAGTACTTTACATTTTGCAACGCGGTCGAGAATGACGCCACCTTTCAGAAGAATTCCTTTTCTAGCGCAGGCAGAAATAGCACTTAGATAAGCAGTTGGAGTGGCAATAATAAGGGCGCAAGGGGAGGCAGCAATCAAGAAAGCTAACGCTCGATAGATGGATCCTTCAATGCCAACGTAAGGAATATTGAATATAAAGGGCAGCGCAGCACCGAAAAAGAAAAAAAGGAGGATAACACTTGTTGCATATCGTTGGCCGAATTTGTCGAGAAATCGTTGTATATGGGGTTTTGTTTCTTGCGCCTCTGTGATTAATTTAATGATTTTCGCAAGAGTCGATTCTGCGCTTGTTTTGCTGACTTTAATCGTAAGTGTTCCATCTGTATTTAAGGCGCCCGCCGGGACTATATCGCCAGGTTTTTTAGGAAGAGGCACACCTTCCCCTGTTAGGTGGGATAGGTTTAGATAGGAATTTCCTTCTATAACGACGCCATCTAAAGGGACAATTTCTCCTGCTTTGACTAAAATGTGGGTGTTTAACTGAATTTCTTTTATCGATTTTGGGAGAACAGAGCCATCTGATTCAACGACGTAAGCTAGGGTCGGAGTAAGTTTGTGAAGAGTATGAAGAGCCCCTTTGGTTTTTTTAGTGACCATATCTTCAAGTGCTTCTGATAGGGCAAAAAGGACTAAAAGAAGTCCCCCTTCCAGCTCACTTCCAATTAAAACCGAAAGAAGCGCTGCAAGGGTCATAAGCACTTGAATATTGATATTAAGTTCGAAAAGATTTTTTAGTGAGTGAATAAGAGCTGGGGTTCCTGTCAAAAAATAAACAAGAACGACGAAAAAAGAGGAAAGGGGAAAGGAAAAAAAACTGATAATGTAAGCTGCTAAAAGAAATAGAGCGGCAGAAATCGATCCTATAATCGATACATAATTTCCCCATTTTCTCGAAGTTGCGGTAATAAAGGGATTTTCTGATTCCTCATACCCAGAAGCGAAGTATTCATCAAGAGTATAGGGAGAGGAATTACGGTGAGGATCGTGATGATGATGGGAAGAAGAGCAGCAACTCATAGAATATCACTTAGAAAAAATTGTGTAAGAAAGTAAGTGCCAAGGGTTGCCATAAACGTAATAGAAAGATTCCAGATTACACAGTGCATTACACGAATTTGTTCTACTTTTGCCATTACGTAAGCAGAAAGAGCAATTAGGATATATCCTGCAAAAAAAACGCCTAGTTTATTGGGAATAGCAAAGCTAGCGGCAAGGACTATTCCTGATAAAAAAACCCCTACAGCAGCACCAAAGGCTTGCTTTAAGGGATGCTCGTATGATTCTAGGCTAACGCCAAGCTCATCTTCTAACATCACACCTAAAAGCTTATTGTCATCTGCCATTAAAACATCGATTACTTTGTCAAGTAAATCGCCAGAAAGGCCCTTTGCTTCATAGATTTCACGAAGTTCTGTTTTTTCTTCTTCTCGATTTGTTTCAATCTCATGCTTTTCATCTCGAACGAGTTTTTCCACACGCTCTAGGCGTGACCAAGCAAGACTTCCACTTCGCCCTGTTTTCCAAAGAAGAAGGCCAAAAATAGTAAGGCCAACGAGTAAATAAATGTTTTTTAATGGAAGAGAAATAGACTCCCCTACAATTGATATAAGCATGACGTAGATGGCAGTCTCTTTGGCAGCATCTGCTCCACCCATGATGTGTCCAGCAGTCTCGATTCCATGATTTTCCCGACTTGCAAGGTGGCCTTTTTTGCGAGCCTCGTGAAGGTGCTCAAAAACACCTTTCCCGTTAAAATGTGATTTTTCATTCATATCCTTAGTGTAGCGGAGAATTTGAATCGCTTCAACAGTTTCCTTAAAACCGATCCGTGTGATAGAATTGCTGCCAATTTTTGATAGGAGGAATCTGTGAAGTTAGAAAATATTTTGATTCGTGAAATGGGTAGAAATGAAGCAGAAAAAGCCTATCTAGATATTAGCGCGACCCTTTCTTTGGAGGCAAAAGAGGAATATGCAAAAGGGGTTAGAGAGCGGGTAACTCTTGGCGCTATGATTGGTAGTAACTGCGTAGGAATAATCTCTATAGAAGTGCCTTTCCCAAATAATACAAGTGTTTATTGGATTGGGGTACGAAAAGAATACCTTCGCCATGGTGTGGGAACAGCACTTTTAGAATCTGCTGCTACTCTTGCAAACAAACTTGGATCTACTTCAATGACCGTTGGGCTTTTAACTCCGAAAGAAGAAGAAGTAAGTACAATAAGACCATGGATTTTTTTTCAAAAAAAAGGTTTTTTCCCTCTATTCGAGAATGAAATAGTTTTCTTATACAAAAATATTTAGGGGTTTTCATGAAGTCTTTATGTCTGCTTCTGGCTTTGGTCCCCATGCTTTATGGGGAAGACCTAAATGAATCCTTAGAAGCACCTATAGAAATGCCTATAGAAGAGACAGTGGTTTTATTCGAGCCGAATGTTTTTACAAATTCTCCAATTGAAGTAGAAAAATTAGGGCCTCCACCCTTAATAGAGATACAAAAATATAAAAGTTCTTTTAAGGCTGTGGGGTTATCTTTTTTAGCTCCTGGACTTGGAAATATTTATTTAGGGGACTATAAAGCTGGGGGGGGATTGCTTGCTACTTCTTTGGCTAGTTTGGGTTTGGAGCTGAGTAAATATCAAGGAGTCAATTTTGCAATTGCTCAAAACACGAGTTTTTACGGGATCTATGCAGCCTATCGGGATGTGCGTATTTACAATAATGACGCAGGATATTTGCATAAAATGCCCACTGACACCTTAGCCGATTTAACGAAAGCACCATTTCGATGGAAAGTTCTTAAAAAACCAGAAGTTTGGGGGGGGGTTTTAGGAGCTCTTTATTTAGGTCGGGCACTTTCTTACTATGCATTTCCTGAAGACGCGGTTGATGTAAGTAATTTTAGTGCTGTTAGAGGATTGAACCCGATTGCAGCTTTTCCAGTTGGTATTGGAGAAGAAGCTTTTTTTCGTGGCTATTTGCAATCACTCCTTGCAGAAACTTGCACGCCTGTAGGGGGTATGATCCTTTCTTCAATGTTTTTTGGTGCTGCCCATTTAGGAAATGCTAGCTTCCTTAAGCCTGAGCATCAATGGCGTTATTACGCCTTTAGTATTCCCTATATCTCCCTTTTTGGGACCTATTTTAGTTGGCTTACTTATAAAAACAACTCTCTTCAAGAAAGTGTTGCTGTCCACTCTTGGTACGATTTTGCGCTATTTTCAATTAGTTCGATTGCTGCAAAGGCTGCAATTGGAGCGAGGCCTGAGTTTAACTTCTCTTTTTCTTTTTAAAAAAGTTTGCATCCATAATCGGTGATCAAGGTTCTCTTTTTTTTAGGAATTTTATTGGTAATTTTTTAATCAAATAGTGGAATCGATAAGGTGGCTAAATCTTGAAAAATAGCTATCTAAAGGGAGATTTTTTCACCCAGCGTTTTGTGAAGCGCTTTGGGAAGAAGAATGGTGCCGTCTTCTTGTTGGTTGTTCTCAAGGAGAGCTACCATAAGGCGGGAAGTCGCAAGGCCTGAGCCATTGAGGGTGTGAGCGAAACAAGTTTTCCCTTCGCTGTCTTTGTAGCGAATTTTTGAACGCCGGGCTTGGAAGTCGCGGCAGTTGGAGATAGAAGAGACTTCATAGTAGCGGTCTTGTCCAGGAAGCCATACTTCGACGTCGAGTGTTTTCGCGGCGGCATAAGACATATCTCCTGTCACAAGTAGCATATTTCTGTAGTGAAGCTCAAGTTTTTGAAGGATTGATTCTGCAGACTTCACCATCATGTCAAAGATTGGATCACTGTTTTCTGCGGTAGTAAAGGCGAACATTTCCACTTTATTGAATTGGTGTACCCGAATAAGGCCACGTTCAGCTTTTCCTGCGGCGCCAGCTTCTCTTCTAAAGCAGGGAGAATAGGCTACGTAGAGTTTTGGGAGATCTTCTAATGGAATGAATTCATCGATGTGAAGCCCATTTAGAGCTACTTCAGAAGTTGGTATCAGATATAGATCGTAATCTTTGTCGTGGATGCGAAAAAGCTGCTCTTTAAATTTAGGAAGTTGCCCTGATCCGTACATCACTTCAGGTTGAACGAGATGGGGGACCATATGAAAAGTAAAGCCATTTTCAATGTGTGTTTCAATCATTAAATTGATAAGGGCCCATTCAAGTCTAGCTCCCATTCCTGTATAAACAGGCCATCCAGAACCTGAAATTTTCGCGCCCCGGTGAAAATCAAATAGACTGTGAATTTCTCCAAGCTCCATATGATTTTTAGGGGTAAAAGAAAAAGAGGGTTTGGATCCATGCGTTTTCACACAAACATTGTCTTTTGGATCTAAAGAAAACTTGATCTCTTCATCGGGAAGGTTCGGAAGTACAGATAGAAGAGCTTCATATTTGCTTTCTAGTGCAGTGCACTCTTGATCCAAGGCGTGAGATTTTGTTTTTAATGAGGCGACGATCTCCATTAAAGATGTACAGTCTTTCCCGGTTCGTTTGAATTCGCCGATCTCTTTTGATTTAGAATTTAGCTCTGAACGAACCTGTTCGAGTTCAGTTCTAATCAGGCACATATCTTCGTAAGTTTTGATTAGAGGATGAATGTCGAGGTCGGGATCCTTCCTTCGAAGGCCGCGCTGAAACTTTTCAGGGTCTTTTAGGATCTCTTTAATACCAAGCATAGAGAGAGTCTATATCGAGTTGGGATTTTTATGCTACAATTTTAAATTCAGGAGTGTTACAGTAGGGGCTCTTAGAACCGTACCAGTTGGGAGATATGGCAGAGGAATATCCTAAAGCAAAAAATCCGTTGATTTTGCGCTATCACCGTCTACTTGAGGCATTTTCTAAATCAGATGATGAAAGAGATTTTTATCTCGATCGAATTGAGGGATTTCTCCTCTATTTTGATCTTGATAAAGGGGAGGAAGAGCTTTTAGAGGCAGAGAAAGAATTTAAAAAATCTCCTGATCGCTACTGTTTAGTTCCCAAGTTGACCTACTATGAAACAAAAAAATTCATGGAAGGATTTGTAAACGAAAAAGTTTACGATATAGATACTAAGGAAAAACTTCTCGATATTATTGCTGCAAAAGAATCGAGGGAAAATTTTCTAGAGTTCATTTATGACCATTTGTCAGAGCTTGATAAGTGGCAACAGTACTATAATGAGCGTTCAAGGGTAAGAATTATTGAATGGCTAAGAAAGTGGAATATTTCTTTTGTTTTTGAGGAAGATCTAGAACTTACGAAGCAAGTGGTAGAAAGACTAAAAGAGCATACTTTTGATACTAAAGTTAGTAAAGAGCTACAACAAGCAAGGGAAATCCTAGAGGCTAAGGGAAAGGTTTATTACTCAAATGAGGCATTGAATCCAAGGCCAAAACGAGGGCGCCCTCCAAAGCAGCAGGCAAAAATAGAGTTAGAGCCGCAGCTTACAGATGATATGTATACAACTATTCCCCTGACTGTCCGTCATTTTCTTTTTGCTCCTGATTACAGTAGTAACGCAGTCACTTTCTCTACGAAATTTGAAAGTGAAGAGCAGCTTCTTGCAAATCTAAAAGGTGCCGTAAAAGGAAAAGTGGATTCTAAATTGGAAATACTTTCTCAACGACTTGAATCGCTTCGGCACCTCTCTGATAGATTGAAAGATTTTCAAGGGGGTAAAACAGTTGATGGAACTCGTGACCAAAAATTAAAAGGCGCATTCCTTCCTGAAGATGAAAATTTTGAGGAAGAAGAGGAGCCTAAGCTTTCTCGTCTTGTTAAAGAAGTCCTTCCAAGTCAGAAAAAAGAAAAGCCTACAAAATCTGATATGAAAGAACTTCTTGAAGAGAAAAAGAAAAAAGGAATGAAGCAAGTTACTCAAATTAACTATAAAACGAATAAAAAGAAGTAATTTGTTAGAAGTTAAGGACAGGGGAGGGTTGTTAGAGATCCTCCTCGATCGTCCCAAAGCCTTAAATGCTATTAATTTTAACATGATTGATGGCATCAAGTCCGCTTTAGAAAAAGCTAAAAAAGATATTCAC
>JBIIKD010000157.1:0-3422 GCA_044233345.1 Chlamydiia bacterium
AAAAAGTACATTATCTTTTAATTGGGTAAGAAAAGAATATGAGCTTATTCGCTCGATTTACCATTTCCCAAAACCATATGTTGCGATTGTAGATGGAATTGTTATGGGGGGTGGAGCTGGTATTAGCT
Organism: Chlamydiia bacterium; assembly: GCA_044233345.1. Lineage (GTDB taxonomy): Bacteria > Chlamydiota > Chlamydiia > Chlamydiales > 2-12-FULL-49-11 > JBIIKD01. The sequence continues at coordinate 129 of JBIIKD010000157.1, forward strand.
TTCATGGCTTGCATGTAATTGGTACGGAAAATACAAAATTTGCTATGCCTGAAGTAATGATTGGGTATTTCCCTGACGTTGGTATGTGTCACTATTTGGCAAAGCTTCCAAAAAATATAGGTCTTTATTTAGCTGTTACTGGAAATACTATAAATGCAGGGGATCTCAAAAAAATAGGCCTTATCCATCACTTCATTTCAAGTAATAAAATTGAAGAATTTATCCAGGTGCTGCCAGAAAACATCAAAAACGGATTAGAACAGTTAGAGATTGATCCGGGGCCTGGCAGTCTTAATATTGATGCTCTTGAAGTCAGTATGAAGCCACTTCCTGGCAGGTCTCCTTTGAGTGTGAAAGTTGCTATCGAACAAATAGAAAAGGCTAAAACCCTTTCTTTTGATCAACTTATTGATGAAGAAATAGAACTTGCAAAATTTTTTCTATCGCAAAGAAACTTTTATGAAGGGGTCCGTGCAAAACTAATCGATAAAGACAATAACCCTAATTGGGATTATGAAAAACAATTTAAAATCCTATAAAACTGCTTTTTTTCTGTTTTTTCGTATTCGAAAAGAAGAAGGCTGGAAAATTTGATGTAAATTTCCGAGTGTAAACTCAGAAAGACGTTGGTATTCTGTTGCTTTTTGGTAGATTCTTTTGCGCATAGATTCAGAAAGACGTAATTTGATTGAAAAGCTAATTTTTTCATAAATATCGCTTAAGAAAAAAAGATGGGAGCGAAGACTTTCTTGCGTTTTTAAAAGGGCTGTTACTTCAAAATCAAGATCTAATTGCTTTTTAACTCGATTTAAAAGCATTTGATTCTCAATTAAATTGTCTAATGTGATCTCAATTTCTTCTAGAGTTTTCATTTATAGCCTCATTAAGAATAGAAATTCCATATATAATAAAGTCTTATTTATATTGAAACACTTTTTTGAAAAAAATGAGGGTGCTATAATGAAGAAAGAAAAGAAATAAAAAGAAAAATAATCAAAAAAAATGTAAAATACATAGTTTTTTTAAAGGAGAGAGATCAATGAAAGGATTTTGCCCATTAGCTTCAGGTTCTTCTGGAAATTGTGTTTATTTAGGAACGAATCGGGTGAAGATTCTTTTTGATATTGGGATCACTTATAAGTTGCTCGGTGAGCGATTAGAAGGGATTGGAGTAAAGCCAGAAGAAATTAGCGCCGTAGTGATTTCTCATGAGCATGCAGATCACATTAAAGGGCTTGCGATGATTGCGAAAAAAGGAAATATTCCCATTTTTTGCAATAGCGATACCGCAAAAGCAATTGTGCAGACTCTTGATATTCGTCCAAAATTTAAAATTTTTTCCACCGGAGAGAGCTTTTCTTTTGGTGATATTGAAATCCATCCGTTTAGTATACAGCATGATACTGTAGATCCTGTGGCATTTACGGTTAAATTTGAGGGGATGAAAGTGGGGGTTTGTACAGATCTTGGGTTTGTTACAAAGCTTGTGGAAGCACAACTGAAAGATTGTGATTATTTGTATTTAGAAGCAAACCATGAAGAAGAATTGGTTCATGCATGTTCTAGGCCTATGCTTTATAAGCAAAGGGTTCTTAGTCGTCAAGGCCATCTTTCTAATCGGGCTGCAGGGGAATTGATTAAAGCGGTATATACTCCTAAGCTAAAGCATGTTTATTTAGCCCACCTTTCTAGTGAATGCAATAACCGTGAAATTGCCTTAAAAACCGTAGGGGATATGCTTCAAAAACATGGTATTGAAATTCCCCTTTCGATTGCTGAAGCTCATGAAATTAGTAAGAAAATCGTATTTGATGCTGTCGATTATGATTCTTCTTCTAAATTTTCTGAAATGAGCTGAAGGGAATAGGACTCTAAAGATGATCTCCGAAATGATTTATCTGAAAAATTTTTTCCAAAAAAATTCAGATCTTCTTTTGGTTGTTTAATTGTTGGTGAAGATATGCGTTTTCTAGGTGAGGAAGGTTCTGAAGCAGATTTAAAGATAGTTTTTCTTTCTTCTGAATGTGAAAAAAACATATTTCGAGTTGTGGAGAAAAGCTTAGGGGTGTTTTCATTAGAAAGATCTATATTTTCAGGTAGTGAATATTCACTAACATTATATCTAGCTTCTGAGTCTGAGATGATCCACCCGCTAAAAATAATTTTTACTACATGATCTGTCGATGGTTTTTCTTTAAAATGTAAATTAGGTGGAGTGGAGGCAGAGCGAATAGTGGTTCTTTGTTTAGTAATAGGATCAATAATTTCTTCTATACGAAAAGTTACTGGAATAGATGTGTTTAAGTATTGTGGATTCATTAAAAAACCTTTGTTATTATTTAATAATTTAAAAATTATAACACAGAATGTTATTAAAATGAAGCCCCTATTGGGGTGGGAGTGATTTAAAGATTTTGCGAGGCTTACTTCCATCTTGAGGGCCAACGACCCCATTTTCCTGGAGTTCATCTATAAGAGAGGCGGCTCTTGCATAGCCAATTTTTAGCTTTCGTTGAAGGAAGGTCGTTGAAGCGGTTTGGTGGTCAACAACCATTTGAAAAGCCTTTTGATAAAGAGGGTCAGATGCATCATCGCTTCCGGTAGAAGTTAAGTTTTCTTCAACCATATTGTCAAATGATTCGAATAAGTAATTTGTCGGTATCCGGCGGATGATGTCCTCGATGATTTTATTGATATCTTCATCGCGGATAAATACCCCTTGGCACCGTACTAGTTGGGAAGTTCCTGGTGGAAGAAATAGCATGTCCCCATTTCCAAGAAGACTTTCAGCCCCGTTTTCATCGAGTATAATTTGACTATTAATGCGGCTTGAGACTTTGAATGCGATACGAGTTGGAAAGTTCGCCTTAATAAGACCAGTAATTACTTCACGTGATGGTCTTTGCGTTGCCAAAATCATGTGAATCCCAACGGCTCTGGCCATTTGAGCGATTCTTGCTATAGGAGTTTCTAAATCTGCATTTGCTGTCATCATTAAATCAGCAAATTCGTCGATGATGCAGACGATAAAATGCATTTTTTCAGGAATGGGCATGTCTAGGCTTTCTTCAAGGGGAATATCGCGTTCTCGTCGATTAAAGGCGTGAATATTTCTAACGCCAATTCGTTTTAAAAGCTCATATCGGTATTGCATCTCTCGTACAATCCAATTAAGTGCGGCATAAGCTCCTGAAGGTTCTGTAATTACAGGGGAAATAAGGTGGGGGAGTTTTGTAAAAGGAGTCAGCTCTACTTTTTTAGGATCAATTAAGATAAGGCGAACTTCATCAGGGC
>JBIIKD010000114.1:0-4719 GCA_044233345.1 Chlamydiia bacterium
GGATGTTATTGGAAACCGATACAATGCGGAGTCAGCCCTTGCACAGATACTGAATGGGTACATGAAATGACAGGTCTTCCCCATACCCACTTTTTAAGAGAGGCATATAAATTTGGCGAACCTCTATCTCCTATCGTGCAATCTGTTGGGATTGAAATGCAAAAGCTGATTCCAAAAGAGCACATAGAAGAAAACAGACATCTAATTATTGAAGGGTCAGAGGGAATTATGGAACCACTCAACGAAAAACAGTTCTACGCAGATTTTTTAAAACAATTAGGTGCACCTGTTCTCTTGGTTGTAAAAAATTGCCCAGGAGCGATCCACCAAGCGCTTATGACTCTTGAAAAACTCCATCAAAAAAAAATCCCCCTTTTTGGCATCGTTCTTAATGGTCAAAAAGACACCCTTGTACGCCGCAGCATTGAAGAGTATTGCAAACCACCGCGCATGTTTGAAATGGGAAATATCGCACACATCACAGAAAATGCCCTCAAAAAAGCCTTCACTGAAACATTTATGGAAGAATGTGCCTAGGATTTAGGATCTCTATTACTTTAGAAAAATCTAAATCTTGCGCATTTTGAATAAGAAATTGACTAGCCTCTTCATATTTTGAAGGGGCTATTTTTAACGACTCGATTTTGGAGAGTATTTTCAATACTAAAGGAAGATCAGCTAAGTTTTTCGTATAAGCTTCAACAATTCCTATCAGAATTTCTTCTCCTAAAAATTTCGGGAGGCAAGATCTCTTTCCTTTTTCCAAAAGAAAAGCTACAACACTCCATTGATCAGCATCTAAGGAAGTGTGTACAAACTCAATATATATCCTTATATTTTCTGTATATTTTGGCGTCTTTTTTAAAATTTCTTCTACTTTAGAAAGATCCCCTTTCTTTAAATAGCCCAAATCAAATGTGGAGTTTGGATAGAAATAGTCAATGAATCTAATACTTTCTGCCCTAACTGGAAAAACAATAGGATATAAATTTTCAGCAAAACCTGTATAACCCCTTAAATGTTCATTTACTTTAATTGCAGGAAAACAACTCCCTGACCATGGGTCACAAATCACGCTATCTTCCCAACAAAAGGGACTTTTTAATGGAGGATCTATAATTAAAAATTGATGATCCCCTAGTTCGATACTTGCTAATTTAATCAAAGCATCCACATTTTTTTCATTTTGCGCATAAAGCAATCCAAATAAACTCATTTCATCACAATTTCCTACCCCACCACTCTTTACTAATTCACAAAAATGCAGATCTTCTGAAAAAGCATCCAAATTCCCCCTCTCTTCGTCGTCTTCTCTTATTTTATCAAGAATAGAGTCTGCAATCTTTTCTATCCCCTTTAATTGCTTCTCTATCTCAGGGTTTTGATCTAAAATTTTAATAGAAGAAAAAAGAACCCTTCTTAAATGATTTTGAGAATAGGGGATATGCTCTTGTGTATAACGAATAATCTCTTTTCCTAAATCAAGATTTCTTCTTAAGGCCTCTGAAATATTTTCCAAGGGAATTTTTTGCACCCTTCCAGTGAGAAAATAGACCGGACCTTTAACTGGATCATTAAAAGGGCAAGGGATCTCTTCTGCTACGAAATAGGAATCTTCTTTCTCTACATCATCTGACTTATTAAAATGCACGATTGGAAGAAGACCTCTTTTTTCTAAAAGAATCCTTTTTTTTATAGAAAAAAATTCATTGCCCGCCCATTCCGCTATCTTTTTTATTTCCTTTCGCCAGCTTATAGGGAGCTTTAGTAAATATCGCCCCATATAGATCATTTTTGACCTTAACGTGCTAATTAGAGCTACACGATCTGTAAAGGATTCAGACTGATGAAAAGAACCAATGATTTTAAATATTTCTCCATATAATCTCCAAACAGGTTCAAACCCTTCTATAGGAAGAGAAATATTAAATTGTGGAATTTCATTTGAGAGATTTATACCTATTTCAATTGGTGGAAACAAAGAATCCATAAAAAACTCTATTAAATATAAATAATTTTACAAAAAAGGATAAACTATAACAAAATTAATGATATTATGGAATAAACGTATTCAAAGTAGCTTTTGCGGCAGTGATAGACTCAAGCACTTCAGTCGTAGCACCAGAAGTCTGAGAAAGGGTGGTAAGATAAGCATTAGTCCCTTTGATAATCTCATTGATTTGCTTTTCAAGAAGGGCTTTATTTGCTGTTGTAATCGTTTTACCAAGAACACTCATATCTGTAAGATTATTGATTAAACCAATAAAGCTGTTTCTGGTAAGGATTTGCGTCTCTGCATTTGTAAGAATAGTATTAATAAGAGCCGTAGTAAGGGGTGGAGTTGTATACGGTTGCATGAGCGCATAGGCTGGATACCAGTATTGCCCAAAGGGCAAGGAAAGAAAATTTGCATAAGAAAACGCAATATTAAAACTTGCTGACGTTCCTTTTTTAGAGCCAAAACTGTTTGCCACTTGAACAACGCTATTTGTTGCCCATGTTTGCGCTAAAGCAACACCTACACTATTTTCAAACCAATCATTTACGCGCTGCCCACCTGATGTTAGAGTAAAAAACAAAAGTGTCGCAGGGTTATTTGCAAGAAGTGGAATAGCCTGGTAATTGAAATAATGGGAACTGAGATAATTGAGATTCATAGAGCTTGTGCCAATATAAACAAATCCTTGATACCCGCCAGCAATTGCTGAATTTGGAAAATAATTGATCGTAAAAGGGAGGTTGAGTATGCCATTTTTTTTAAAGGCTGCCCATGTCGTCGTAACTGTAACAGTAGGTATTTGAATATTTGCTAAAGAATCTTGTGTAATAGTTGCTGTGGTTGCTGGCTCTTGGGCCGGAGCAGAAAGGGTAACAGTCACCCCGGCCGTTGAAGTGCTAATAAGCATTTGAATAGATCGACGCACTTGGTTTGTCGTTGTGCCATTATATTCCCCCGGATTCATCTGGCCAAACAACGGGGAAAAGCAACAAAAAGCGACTATACAAAAACAAAACGCTCTTTTCATCTGATGGAGCGTCTACGTATGGGGGTCATAATTCGCTCTAAAATCCGATCTGTAGTGAATCCAAAATACTCAGCAACTTCTGATTGCGGAGCGGATTTTCCAAAAGTGTCAATTCCAATAATGATCCCTTCTGGTCCGACATATCGATCCCAACCAAAGGAGGATCCCGCTTCAATACTCACTCTTTGCCCCAGATCTCCACCAAGGACCTCTTCTCGATAATTGAACTCTTGATCCTCAAAAAGCCTCATGCACGGCATCGAAACAACACGGCTATTTTTCCCCTGAGTCTGTCTGAGCCTTTCTGATACATCTACCGCCAACTGAAGCTCTGATCCAGTTCCAATAAAGGTATAGTCAATTGGTCTTGATCGATCTTCTTGAACTAAAATATAGGCTCCTTTTCCAACTGTTGCATCAAAATTCATTCCTTTATGATCTAAAGAAGGTAGCGCTTGTCTTGTCAAAACAAGAGCTGATGGTCCCGTAAGATGATTTAATGCCCACCACCAAGATCCTTTTGCTTCAAAGGCATCTCCTGGTCTAAACAAATAGAGATTAGGAACAGCTCTCGCCCCAGCTAAATGTTCAATAGGTTGATGTGTAGGGCCATCTTCCCCAAGCATGATTGAATCGTGGGTAAAAATATTAATAATTGGATGGTGAGAAAGTGCTGCAAGTCTTACAGCGTTTCTGCAATAATCATAAAAGCAAAAGAATGTCCCGCCATAAGGGCGAAGCATAGTTGTAGAAATTCCATTCATAATCGCCGTCATAGCAAATTCACGAATACCGTATCGGATATTTCTTCCACTAAAATCACCCGCTTTAATCGGAGCGTAATTTTTAAGCATCGTGCAATCTGATCCAGAAAGATCGCTAGATCCGCCGATAATATAAGGGCAATGCTTTGCAACCAATTGAAGGACAGCCTCTGATACTTTACGGCCAGAAATTTTATCGTCTAATTTTAAATTCAGGATTTCCGTTTCCAACTCTTTTGGAATATGGTGATCTTGCATTTTTTGGAAAAGATCATAAAGGTCTTTATGTGCATTTTTCCACTTATCAAAAAGAAGCTCCCAGTCCCTTTCTATTTTTTGGCTTTGCTTTAAACGTTCTTCAAAAAATTCCCGAACAGATCTTGGAACATAAAATTCTTCATCTGGAAGGCCTAAATTTCTCTTAGTTGCCACAAGCTCTTCTTTACCAAGGGCAGACCCATGGACGTGACAAGTTCCAGCTTTATGCGGGGATCCAAACCCGATTACTGTGTGAGCGATTACAATCGTAGGTTTTTCTTGTTTAGCGCGTAATTTTGCAAAGGCTTCTTCTATTTGCTCTAAATCATTTCCATCTTCAATGGTGACCACATCCCAGCCATATGATTTATAACGAAGGATTTGATCATCTGAACAGCTCTCTTTCCAATATCCATCAAGGGTAACAAAATTCATATCATAGACCAATATCAGATTATTTAGACAAAGATGGCCAGCTAATGAACTTGCTTCGGAAGAGACCCCCTCCATTAGACATCCATCCCCTGCTAAACAAATAATCTTATTATCTACAATCGGAAATCCTTCTCGATTAAATCGCTCTGCCAAAATTTTATAAGCAAGGGCCATTCCAACAGCATTCGCAACCCCTTGACCGAGAGGGCCTGTTGTAGCCTCTACTCCATCTGTAT
>JBIIKD010000037.1:0-10809 GCA_044233345.1 Chlamydiia bacterium
ATCGATCCATGTCCTGCTGAAAGGACAAATCGATCTCTATTAAACCATTTGGGATCCTTAGGGTTATACCGCATAAACTCACCCCAAAGATAGGCTCCAAGTTCAGCACATCCCATGGGAAGCCCTGGATGCCCCGAATTTGCTTTTTCCACCGCTTCCATCGATAGCTGTCTTACACTATTTGCTATATCATGGAATAATTCTTTCTTGTCATTATTCATGCGCTTTAGTCTCTTCTTGCTTTTCTTAAAGGTATCCATTATTTTTATACTCGTTTAAGGAATCTTATCAAGGAAAAAGTCGAAAATGAAAACTAAAGATTTAAGAGCCAAATTTTTAAGTTATTTTGAAAAGCAAAATCACAGAATTATCCCCTCCTCCCCGGTTATTCCTCATGATGATCCTACCCTTCTTTTCGTGAATGCAGGGATGAATCAATTCAAAAAAGCATTCCTTGGCCAGACAAATATTGGATATAAAAGGGCATCTACCTCACAAAAATGTATCAGAGTCGGCGGAAAACATAACGACCTCGACAACGTAGGGCACACATCGCGCCACTGTACGTTTTTTGAAATGCTCGGAAATTTCTCTTTTGGGGACTATTTCAAAGAAAAAGCGATCGAATACGCTTGGGATCTATCGACTAACGGCCTTGGGATTCCTCCTGAAAAAATTTATGTTACAGTTTACTATAAAGATGATGAAGCGTACGAGCTATGGCAAAAATGGGTTCCAACAGAACGAATTGTAAAAATTGAAACAAATGATAACTTTTGGAGCATGGGGGATGTAGGTCCTTGCGGTCCTTGCACGGAGCTTTTTTACGACAAAGCGCCCCATTTAACGCATATCAAATCTCCTAAGGAAGATCCAACAAGTGCGCGCTTTTTAGAATTTTGGAACGTAGTCTTCATGCAATATAACAGAAATGAAGATACTCAGTTAATACCCCTTCCAAACCCTTGTGTAGATACGGGAATGGGGATGGAGCGAATGGTGTCTCTTATGATGGGTGTAGAAAGCGTATTTGAAACAGATATTCTACGATCAATCATTCAAAGGGTTGAAGAAGTTTCTAAAATAAAATATGAAAAAAACAAACCAGCTTTTAATGTGATTGCAGACCACCTCCGCTGCCTTTCTTTTGCTATCGCTGATGGTGCGCAGCCAAGCAATCTTGATCGAGGATATGTTCTTAGAAAGGTGCTACGTCGGGCAAGTCGCTATGGGAAACAACTCGGATTGGAAGATCCTTTCTTGGCAAAAATATTTCCAACACTCTTGTATGAAATGGGAGAGGATTATCCAGAGCTTGAATCGGCAAAAACAAAGATTTTAGAAATCCTTTCGATTGAAGAAGAAAATTTTTTAAGAACGCTAAAGCGTGGCGGAAACATCCTTAATACGATTATACAAGAGTCGAAGGGGCAAATCAGCGGAAAAGATGCATTTAAATTAAAAGACACCTATGGCTTTCCTATTGAGGAGATCGTTCTATTAGCAAAAGATCATGCACTTGAAGTGAATTTAGATGCGTTTCTTATTCTAGAAGAGGAGGCAAAAGAGCTCTCTCGTAAATCACACACAAAACATGCCCAAATGGCCGAAACAACCCTCTTTTCTGACTTTGCAAAAAGCCATGAACCTAATATTTTCGTAGGCTATGATGATCTCGAAACCAACGCCTCTATTATAGGTATTATAAAAAATGGAAAACTCTCTGAAAGCCTACAAAATGGAGAAGAAGGAGCGATCATTCTCGATCGAACAACTTTTTATGCAAGTTTAGGAGGGCAAGTAGGAGATGAGGGACAAATCATTCACCACTCTGCAAATTTTGCAGTAACCAGCACAACATCTCCCTATCCAGGGGTAATTGTTCATACAGGGATTCTACGTTCTGGGACTTTTTTAACCGGGGAACCTGTTCATACAAGAGTAAATGAAGAGCGGCGAAAACAAATTTGTCGTAATCATACAGCAACCCATCTTCTTCACTGGGGACTTGAGCAAGTACTTGGAACTCACATTCGTCAAGCAGGATCCCTCGTAGAACCTAACTATTTACGTTTTGACTTTTCTCACCACAAACCAATGACCTCGGCTGAAATTCGACTCGTTGAACTTTTAATTAACGATAAAATTCGCACTGATGGCCCTGTCATAACTCTTGAAATGTCTTATGAAGTAGCAAAAGATAGAAAAGACGTAAAACAATTTTTTGGCGAAAAATACACCTCTGTAGTTCGAATGGTTGATATTGATGACTTTTCTAGAGAGCTTTGTGGTGGAACCCACGTCTCTTCCCTTCGTCAAATTGGTCTTTTTCGAATTGTCAAGGAATCAAGTATTGCAGCCGGAGTGCGAAGAATCGAAGCAGTCACTGGGAAAGAAGCAGAAAATTACATGTACGAACGGGAAGATATTTTAGAAAAAAGCGCGAATCTCGTAGAAAGCCTCCCATCTAATTTCTTACAAAAAGTAACTGGACTTATAGAAGAAAATGCTCATCTAAAAACCCAAGTAAAAAATCTACGAAAAGCACACTTAAAAACCCTTCTTGATGATCTCTTAAGTAAAAAAGACTCTGTAAAAGGGATCCATTTGATCGCTGAAAAAGTGGAGCTCTTTAAAGATGAATTTGCACCTCTCGCAAATGATCTTCTCTTAAGACTTGGATCTGGGATCATTCTTCTTGGTGTAGAAGATGGAGCGCGCTGTCAACTTCTTCTCAAAGTCAGCCAAGATTTAATAGAAAAAGGGTTTAAAGCAAATGAACTCATCCAAGAAATTGCAAAAATTGTAGGTGGGACAGGAGGAGGAAAACCAGATATGGCGCAGGCAGGAGGAAAAGATCCCTCTAAGATGAAAGATGCATTTTCTATATTTAAACGATTGGTAGATCAAAAGTGAATTTTCTAACAGAGCTTCAAAAATCACCCTTTATTAAATCCTTTATGGATCAAGTACAAAAAGAAAAGTCCCTCCTCCTTGAGGGGCTTTGGGACTCCCCCAAAGCAGCCCTTTTACATTTTTTAGTTTCTGCAACAAAAAGATCGGTGATTGTACTAATCGATGGAGACAAAGAAAGTAAACTCTTTCAAGACCTCTCTTACTTTAAAGAAGCGAATGTTTTAGAGCTTCCTGCTTGGGAAGCGTTCATCGGCGAAGAAATTCTTCCGAGCAAAGATATTATGGGAGGGCGCCTTGAGACTTTCGCTAAATTACAGAAAATGGATGGGCCACTTATTCTTTTAGCGCCTCTAAAAAGTCTTTTGCAAAAAGTCCTTCCCCCCTCCTCTATCCCCTCTTTATTTTTAAAACTAAAAAGAGGAATGGATGTTCCTTTTGAAATGGTCACAGAACTTTTAAAAGAGCTAGGCTACGTTCACACGAAATTAGTCTCTGATAAAGGAGAATTTGCAGTACGCGGTGGAATTATCGATCTTTTTCCGATCCACCTTACTGAGCCGTACCGCGTAGAATTTTTCGGCGATACCGTAGAGCAAATTCGAAGTTTTGATCCGATGAGTCAAAAGTCTATTGCCCCGATAGAAGAGATCGATCTTTCTCATGCGAGTGAATATAGCCTACTCCTAAAAGAAAAAAATTTAGCTACCCTCTTTGATTACCTACCCAACGCTACCCTTGTTTTTGATGATCTTTTAAAAATTGAAGACCGCTATACAGCGCTTCTATCCCTAATGAAAAATCATCCTAAATACTTTCTAGACATGCCCTCAATTTTAGAAAAAGCCCACCAAACCCTTTTCTGGACAGAGGTAGAAATTGAAAAGCTATCTGAATCGATTGCAGGAGAAAAATCTGGGAGGAAATTTTATAGCCAAACAGGGCTTTTAGAAGAGCTCTCCTTTGAAATTTTTCATACAAAAATTGCAACAAAACGGACACATCATCCATTTCTTTCCATTCCAGACTTTGTTAAAAATGACGATATTCGAGAAGGACTTCAATTATTAAAAGAAGAGAATCTTTCTATTCACCTTTTATTTGATGATGAAAGAGAAGAGACAAAACTAAAAGAATTCGCCCCCCTTCCCCCAAACACAACCCTTACAAAAGGATACCTTTCTAGCGGGTTTGGTTTAACTGATGAAAAATTTGCGATCATCCCTTTTACAGAATTCTCCCATCGTCAAAAAATACGCCGCACCAAATGGAGAAGCTCCTACCACACACCCGTTAGCGAATTTCATGCGATGGAAATAGGGGACCTTGTTGTTCACTTTCACAATGGAATTGGCCGCTATTTAGGGATCGAAAAGCGAAACAATCACCTCGGAGTGGAATCTGAATTTTTGGTCATCGAATATGCAAGCGACAGTAAACTCTATGTTCCTATTTCTCAATCTCACTTAGTCTCTCGCTATATAGGAACCCATGAAGAGATCCCTCAACTTCACCAGCTTGGCACTTCCAAGTGGGCGCAAACAAAAATCCGCGTCCAAAAAGCAATCATTGGTTATGCAAAAGATCTTCTTCAAATGCAGGCTGAAAGAGAAATTAAAGGGGGGTTTGTTTATCCAAGCGATAGTAAAGATGTCTTAGAATTTGCTGACTCCTTCCCCTACACAGAGACTAAAGATCAGCTTACTGCACTTGGAGAAATCGATTTAGATATGAGATCGACAAAAGCAATGGATCGCCTCATCTGTGGTGACGTTGGCTATGGGAAAACAGAAGTTGCAATGCGAGCTGCATTTAAAGCTGTAGTTGATGGAGGAAAACAAGTTGCTGTTCTTGTCCCTACAACAGTTCTTGCGATGCAACATGGAGAAACCTTTAAAGATCGAATGTCCCTTTTCCCCATTCGAATCGGGGTTCTTTCTCGCTTCCAAACAGCAAAAGAAATCAAAACAACCCTTGAAGAAACGCGTGATGGGAAAATCGACATCTTAATCGGCACACACCGCATTATCAGTAAAGATGTCTCTTTTAAAGAATTAGGCCTTGTGATCATCGATGAAGAGCAGCGTTTTGGCGTTAAAGCAAAAGAGAGCCTAAAAAAATTTAAAGTAGATGCTGACTGTTTAACTTTAAGTGCAACCCCCATTCCCCGCACACTCTATCTCTCTCTTATTGGCGCTCGGCAAATGTCTGTCATTAATTCCCCCCCCCAAGACCGCCTTCCAATTAAAAGCATTCTTTGTGAAAAGGATGATGAAATCATCAAAACAGCTCTCTTAAGGGAACTCTCTCGCGATGGGCAAGCCTATTTTATTCACAACCGCGTAGAAACCATTCATCAAGTTGCAGAAGAACTACAAAAACTTGTTCCTAATGCAAATATTGCCGTTGTTCACGGACAAATGGATGCAGATCTTCTCGATGTTATATTTCATCGCTTTAAACAAGGAGAAATTGACATCCTTGTTGCAACAACCATTATAGAAAATGGAATTGATATCTCCAATGCCAATACAATTCTTATCGATCGCGCAGACACGTTTGGTATTTCAGATCTCTATCAATTACGTGGCCGAGTCGGTCGATGGAATAAAGCAGCCTACTGCTACTTCCTTACTCCAAAAAATAAAGTGCTCTCTGAGATCTCTAGAAAGCGCCTGATCGCCCTTGTAGAAACCTCTGGATTTGGTGGAGGGATGAAACTTGCCATGCGCGACTTAGAAATTCGTGGCGCTGGCGATATATTAGGGATCCAGCAATCAGGACACGCCTCAACAATTGGATTTCACCTCTACTGTAAACTCTTAAAAAAAGCAGTCGATGCCTTCAAGAAAAAAGAGACCACCACATTCTTAGAAACCCGTATGGAGTTTCTCTTTGATGCCCGCCTTTCCTCCCATTATATCCCCGACTCCTCCCTACGCCTGGAAATCTACCACCGCCTTGGAGAAGCTCTCGACCATAAAGAAGTATCAAACATCTTCGAAGAGCTCAAAGACCGCTTTGGCCCACCCCCCGAATGTGTCATCTGGCTCTACCATATGACCCGCTTACGCATCTTTGCAAGCACCCATCAGTTCCTTTCCCTCAAATTCCAAAACCATACCCTCTTTGGTGAACGTCAGCTCTCAGAAAAAGTAGAAAAGAAAACCTTTTTTATTCCCCCGACGGTCTCCCCCGAAGAACTTGAAAAAGTCACTATCAAGCGACTAACGGAAGAATTCCGCTTAAACAAGTAAAAGAAATTTTCCTCAACCCACGAAGTTTATATAAAATAAAAAATTTGTATAATTATTATAAATAATCAAAAAAAATAATAAATATATGAAATATATAATAGACTTTAGATTCAAAGCAATTCACTCAATAACTGTTTACGTTAAAGAAGTATTGGATTGTTGTAAACGGGGTCGCTCACAAACCCTTACCCCCCTCCTAGAAAAACTACAACTTGTTTATACGGAGCTTTCTACCATGAAAAGCGCCCCTTTTGAAAAGAAGCAAATTAAACAAGTAGAAAAAACAGAAACCCTCCTTGGAGAGTTTCTTCATCTTCCAGAAAATCTAGAGCAGATCGGAGAATCACTTCTATCTCATACTAAAGAGCTCTTAAATGCGATAGATCCTTTCACTTTTTCTTACGATGAAAGTCTAGGAATTCGTAGATCTCAGATAGTCGAATTTACAAAAGAACTCCAAGTCTATATCAAAAGCACCCTTCTTCGCTTTGAAGGACTTGCGTCATCCCTTGTAGAAGAAAAGACAATCATTGAAGAAATCATGCAAGACATTGAAAGAATCTCTCAAAAGCAATTCAAATCAGAGGAAAAAGGGGTTCTTCAAATTCTTTTTGCTGGGTTTGATTCTTATACAAAAGATCCAAGCCACGAAACCGCGACCCTCTTCTTTGATGCTGCGGTTGCCGTTGAAGATCTCTTCAAAGGAAACCCTTCAACGAAAGAATAATTTTTTACAGAAGGGATTGGATATACACAATAGCATGCCGAGGGGTAAGGAATTTTTCCACTTCTTCGTCACCGATTCCAATCCCAAATTTTTCTTCACAAGCGATGATTAAGGTAATAACATCTACGCTATCTAGCTTAATATCAATCCCAAATTGATCATCTAGACCTATTTTTGATGGATCTTGATGAAGATGCTCGGCAATCAATCCAATGACGATTTTCTCGACATTTTTCATATCCTTGATATACCATCTATCCAAATTGTTGCCTAATCTGTTTTTGAGGAGTATCAATAAAGATGGATCCCCTTTATTCTATTTCAAAATATCTGGGATCCCCATGCAGCTATTTTTCAAACCTATTCTCAGAGATCAACCCTTATTGGCGCTCTGATGTTGTCTTAGTCGGTATTGCAGCGACCTCTATTGGAACAATTATTTCTCTAATACAAGGATATACCCTCATCGCTCTTATCTCTTTTGTTGCAACGTGTATTCTATCCTTCGCTTTTTATTACGTAGAAGCCTACATTCATCTAAACCAGATGAAAGAACACTTAAACGCTTTTAACAATGAAGTATCCTCTTTAAAAGAGCAAATCTTGCACTTTGAGGAAATAGAGCAATCTTTTTCCATAGAACGGAAGCGTTTTTCAGAGGAAAACACCACCCTCCATGAAGAAATTTCCCGTTTAACACAAATTAATCATCTTCTTGATGGCAAATTTACAACACTTACTGAAGCCACCAATCAAGTCCACGCAGTAATGGAGCAAATGAATACAGCTCGAGACGAACTCAAAAGAATTACCGATGAGATTTATAAAGAAGGAGCGAGACAGGCAGCATTAAATCAGCAGTGTATTGATCTTCAAGAGCAAATTGCAAATAGATTTTCCCTATATACAGACTCTTTAAAACAAAGCGTAAGCGCGAATCTTTCTCTTGCACCTCAACTAAGTTCTTACATTGAAGACCTTAAGAGGATAACAAGTATATTTTTCGCTAATAGAAATACTCCTTGCGATAGGAGTTTAATAGAAGTTTTTTAACCTATGAATAAGGATTACAATGGAACAACTCGACGCTAATCAGCTAAAAAAAGGGATGAAACTTGAAGTCGAAGGCTCCCCCTACAACGCGGTAACCGTTGACCTCGTAAAACCTGGTAAAGGACAAGCTTTTACCCGCGTAAGAATGAAAAACCTTCTCAATGGTCAAGTGATCGAGAGAACTTTCAAATCGAATGAAAAAGTGGGTCTTGCTGATATTGAAGAAGTATGCATGCGCCTGATCTATAAAGAAACAGATGGAGCTGTCTTTATGGATGACAAAAGCTTTGAACAAATCACCCTCCCCATGACTTTAATTGGAGAAGATGAAGTGTGGCTTATGGAAGAGCAACTATATGATATCATTTTTTACAAAGGACAAGCAGTTACGTTTGCCCCTCCAAACTTTATGGAAATGTTGATCACAGAGACAGATCCAGGAGAGAGAGGCAATACATCTGGAAAAGTACTAAAACCCGCAATAACGGAAACAGGGGCTAAAGTACAAGTTCCTATATTTGTAGAATCTGGTGAAAAAGTAAGGATAGACACTCGAACAGGTGAATACGTTAATAGAGTATAGAGCCTCTTTTTTTAAAAAAGTGCGCAATTTTTTTGATGAGCGTGGATATCTTGAAGTCGACCCTCCGACTCTTGCAACGGGTTGCCCTATAGATGTCTACATCGATCCTATTTCTACTTTAGAGGGGAGGTATCTCCATACTTCCCCTGAATGCGCGATGAAACGCCTTTTAGTAGAAGGCTCTGGAGATATTTATTTTTTAGGTCACGTTTTCCGAAAAGAGGAATGCGGCTCTCTTCATAACAGTGAATTTACCATGCTCGAATGGTATAAAACAAATACTGATGAAAAAAGCTTTATTGATGAGGTTTTAGATCTTATTTTCCTTTTTTTAGGGGATCTTCCTGTTGAAAAAATTCCCTACCAAGAAGCTTTTGATCGCTTTGCAAAAAAAATAGATGAAAATCACATGGTTGGGTGGAACGAGGATGAAAAAAGACATTACGTTTGGGCAACTTCAGTAGAACCCTTTTTAGGAAACAACTGCGTTACCGTGATCTACGACTTTCTCCCCTCTGATGCAGCCCTTGCAAAACTTCACTTGGTAAATGGACGCCCACTTGCGATGCGTTTTGAATTTTATTATAAAGGAATAGAGCTTGCTAACGGATTTGCTGAACTTTCTGATCCAAAAGAACAAGAATTGCGATTTGTTGAATCCAATAAAAAAAGAATCGCCCTTGGGAAAAACCCCCTACCAATTGATCACTTATTCCTTTCTGCACTTTCGAAGGGATTTCCAGAAAACACCTATGGAATGGCAGCCGGGTTTGACCGCCTTGTGATGCTACACTATAAAAAAAAGAATCTACGAGAGATCCTTCCTTTTCATTGGGAAAACACTTAAGTTAGTAGATCATTTCAGTAATACTTCCACTGAAATGTAATGGTTTTTTTCGCCCCACTGCAAAGGATTTTTTTGAAATACGCAAACTTGGAGGAGCTTGTCTTCTTTTATGCTCTGCCTTATAAATCCTTCCAATAACAGATCGAACTATTTCTAAATCAATAGCATTATTTTTAGCTATTTCTTTTAAATTTTGATACTCTTCCACATACCCACGAATAATAGTGTCAATAATTTCGTAAGGAGGTAGTGTATCTGAATCTTTTTGATTATGACTAAGCTCTGCAGATGGAGGTTTTTCGATCGTGCGTTGCGGTATCAACTCTTTTTCTTTATTGATCCAATGAGCCATTTGATACACTTCCGTTTTTAAAATGTCCCCAATCACAGCAATCGCGCCACACATGTCTCCATAAAGGGTACAATATCCAAGAGCAAGCTCACTTTTATTTCCTGTGCAAAGGAGCAAAGACTTAAATTTATTCGAAAAAGCCATTAAAATAGTTCCTCGAATTCTCGCTTGTATATTCTCTTCTGTTACATCCTCTTTCATCGAGCCAAAATGTGGATCCAAAAGTTGTAAATATTGCTCAAATAAAGGATCTACATCGATAGTTTTAAAGGTAATTCCCAGATTATGTGCAAGCTCCTTCGCATCTTCTTCACTTTCTTTTGATGAATATCGAGTAGGCATATAAATGCCCGTCACATTTTCTTTTCCAAGGGCCTCGACCGCAATCACCGCAACTAATGCTGAATCAATTCCTCCAGATAGCCCAATTACCGCTTTCCCCTGCCCCGATTTTTCGAAATAATCCTTCACACCAAGACGAAGGGCAGCAAAGATGTCATACATAGGATCATGTTCAAAAGGCAAGGAGTTATTCTTTTTTCCTGTATCGATGACCATGTAATCTTCTTGAAAGCCTTTTGCAACATTTCTTAATCCACCCTCTTCATCAACAAATAGACTATAGCCATCAAAAATTACACTTCCATTTGCCCCTACCTGACAAGCATAGACAACGGGACAATGTAAAGTTTTTGCAGCAGCCGTGCAAACCTTTACACGAATATCTGCTTTTCTTGATTGAAAGGGGGAGGCAGTTAAATTAAAAAGTATATCTGGCTTATACACCTTGAGTTCTTTTACTGGATCCCATGGATAAGAAGTTCCAGAAATTTCCTCTCCTGCATTTTGCCACATATCTTCGCAGATAAGAACCCCAATCCTTACCCCACCGATATTCCAAACCTGAATTGATTTTCCCCGCGCAAAATATCTTCGTTCATTGAAAACATCATACGTTGGAAGAAGCCACTTATCATGAAATCCCAAAAGTTTTCCGTCAGAAATCACCGCTGCGCTATTCAGGAGTCCTTTTTCTTCTCTGACTGAGTTTTTCCTTACAAGTCCTACAAGAGCAGT
>JBIIKD010000135.1:0-3996 GCA_044233345.1 Chlamydiia bacterium
CACCTTGGCAATCTCATATCTTTGTTTCTCAGTTAAATCTGCATAGTCAGCTATATCTTCTGAGATATTATTCTTTTGAAAAACATCCTCAGAACACCGCGCAATTACCAGGGCAATTTGATATCTTTGTTTTTGGGTCAAATATCCATATTTATTTATAGAAATTTTAGAACCTTCTTCAGCAGCTTTCAATGCTTCTTCATATCCCTGAGTCGACGGTACTGGCGAAACATCTCCAATTAAGGGTGTAGCAATATCATTAACCCTACTTTCTTGATCAGAAGGATTTTGCAAATCAAATTCCGTAGCAAGATCTACCCCTCTTCCATCCACTAGATCATTAACTACATCAGAAGAAATCATAATTAGTATTAAAATAATTGATAATAAAATATTATGCATTAAATTTTATTTAAAGTAAAAAAATCCCCTACTTAATTTAAGCAAGGGATCCTATATTGCATAATTGACGAGAAAAAGTGATCTCTTAAAGCCAGTTCTTTTCTGCTCAACATTTAGAAAAGCGCGACTCATAAAAATCAAAAATCTAAATCAGCTTTACATCGCCTCTGAAGAAGCTTCTTGCTTTCTGTTTAGATACTTCTCTTGATATCCTCTGAGTTCATCCATATGGATGACCCAGGCTGCTCCTCTGCGAGTTGCTTTTAACATACCAATTCGTGTTGCATAATAGATCTTCTGGGCTGGAACGCCTAGCATTCTTGCAACTTGGTTTACCGAGTAGAAACCTTTATGATTATCAAAAAGTAATTCCCCGTTGTAGGTAGACTTCGTTCTAGAATACTTTTGACGTCTATAGTCTTCTAAGTCTTCTAAATCAATTGTCCATCGCGTTGAATCTTTATGGGCTCTTAGCTTTTTTTGCTTAATAGCTACATAAATAGCTTGCCGAGTCACATTATTGATCCGTGCAGCCTCAGTTATGGATACTACGCGTTTCTTTGTAGACCCTGGAGAGCGCTCCTGACTAATTGCCAGACCTTCTTCTACCATATCCATCGATTATCCTCCTCTCATCCTCAAATCGTTGAGCAGCGCCAACTTAATACTTATATTTCGTAACTTATTAAGAAGGCTATTATTACCGCTATTTGTTGGTTTTTAATTACGTTTCTGCCCTTTAAGATAAGTAATTGTTGCATAAAAATGAATTGATAGCAATAAATTTTCTCTTGAAAGATCAAAAAATGAGTGTTTTATAGGAAGTTTTTTTGTTTTTAAAAAAATATTTATATTTTATAGCAAAAAAAAATTAATGGCCGTAAAGAGATTCTTAGGATACTATGCGACTTTGAGGGTTAAACTATGAAATCTCTTCTTTTTCGCTCATCTTTATTTTTTGTAAAATGCTTAGCATTAACATTTTGCGACTCGCTTTCCGCCTCTTCGACCTCGGTGGAGATCTCTGCAAAAGAGGTTCATATAAAAACGGAGGAGATTTTACGCGCCCACATCCGTTTTAAAGAATTTGACCAAGAAGTAGCCAAAAGAACTTTCCAGAACTATTTAGAAGAATTAGATCCCCTAAAAACCTATCTCGTCCAAGAGGAGATAGAAATGTACCTAACCCCCTCTGATCCGTTTTTAAAAGCAGTGGTGGCAGATTATCAAAACGATCGATTTGATCGATTTGAGGACCTTTACCAAAAGATGTTAAAGGCAATTGAAAGACGCAATTCCCTGGAAGGAAAGCTCTCTTCTTATCCCCTTCCCACAGGAGTTAAAGCAAAAGAAATTCATGACGCAGGTTGGGCAAAAAACTCTGATGAATTACTCGATCGACTCTTAAAAATTCGAGCCCTGCAAGAAGAAGCCTCCGCTAAACTCGCCTCAAACGAAGAGCACTCTCTTTTCTTTCAGCGGATTACTAAAAGGCGCCTAAACCGAGAAAAGGGGCTCATTGGGCAAACGATCGAAGATCAACAAAAACAGTTATTGTCCTATTTTCTTAAAAGCGCCTCCTCCGCTTTAGATTCACATACGATGTACTTTACTCCATCGGAAGCTAGACAGTTTCTTATTCAGGTACAACAAAGACTGTTTGGAATTGGCGCGCAACTTAAAGATGATTTAAATGGGCTAACAGTCGTTCGAATTATCGAAGGAGGGCCTGCAAATAGAGAGGGTTCTTTAAAATCCGGAGATAAAATCATTGCTGTGAATCATGAAGCAATCATTGGTTTAGACATTAGTGATGCGGTGGAATTAATCAGAGGTCCGCAAGGAACAAAAGTAATTTTAACCATCCTGCGAGGAGAGGAGTCTAAAGAGCAAAAATTCGATCTCATAATCACAAGAGATGAAGTGGTTATTACAGAAAGTCGCTATGAAACAAAGATCATCCCTTACGGAAATGGAATTATTGGATATGTCGCTCTTTATTCTTTCTACCAAGATCCTAAAAGTTCCTCTACAACAGACATTCGTAATGCTATCGAAGCGATGAAACGGGATCACAATCTTGTTGGAGTGATTCTCGATTTAAGAAATAATTCTGGGGGGCTTCTCCCTCAAGCAGTGGGTGTTTCAGGTCTTTTTATTGACAAAGGGGTTGTAGCCTGTATCAAAGATTGCACAGGTCGTGAACAGCGCCTGCGAAATTTAAGCGACGATCCTGTGTGGAAGGGCCCTTTAGTCATTTTAAGCAACCGAATGAGTGCTTCTGCGTCAGAAATTGTCTCCCTTTCGCTGAAAGACTACGGACGCGCACTTGTTGTCGGGGATGAATATAGCTACGGTAAAGGATCTTACCAAACATTTACTCTTGAGTCTTCTAATCCAGATAAAGTAAATCCCCAAGGGGAATACAAAGTAACAAGAGGGGCCTACTACACAGTTGGCGGAGGCTCACCTCAAATGGTTGGAGTAAAGTCCTCCATCGAAATCCCTGGAGTTTATTCAAAACTAGAAATTGGGGAAAAATATGCAAAATACCCCCTTTGCAACGATTCTGTGCCCCCCCAATTTGACGATGACCTCTCTGATGTCAATGCCTTATATCGCCTGCGCTTAAAAAAGCTACTCGGAAATAACACCCAAAAAAGAAGCGATGTATTAGAAAAAATCACACCGCAATTGGCAAAAAATTCCTCTTCCCGAATCAAAAACAACAAAAATTATACGAATTTTATCCAATCCCTAGATGAAATAGACAAATATGAGCTCGATTTTTCAAAAGTTGGGCAAAATGATCTTCAATTAGAAGAGGCAACGAACGTCTTAAAAGAACTCATCATTATCAGTTCCAAAAAAAGCACGAATTGATTACAATTCTCGGCTATGAAAGTACGCACTAGAATTGCCCCTTCTCCAACAGGCCATCCTCATGTAGGAACACTCTACATGGCCCTATTTAATTTAATTTTTGCAAGACACCATGGTGGCGACTTCCTCCTTCGAATCGAGGATACCGACCAATCGCGTAGTCGTCCAGAATATGAAACTAGCATTTATGAATCACTTCGATGGGCAGGAATTGAGTGGGATGAAGGACCCGATAAGGGGGGAAGTTACGGCCCCTATAGGCAATCAGAAAGAACAGAACTCTATAGAAAAGCTGTATATGACCTTCTTCGCGCAGGCAAAGCATACAAATGCTTTACAACAGCGGAAGAGCTAACAGAAATGCGCCTTGTATCACAAAAGACAGGCGGGAAACAAGGATATGACAGACGCCATAGAAATTTAAGTGAAGAAGAGATTAAAAACTTTGAAGCGATGGGACGTCCTTACGTAATCCGCTTAAAAGTTCCACTAACTGGTGAAGTAGTTTTTGATGACGCTGTAAAAGGACGTATTTCTGCTCCTTGCGCCGATATCGATGATCAAGTTCTTCTAAAGTCAGATCTTTTCCCTACCTACCACTTGGCAAACGTGGTCGATGATCATCTTATGGAGATCTCTCATGTAATTCGTGGCGATGAATGGCTCAGCTCAACTCCTAAACATATGATTCTCTATCAATCTTTTGGCTGG
>JBIIKD010000192.1:0-2586 GCA_044233345.1 Chlamydiia bacterium
TAAGGGGAGGGGAAAGTGGATATGCAATATTCGTTAATAAGGACCATTCTTTAGGAAGAAAGCGATTTACAGTAGCTCACGAAATTGCTCATTTTCTTTTACATCGAGAGGATATTGGGGATGGAGTGGTAGATGATGCTTTGTATCGAAGTAAATTAAGTGGTAGTCAGGAAACTATGGCTAATAAATTCGCTGCTGATATTTTGATGCCATGGGAGTTAATCAATCAGAAAATTGCGGAAGGCTATAAAACAGTAGAAGATTTAGCTAAAGTATTTAAAGTGTCTGAAGGAGCTATGTCAATTCGATTAGGAGTTCCAGCTAATTAAGAAGGATTGATATTTTCTGCCCCACTTGTAACTACTATCCATCTTGTTGCAAGTTTTCTCTATCCTAGATTACTACTGCTATTTAGTATTTTATACCCAAGGACTATAAAAGGTATTCATCGCCATGTCATTTATTCTTTTCGATGATATATACAGATCCCTTTTTCCCCTCTAAACCGTTCCCCTGTGTAGTCTATTCTTGTTATTTCTCCTTCTACAGTAGCTGGAAACATTTGCAAAGTTATTTTCACTTCTTGGATAGCTTGCTCCCAGAGTTTTTTTGTTGCTTCCTCTATACTTCCATCATGATAAAAGTGGATATAGATCCATTTTTTTGTTAAGTCAACATCTATTAAGACGGCTCTTAACTCCTCAGTGACTTTCCCAAGAAGAGCTGATAATAAGGCAAGCCTTGCCGACCCATAAGTAAAAAGAGGATCATAAGAAATTTCCTGACCGAATGTTCTTGGAAGAAAAGATTCTTTTCTAAGATAGGCAAAATTCCCTCCATTTAGGGGAATTTCCGTTGGAGGGTCTAAGCGTATATAATGCTCTTCCATCATTCCCCAAAAGTCTCCTGTTCCTTCAGTTGAAGCACTCTGCCACAAATCCAGAAGTTCCTCACTTAGCTCTCCTTCATAATAATAATAGGTATGGAAAACTTCCTCTATACCCTTTCTATCGATGTATATGACAACAGCTCGTAAATTAGGTGTTACACAATCTATTAAAGCTCTTTGCATAGTAAATAGAGAGTGCTCCAAAGAATTACGTTGTGAAGTATCGGTCATATTATCTCTTTTTTCTCCTTTTATTTATCGGGGTTGATAGGGAACAATATGAACGCCATTTTTTGCATAGTGGATCTTTCCCCATGTGGTAGCTGTCTTTTCTCCTGTTTCTTTTACAGCATACCCAATAAATTCTTCAAAATTAATAATCTCTTGATATCCAGCCGTTCCCGGTATGGCGTTGTTCCATTTGATCCCTTTCCCTGCATATTTTTGCACTAACTTTTCTGGGTTTGGGTGTTCAAATATGCTTTTAAATAACGTAGAATCAAAGTTCTGGTGACCAACAATATGTTTTCCTTGCTTGTCCCATTCGATTCTTAAGTTTGCCTTCTTTAGGATTTCTGAACGGATGTTAGCTCTTTTTATGGATTCTAATCGAAGGATTCTTTGGTTTTCCTTCGAAATTTTCATTGCTTCTAAAGTAAGCATGTTATTTGCACGGCGTAGGTTTTGATAAAGCTGCACGCCTTTTTTAGCTCCTACGCAGGCAAAAATTTCTATTCCATATTTTCCTATGATGCATCCAATCCGTTCTCCTTTCTCTTTAGCCGTAAGGGTAGACTCTTTTTCAAAAAATTCTTCAAGTTCAGGAATCAGCAGGGATAAGGATTCCTTTGGCGTGGAAGTTTTTACATACTCTATGCAATTTTGAATGGCTGTAATGAATTCTTGGGAGACGTGGACAGGATCGCTTGCTAAAGCCCATAAACCTTGTCCAATTCCTTGCAGGGAAGATAGTAGAGAGGGAACTAAGTCTCTTGCGCCTTCAATACTGCCTTGAACAATACCTGATGTTAGTCCAAGAGCTAAATGAACATTATCCGTAAAGGAGGGTGTTTTAATACCTGATGCAAGATAGTCTTTTAAAGAGTTGTCAAAGTCGCCTAATTCAAAGTAAGCTGCAGCTCGTTCAAAATAGGCTTCTTTATTTGTAGGGTCTTTTTTTAGAGCCATTGTCAAAGAGAGGATAGACTCATCATAGAGATTTTGCTGAGCGTAGGTAGTAGCTTCTTGCATGTAAAAATCTGCGCTGAGCAGATCATCGGAGGCGTCTTTACTAAATTCTTTCATATCTTTTAAGGCTTCAAAATATTCTCCCTGATGGAAATAAATCATTCCTCGTTCGTAAAAGATTTTTGGGTGTGGATGTTTTTTTAAACATTCTGAATAAAGATCCAAAAACATAGGTTGGATAAAAGAGAGGGTTTGATAAAGAGAGTCGAGAGATTTTGATGAAGATAAGAATGGATGTTCATCAGCAATGCTACATAAGTCTATGAAGATGGTGTGGTAATTGCTATAGAAAAAAGCAAATATAAAAAAATTTTGGATCATGCGAAGCCTTGATTCTTTAAGCAATTCAGTAGGCCACTCGGAAATTGGATATGTTTCTATGTATTCCCAGTTGTTGTAATTAGGGTGCAACGTAGAGAACTCACTCCTTTCTAAAAGAGGGAAAATTT
>JBIIKD010000137.1:0-3917 GCA_044233345.1 Chlamydiia bacterium
CTCTTTATCGCCTTCTATGATACGAGTATGTACTTTTACTGTGTCTCCCACTTTAAATGAAGGAACCTTTTTCTTTCTGTATCCCTTTTCGACTTCTTTTACTAATTGATCCATCTTTCCATTCCTTTTTTATCAACCCAAATCAGGTCTTACTCTTTTTCTTTTTTCTTTAGCTTTTTGAGATCTCCATTTTTCTATCTCAACATGATGCCCCTGTAACAACACATCAGGCACCTTTAAGCCTTTAAATTCCGCAGGCCTTGTATAAATAGGCCCCTCAAATATCTCTCCGCTATGGAACGAATCCTTATATGCAGCATCAGGGTGACCGAGCACTCCAGGAATAAATCTAGACACCGCATCAACAAGTACAATTGCAGCTGGTCCCCCACTTGTCAGGACAAAATCTCCAATGCTAATCTCTTCATCCACTTCCAATTCAATAATTCGCTCATCTATTCCTTCGTAATGTCCACAAAGAAGGATTAAATGGTTGCTCTTTTTTGCTAATTCTTCACACATCGCAGCCTTTAAAACCCTTCCCTGAGGACTTAAATAGACCACATGAGATCCTTCCCTTTTTACACTTTGGATCGCCTCTACCACAACATCTACTTTCATTACCATCCCGGGGCCTCCCCCATAAGGACGATCATCTACGGTTTTATGGCGATCCTTAGCAAAAATCCTGATATCAACCACTCTTATGTTTACAAGACCAGCTTCACGAGCTCTCTTGATCATACTACATGAAAATGGAGTATCAAAATAGTCAGGAAAAAGAGTAAGGATATCAATATCCATTAGCAAATAGGCTAAAGCCTACCTTTTTCCTTTGTTTATAATCTCTAGCGCCTGTGGACATGCCTTTTTCAAAAGAATTAATACTCTCTCAGAAGGTCTTACTCCATCTTTCAACCATTTTTCCACTTTTTCCTGATCGATTACTGTTGTTTCTTTTGCATGTGGGTCATATGTTCCAACGCCATCTAAATATTTACCATCACGTGGAGATCTTGGATCTGCAATCACTATACGAAAAACTCTCTTATTTTTACGTCCACCTTGACGCATTCTCATTACTAAACTCATAAAATTCCCTATAAGGTAAAATAAATGTAACAGATTCTAGCAAAAACCTAGAAAAACAACGACGAAAATTTTGCTAATTTTTCGAAAAATCCTTAAATAAGCCAGAATTTCCAAATTTTTTCTTTAATCCAGGCAAATCTTTCGCCATTTTTTTAATTTGCTTAAAGCCTTTAACAAGCCGATTTATATCTTCAGTAGTTGTCCCACTCCCCTTGGCGATCCTTCTCCTGCGAGGGGGCGTGATTTCAACCAAACCACCTCTCTCCGCTTTTGTCATAGAAAGGATCATTGCTTCCATTTTTGTAAATTCACGTTCAGAATCATCTAAATTAATTGCATCACCAATTCCTGGAATCATTTTTAAAAGGCCTTTTAAAGGCCCCATTTTTTTAATTCCCGCCATTTGCTTTAAATAGTCGCCAAAGGTAAAGGTTGCATTTTGCAATTTCTTTTCAAGCTTAGCATTTTCTTCTTCAGAAAATTGCGCTTCTGCTTTCTTAACCAGATTGATCACATCTCCCATTCCAAGAATTCTATCTGCCATTGAATGTGGATTAAAAACTTGAATATCTTCAATTTTTTCCCCCACTCCTTCAAACAACAGAGGCTTTCCTGTAATTTCTCGAATAGAGACTGCAGCTCCGGCCCGAGTCGTTCCATCTAGCATAGTAAGTATTGAGCCCGTAATTCCAATTCTTTCCTCAAATAACTTTGCTGTTTTAACAGCATCCTGCCCAGAGGCCGCATTGGCCACAAAAAGGGTCTCTTCTGGATCGACTAATTTTTTTATTTTCTCTAACTGCTCCATTAATTCTTCATCAACATGAAGTCTTCCAGCAGTATCAAAAATTAAAACATCATATTTATCTTCTTTAAGCGCCTCTTTAGCCACTTTAACCGGATCGGTCGCCCCCTCAATAGAAAAAACAGGCACCTCTATCTTGGCCCCTAAAATTTTCAACTGCTCAATAGCTGCAGGTCTTTGCAAATCAAGAGCAACAAGCAAAGGTGATTTATGGTTATTTTTTTTCAACCAGAAGGCAATTTTCGCAGAATGGGTTGTTTTTCCAGATCCTTGCAATCCACAAAGAAGAATTTTCGAAGGGTCTTTTTTTAAATGCAGGTGAGCCTCTTCCCTTCCCATTAACTGAACAAGCTCTTCGTGAACGATTGCTATGAACTGATCCCCAGCATTCGCACCTTTGATTTTATCAACTCCAAGAGCTTTTTCTTTCACTCTTTTAATAAATTGACTAACTATCGTGTAATTTACATCTGCATCTAAAAGAGCAAGACGGGCATCACGAACAGCCTCTCCAATATTTGTTTCAGTCAATGTTTTCGTAAAAGAAAGTTTTTTTGCGACTTCTTGAAATTTCTCAGTTAACGATCCAAACATTTTTTACTCCACTTTCTCTACAAATAAAAACCGATCAAGCCCTGCAAAATCTTTCTTAATTTCCTGATTTTTCCACTGCTTACCTGAAAAAATTTTCAAAACATCTATTCCTTGAGAAAATCCTATTTCAAAAAAGGCCTTTCCCTTTGAAGACAAATGTTTCGGCAATTTCCTTGCTAGCTCCTTATAAAAAAAGAGCCCATCCTCTCCACCTACAAGAGCGATTTTAGGCTCAAAATCTCTAACCCCCCTATCCAAATTTTCATATTCTTGCTCTGATACATAAGGAGGGTTGCAAATAACATACTCAAAAACCCTATCGCCAATAGGCTCTAAAAGATTTCCAAGAACATATTCTACTTCTAGTTGGTTTCTTTTTCCATTTTTCTGTGCAACGGCAAGAGCTAATTCAGAAATATCTGTAAGAGTTACAGAAAAATCGGGCCTTCTTTTTTTTATAGAAAGGCCTAAAATACCCGATCCAGTACATAAATCAAGTACTTTAGCCTCTTTTACATCCATTTTTTCCAAAGCATATTCAATTAAAATTTCTGTTTCTAATCTTGGAATAAGGACAGATTTATCTACATATAGATCAAGATCTTTTGTTTTTACGGAGCCTAAAACATATTCTATGGGCTCTTTCAGATTCATTTTGTCTCAAAATTTTTCTGATAATAGTGAGTAACAAGAGGCTCAATAATCAAATCTAAAGCTCCCTCCATTACCTTATCAAGCGCATAGACGGTCAATTCAATTCGATGATCCGTTACACGGTTTTGCGGAAAATTATAAGTACGAATTCTCTCAGACCTGTCCCCAGTTCCAACTTGAGCAGCCCTTTCTGTAGACATTTGCTCATGAGCCTTTCGTCTTTGCTCATCAAGAAGGCGAACCTTAAGAATTCGCATTGCCTTATCTTTGTTTTTGACTTGAGAGCGTTCATCTTGGCAATGGACAACCACACCAGTTGGTATGTGAGTAATCCGAACAGCAGAGTCTGTTGTATTCACGTGCTGACCTCCAGCACCCGAAGAGCGGTACGTGTCTATCCGTAAATCTTTCTCTTCAACGTCTATTTTTTCTTCTTCATCAGGCTCAAACATAACAGCGACGGTAATTGCAGAGGTATGAACTCTACCTTGCGCTTCAGTTGCAGGAACCCTCTGAACTCTATGCGTCCCCGCTTCATATTTCATAAATCTATAGACATTTGGACCAGAAAAAACAAACTGATATTCTTTGAAGCCCCCCATATCACTTGGAGTTGCGGAAAGATTTTCAATAGTCCAGCCCTTATTTTCCGCATAATAGCGGTACATACGGACGCAATCTCCTACAAAAATCCCCGCCTCGTCTCCACCTGTACCTGCACGAAGTTCTACAACACAACTTCTATGGTCATTTGGATCGGGAGGAACCAACA
>JBIIKD010000175.1:0-3023 GCA_044233345.1 Chlamydiia bacterium
ACGGTATAAAATTCAAGGCGTATGCCAAGACCAAATCGAGAGCGTAGGGGGGCACTTAAATTCCCAATTTTTGTAGTAGCCCCAATTAAGGTAAATCGGTTAAGAGAGACTTGAACACTTCTTGCACTTGGCCCTGAATCGATCATAAGATCCAGAGAGAAGTCTTCCATAGCAGGATACAAATATTCTTCTACACTTCGCGCGATACGGTGGATTTCATCGATAAAGAAAAAATCGCGCTCTTGTAAATTGGTAAGAATACCTGCTAAATCACCAGCTTTTTCAATACAAGGTCCAGTGGAGGTAACAAGAGAAGAGCCCATTTCTGCTGCTAAAATATTTGCAAGGGTGGTTTTCCCAAGACCAGAGGGGCCATGAAATAGGACATGCCCTAAAGCCTCACCCCTTCCTTTTGCTGCCTGTACGACTACTTGAAGCCTTTCTATAATATTTTTATGACCCACAAATTCAGTAAAATTCCCAGGCCTAAGCTTAAGGTCAAACTTCTGATGAAACTCTTTGAATTTTTTATGATCCATATGGTTTGTTATAGCATTAAAACATTTCAAAAGCTATATCTATAGGGAAAAAAATAGAGGAAAGCTATGTCTTTGCAAGCTGATGAGTGGATTCGAGAAATGGCAGAGAACGAAGGGATGATTGAACCCTTTGTAGATCATTTAGTACGAGAAGAAAGTGGAAAAAAGATCATCAGCTATGGACTTTCAAGCTATGGATACGATTTACGTGTTTCTAATCAATTTAAAGTTTTTACCAACGTTCATAACGCGCTTGTCGATCCTAAGGGATTTCATGAAAATGAATTTGTTGATATTGAAGCAGATTATTGCATTGTTCCTCCCAATTCATTTGCTCTTGCTGTCAGCGTTGAATATTTTAGAATTCCAAGAGATGTCCTAACCCTATGTATTGGAAAATCGACCTATGCGAGATGTGGTATTATCGTTAATGTTACTCCATTTGAGCCTGAATGGGAGGGTTTTGTTACATTAGAAATATCCAACACAACCCCACTGCCTGCTAAAATTTATGCAAATGAAGGCCTAGCTCAAGTCATTTTTCTTAAAGGAGAACAGCAGTGTCTTGTTTCCTATGCAGATAGAAGTGGGAAATACATGAAGCAAGTAGGCATTACTGTCCCAAGACTTTAAACCCAATTGGCTACCTATTTCATCTCGAGAGGTCATCGAGGCAGATGGCTTTTGAGTGATTGAAGCGAAGGCAAGGGTATTTCCCCTTGGCGAGAGCCAATTATTCAAAGACCGCTGCCGTAGATAGTCTGAAGATGATTATCTAATACAACTATAATTTTTAGATTTGATTAGTTTTGTAGAATCCATGGATCTAAAAATTATTTTTTTTTATTGCCTTTGTGATGATGTACTTAAAGCTTTATCGATTAAGGATGATATTCAGTCTAAAATGAGCATGACTGAAATTATGACTGTGGGAATTAATTCTCTATTATTTCATGGAGGAAATATTCAGCAAATGCGATAATTATCGGTTTTTTCCTTAAGCATGCTTCATGTGGAGATATTACAGTGCTCAAGGAAATGGAAATTGATTTAGCAGAACAATCTCATATTTTTAATGAGAGATTTGCTGGATGATACCCTGCTTCTGTTTTAAATTTTAACGATCGGCTTTGAAAAACTCCAAATTTAAAGCACTATAAAAGTCTTTTTCACCTTAAAGTAAAAATTTTTTTCCCAATAAAAACCGTTTCTGATAGTGTCCCGAAAATATGATGTTTTCTTTTATTGAAGCTATTTTTCAAGATCTCTATGTAGGAGAGACTACTTCTTATGAGGGGCAGAATTGGATTCACCGTTTCTGCAACCAAAAAGGATTGAATCCTGCAGTCGAGGCTCCAATTTCCGTTCTTCTTATGACAAAGGAAGGACAAGAGGAAATTGTTAGATATGAAGAATTCATTAAAAACCTGAATTGGTTAATGGCAAAACTTTCAGCCCAAGCAATAACGGTAGATGAAGCAACAAAAAATTTTCAAAGAGAGTTTTTTACTCTTGCAGAAAGAAAAAAAATAAGCATATGTGAAGTATTAGAGAAAAGATGGGAAAAGCAAGATGTAGCTCAAAAATACGATGTGTATTTTTCTTGTTCTTCTTGTCAGCCTTGTGTTAAGAGTGATCAGAATTTCTATTAAGTTGAAGGGAAAAAGATGAGCTTCTATAGTACCATTAACTTATAAAGATGGAGTTATTTATGGATCAGTTTATGAAAATGAGGAAAAAAATGAGTATGGCAGAGTCAACGCGTCAAGTATTGAATAAGTCAATAGATCTCCTTCACAAGCTTTCTAATAAAAAAATTGCAAAAGATACAGCAAGAAAAGAATTGTCTGCAGTCCTTTCACAATATTTTAGTTCTCTTGGAGAAAATTCATCGATTGATCAAGAGAGTAAAGTGAAGTTGGAAATCTTTTTGGATCAAGCATATGAAATTATAGAAAAGGTAGATGCAGGAGATGCGCCCCTTTATGAAGCAATCATGATGATGAATAAAGTCGTCGTAAATAATCAAATGGAAGAGCCTAAAAGGGAAAAAATTTCCGTTAGTCGCCCGCCTCTGCCTAAAATGAAAATTAGAGAAGATCTTAGCGAACATGATTACGAGAATCAAGATGAGGATGAAGAAGATTTTGATGAAGATTTTCCTCGTCCCGCAAGAGAGCTTAAGCGATCAAGAGAAAATTCTCGTAAAATTGTTGCTCCCATTCGATTTGAGTCTCCAGTAAGAGAAAGTCGTCAAGAGGCAGACTCTAATCAAGAGGTTGGAGATTTAGTTAAGGATGTTTTAAAGAAAAAAGAGGCCCTAGAACGGTCTGTAAAGCATTTAAATGGAGTTCTTCAAGAACTTGGATTTGAGCTTCGTTCACTGTCGGATAAATGAAAGCTCAGGTGTTGGTAGAGCAAAAAAGTGTTGATGAATTGCCCCTAAAGCTTAGGGAATGCCCGGTTCCAAGTCCGCTCTCAACA
>JBIIKD010000032.1:0-11974 GCA_044233345.1 Chlamydiia bacterium
CTCTCAACAGAGATTTTGGTTAAAGTTACTACATGCGCTCTTTGTCGGACGGACACGCAAATTATAGAAGGGGATTTGCCTCTTAAAAAGCAGCTACTCATACCCGGGCATCAAATCACAGGTAGAGTAGAGTTCATAGGAAAAGAAGCTCAAGGATTTTCTCTTGGAGATCGAATAGGAATTCCTTGGCTTTATTCAACTTGTAAGGAATGCGCTTTTTGTAAATCAGGACTTGAAAATTTATGTAAAGAGGCAAAATTTACAGGCTACCATGTAGATGGTGGATATGCAGAATATGTAGTTTGCGATCCTCAATATGCATTTCATCTTCCACCCACCCTTAGTGATAAAAAAATTGCTCCTCTTTTATGTGCAGGTGTTGTTGGCTATAGAGCATTTAAATTAGCAAGCCCGATCAGCAAAGAGATAATTGGGCTTTTTGGGTTTGGAGGATCTGCTTATCTTACATTGCAGATAGCGATTCAGAAAGGCTGTAATGTATTTGTTTTTACAAGAAGTCCTGAGCATCAAAAAAAAGCGCTTCATCTTGGGGCCTCTTATGCAGGTCCAATAGAAAAAAAACCTGAAATCCCCCTTGATAGTGCAATCATTTTTGCACCTTCTGGTGATCTTATTCCTGTTGCACTTAACTATTTAAAAAGAGGGGGAACCCTTATTGTAAATGCAATCCATACTACACCAATTCCGAAGATGGACTATGCAACGATTTACTATGAAAAAACTTTAAAAACAGTAGCAAACGCTACAAGAAAAGATGCAGAGGAGTTTTTAAAGATCGCTGAAGAGATAGGAATAGAGACAGAAGTGACTGAATATTCCCTTGAAGAAGCGCTCATTGCTCACCGGGATTTAAAGCGATCTAAATTTAGTGGATCTGCAATTTTAATTCTTTAGATCATATCAAATTCACATTGAGACATTGTTAATAGTAGGTTATTGAAGAACTTTGTTTTGTTGTCAACGGTTAGTCCGAAAGCTGTTCCATGATCAGTGTGGGTATTGGGGATGTCTAAATTTTTAGAACATGTGTGAGCGCAGCAGGTAATACCAGTAGTTGAATTAATAAAGATTCTTGTAAAGGACGTGATTGTTTCTTGACTTGTAATAGTAAATAGGAATCTTAAGACCCACTCTTTTGGTTTTTCTAAAATAAACTCTTTTAGCCAGGTTGTTTTCTCCGTTAACACTGGATCAGTTCCAAAATAGCAAATTCGATTCGCAATTTCTTCACGATTAAAAGGAAGTCCCTGAATTTTTTGACTTAATTCTAGAGTGGATAGGCTTTTAAAATCTGTTTTCATAGATTTAGGTAATTTATATGCAATAATTTGAGCAGAGATAACACAGCCTTGATAAGTATTTATTAAAAAATCTCGGACTTGCTTTTTTATCGCTATAAGATCAGGAATTGGATCTAACAGATCAAATAATTTTAGGTTTTCAATCGCTCTATGGACGCCTTCTGGAAGGGGGAGGTTTATAATCTCTTCAGAAAAAATATCCCAAAGAGGATGCTGTTCTATAGGAGCTATTATTTTAGCGAGAGTTAATAGTATTTCTTCGGCGAGATTTTTTTTTATCCCAATACATTCTTTTATTAAATCAAAGTAAGAATCAGGGAATAATCTTCCTATAATGCATTCATCACGATAAAAACAGAGGCTTAATATGTTTGAAAAACAAAATAACAGATCTATTTCTTCCAGCGAAGGGGGATTTGAAACTCGTAAAGTTTTAGAGTGCTCTTCAATCTCTAACGTTCGAGAAGTTGATCCATCTAATAAATTGAGAAATAAACTAGTAAGAAATTGAGTACGCACACCTCCAGCATCATTACTTGGCTGAGAAGTTAAATCATCTTTCAAGAATGAAACGTAAGGTAATGCTATTTTAGGGTTAATGTTATTTAATTGTTTTAATACTAGTTCAGGAAGAAGAGAAATCACTAAAGAGTGTATTTCAATATAATCAACCTTTCGATGGAAGGCGTAGTTTTCTAAAAAGTAGTTTCTTGCAAGTAAAAATTGTTCAGTCCAATTAGAATCTTTCTGGATAAAGAAATCAAAGGGAACAGGTTTATTATTTAGTCTTATAGAAAGAACATCACCCTTTTCATTTACTTGGAGGCTTAATATTTCTTCAGAATCGCCCTTTTTTGATAGAAAGGATCTTTTAAAATGCATAAAATATTCATATGATTTAATAGCAAAACCAGAAGCTAGGTGGTTTTTCTTTGTTTTTAGCTGCATCCATAAAAGAAGAGCATTAGGATCATTTTTCCATTCACCTAAATAAAGCACTTTTGGGGGCATTTGAAAATCGTTTGATTGAATACAATAGTCTTTTCCAAGACACCCTTTAAAAAAATTAATCAATAGGGAAAAGCAAGCAGGGGTAAATTCCGTTTCTAATTCTTTTAGTTGAAAAACATCTTCTTCTAATCTCGCTATGCTTAAGAAATTTTCTATCGGCAATAGTTCTTTAGGCTGTAGTTCTGCTATTTTTGCACATTCAAGCCCATCCTCATTAGTAATTTCAAATTGCACCCGGACCTTAATAGGAAGAAGATTAGATGAAAGTCTAGATCTATTGAGCGCTTCAAGATCTTGCTGAAAAGATTTTGCTGCATCACTAAAGGCAACTCCTACATAGGATGGATTATTTCCAAAATAAGTCATTCCTAATGCTGGAGCATGATAGATGATTGTTTTTTCTGGGTTATCTCCTCTAAATTTTAATAGGGCATTAAATTGCGATCTAAAATAACCCAAAGCAGCAAAGTATTGTATTTTTCCAGAGATTTCTGGATTAGTAGACTCGAACTTTGCAAAACGGCCAAGAGCTATAGTTGAACCAAGCATCCAATAGATTGCTTCACCATGTACTCCCTTTGGATAATTTAAAAGACAGGGTTGCTCTATTTTTTGCCAGTTTTTTTCAAAACACTCTGAGAGTAAACGCTCTTCATCCGCATTTCTTGGAGAAAGAAATCCATTTTTTATTGTTTCAAAAAGTTCTTCGGTAAGAACATCTTTCAATCCATTATATCCGCCATTTGCTAAAACAGCATTCACAAGTTCAAATAATTCAGGATTTGTTTGCTGGGTAAGAATAGACTGTTCAGAGGAATTATAAGACCATTTCATTACTGAATTTGGTTCGACAATAGAGCCATTTAGAGTGATTGGACCAGCATTGAATAAAACTTCTAATCCAAAAAAATGTAGTTCATCTGGTTTTTTAGAAGCATCTATTATAAGCATTTTTATATCGTCGACTTGAACCCAACTAAAAATTTCTGAATTGAGTTCTATGTTCCTTCGATCAGAATCTGTGTTTGCTGTTATATAAAATTCTGACGCAATGCAAGTTCCATTCAGCCTTTTCTTTTTCAGTAGTTCACTAAAAAAAAACTGTGCATTTAACGAACGTTGAACCCCTTCCTTAAAAGAAAAGATGAAGTCAGTAGGAAGAATTTCTGTTGAGTCTATAGAAGAAGGTAATTCAAAAGATCCTAACCGCCTTCTGCGTTCTGATAGTATCTCTGAAAAGCGTGGTAAATTTGAAAAAAATCGTGCCGCATGATCGAGATTTATATCCGTTCTTAGGTGTGTTTGTAGATGATCATCTGGTTGAGATAAATTTTCTTCAATCGTGATTCTTGAAGATCTTTCCTGTTGAGATTGTAATGAAGGATTGTTGATCGTTATAGGTTGAGTTACAAATAAACGTCTAAAGATATCCAAAGCTCTTGTTCTGAGAGTTTGAAAATAATTTCGACTATTTTCTGCTGCTTCAGTGTTAGAAAAATCTGCTGAAGTTGACTGATTTTCTAAATCAGGAGGATTTACTAAACTGAGATGGGAATTATAATTTATCCGATCCATAAAAAAAACCTCAGTTTTTTTGTTAAGAATAAGTTAACAAATGGATTGTTTTTTGCGTATAATTAAAATCTATTTTTTAAGGATTTTCAAAAACAATTGGTGCATTTTGTGCGAATAAGTATAATGCCGAAAGTCTCGAATGGTAGAAAACTAGAGTTTTTGTTATACGACAGATGAGGATGTATGGCGGAGGAATTCGCGCCTTTTTACAGAGGTGACTTCATGTCTAAGTGTATAACGTTTATCTATTCTTGGGGAATCGTCTTCTTCTTTATATTCTTATGTCTTGGCTCTTACGCCCACGCCGCAAAAAAGAAAAATCTCGTGTATGCTTCATTAAACGATCGATACCTTAATTTATTAGAAAAAAGGCAATTTGCATTGGAAGAGCAAGAAGAGCTACAAAAACAAATCAATAGTCAAAGTGATCCTTTATGGATTCAATTGATGCTCATGAAAGGGCTTGGGTTAGTTCCCGAAGGGCAAACAAAGGTTTATTTCCATGAATAGTAGCCTTATAGTGTGTTTGCAAATTCATTTGAGAAAGATATTTTTTCTTTTTCCTCCGATTTTTATTATGTCTAATTGTAGATTCAATGAGTCGAATTGCGAACATGATCCAAAAGTGCGAGCAGTTTTTAAAAATTGGCGAAGAAATCCTAAAAATTTCGCTCTTAAAGTAATTTGTAAACACCCTAATAGTCTTTTATGATCACAACTTTTTTAGTTTTTATTCTTGTATTATTACTTTTATGTTCAGCGTTTTTTTCTGGTTCTGAAACAGCACTTTTTTCCCTAAGTCATGCCCGCGCGCGCTCTTTAAAAAAAGAAGACTCGAGAGGGAAAAAGACAGTTGCTAAATTACTTGAGAATCCAAGAGAACTGTTGGTTACTATGTTAATGTTCAACGTAGCCGTAAATATTTTGATTCAAAATATGACATCTAGGATTTTTGGGACATTTTCTAGTTGGTTTTTGACAGTGGGCGTTCCATTAATATTGACTTTATTTTTAGGGGAGGCAATACCAAAATCAGTGGCGATTTCCCATAATTTGAAAATAGCCCCAATTGTAGCCCCAACTATTTATGCAATTCAGTATGCAATCACTCCTCTTCGAATTGTTTTAACATTTGTAGCAACAGCAATTTCTAGAGTTTGCTTTTTCTTTCTAAAAAGGGAAAAAGAGATTTCTCTTGATGAATTAAGATATGCTTTAAAAACATCAAAAGAAAGGGGGACTATTAGTCCAGATGAGGCAAAATTGATTCGGGGATCATTAAAAGTAGATGAAATGATCGTAAAAGAATTAATGCAGCCAAGACAAGAAATTATATCGCACAATATTGAAGATCCTCCATCAAATCTTGTCCAAATTTTTGTCGATAAAGAGTGCAGTCAAGTTCCGGTCATTGATAAAGAAATAGATACAGTAATCGGAATCATGACAGCGGACCGTTATTTTTTACATCGAAAAAAAATTGTTAAAGGAAGTGATCTTAAACGATTTATAAAAAGTCCGATCTTTGTTCCAGAAATTGTTACTGTTCGAAATCTTTTGGCTACTTTTCAAGAATTACAGGAAACAATCGCTCTTGTTGTCGATGAATATGGGCTTATTTCAGGAATTGTCACAAAAGAGGATATTTTTGAAATGATCATTGGGCAAATTGAAGATAAAAGAAGTGAAAAAAGCCTCTATACCAGACAAAGTAATGACGTGATTATCGCCAGTGGAAAAATGGAAATTCATGATTTAGAAGAGCTTTTTGACATTCATTTAGAAAGCATAAGTAATATGGTTACTATTGGAGGGTGGCTTACTGAAATGATGGGAGAAATTCCAAAAAATGGAGCTAAATACACAACAGAGCATTTATTGTTTCACATCCTTTCCTCAACTCCGACAAGAGTAAGTCGAGTCTACATTCGTAAAATAAAAGGGGGGAAACGTGATCGAAGCTAGATGGCCCCTCTATTTAATACTTACAATACTATGTATCCTATTCCAAGGGTATTTTACGATGATGGAAATGGCTTTTGTCTCATTTAATCGAATTCGATTACAGTGCTATATCAGCCAAGGAAATCGAAAAGCGATTTGGCTTGGAAATTTAATTGCTCGTCCGGCCTATCTTTTTGGAACCACATTAATCGGGGTAAATTTTTTTCTTCAGCTAGGCTCTGAACTTTCCCGACTTTTATATGTGAGTTTAGGATTAAGTGCAAATATTGCTCTTTTTTCCCAAATTTTCCTCGTAGTGATTTTTGCAGAGTTAGTTCCCATGTTTGCAGCAAGGTCTCACGCAGAGCAAACAACAATGCTTGGAATCACCCCTATTTATCTTCTTTCTAAAATACTCGTCCCCTTTATTTGGATTTTAAATGCCGTTTGTCGCTTTATTGATTGGATTTTTAGAACCTCCTCAACACATGGACATTATTTAACAAGAGAAGAACTCCAAAGAGCCATCGAAGAGGGGGAGGGAAAGCAGATGGAAGGACTAGATACCCTTGTTCAAAATATCTTTGAAATTAAACATAAGTCCCCAAAAGAGTTAATGAAACCCTTATCTCAAGTAACTCTAGCGCCCTATACATCAACCGCTAAAGAAGTAAAAAACATCTTAAGTCATGCCTATGTCCCTTTTCTTCCACTTTATTATAAAAATCCAGAAAATATCTTTGGAATTCTTTATGCAAGAGACCTTCTTAGGCTAGAAGATGACTCCCTTGTTAGAGAAATTGCTCGTTCACCTTGGTTTATTACAGAAAAAAACTCTGTATTTCAGATTCTTAAGCAATTTCGTTGGAATAACCAACATTTAGCCATCGTCCTTGATGATAATGGACAAGCCACAGGTGTTCTTACGCTCGATCAGCTTATTGAAGAAATTTTTGACAATACAACACATGTCCATTCCATGAAAGATCTCAAGCCCAAAGTTATAATTGATCGCTCTTTTTCAGCAAACGAAGAAGTCCAACGGTTAAATGAAGAACTTCACTTAGATCTTCCAAGCTCTGAAAAAGACACTCTTGAAGATCTTATGGATCATTACCTAGGCCACTCTCCACAAAAAGGAGAATCAGTCCTTGTTGGCCGCTACCGTTTTATACTAGAAGACGGTCCACTACTTGCGGATAAAACTATTCGGATTGTTTCTATTTTACATTAATTTTTTTTAATGATTTTTACTGTTCAAAAAATTTCTGTAAAATAGAAAATACCACTTCATCTTGTTTTCATATATGTAGAGTGAATAGGTAGCCAATTGGGTTTTAAGTTAGGATAGAGGCAAGAAGTTTAGCAGCTTTTTTTGCTTCTTCTTGAGTGTTGAGGCGACTGAAAGAGAATCGCAGTGACGCCATTGCCCGCTTCATGGGGTAGCCCATGCCAAGAAGGACGTGAGAGGGTTTTAGTGTGCCCGATGAGCAAGCAGAGCCAAGAGAGCAAATTAGGCCAAGTTCTTCAAGTTTGATAAGGACGAGTTCTGCATCTTGCTCTGGAAAGTGAAGATTTGAGATGTTCGAAATTCTAGGTCCAGTTCCATTGATTTCCACTTTAGGGATAAGTCGTTTCACATCCTCTTCAAAAAGATCTCTTATAAAAGCGATGGAACTAAAAAAGTCATTTTCTAGAAGGGTGATTGCTTTAGCAAGGCCAAGGATCGCGGGGAGATTTTCTGTTCCAGCGCGCATGTCGCGCTCTTGATGCCCTCCTCGAAAAGTGGGTGAAATTTTATACTGTTTTCTTTTAATGACGAGACCAATTCCTTTTGGTCCATGAATCTTGTGTCCTGAAAAAGAGATCCCAGAAATACCTTGTGGAAGGGGGGAGATTGGGCCTTTTCCAAGAAGAGCAACGCCATCAACAAGTAGCGGAATATTCGCTTTTTGTGCAATTAATGCAATCTCTTCGAGATCGATCATCACCCCTGTTTCGCTATTTACTGCGGACAGAAATATAGCGCTTATATTTCCAGTAATGTGATCTGCTACTTGTGATGGAGTAACAGCTCCGAATCCATCAACAGGAAGATAAAGGGCAGCTTTAAGGAATTTAATGGCTTCTAAGGCGCTTGCGTGCTCGATTTCTGTAGAAAGAATTTTTCCTGGTTTTGCACTATGAAAGCCGTGAATAAGAAAGTGATTGCTTTCTGTTCCTCCAGATGTAAAAAACACCTCGTCGGGGTGAACACTGAAATAAGAAGCAATTTGACGCCGAGCTTGAGAGATTTTATCTCGACCTTCTCGGCCCCATTTCGTTACGCTTGAGGGATTTCTTGGTATACCATCAAGATCTTCCATCATCGCAGCTACGACTTGAGGTGCAACGGGTGTTGTCGCGTTATTATCTAGATAAATCAATTATTAGCTCAAGGTTCTAGGCTAACAAGAACAACGGTAATATTGTCAATGCCGCCACGTGCTTTTGCTCGATTTACAAGGCTATCGGCAGCATCTTTTAAATTAGAGGTGTTGCAGGCAACAATCGCTTCAATTTCCTCGTTAGATACAAGGTCTGAAAGTCCGTCAGAACACATAAGATAAAGATCCCCACTCTCTCCCTTGATACAACCTATTTCAGGTCTAATTACAAGGGAGGTTCCAATTGCTTGAGCGAGCACTTTTCGGTGAGAGTATAAGGGAACTTTAAATTGATCGCTAGAGCGTTTTAGGTCAAATTGGTAGTTGACTACATGATCTGAAGTTAGTTGATTGATTTTTTTTTGACGAATTCGATAAATTCGACTGTCTCCCACATGAGAGTATATAACAAAGTTTTGATGGAAGAGAAGGGAGCAAAGGGTTGTTCCCATTCCAGCAAGGCTAGGGTCAGTTACCCCAAGGTGGTGCACCCAAAGGTTGGTGTTTGCAATTACAGATTGAACGTGGTTTTGTAGGTCTTCTAAGGGAAAAGAATGGTTTTTATTGATTAAAAGAGTTTGCATAGCAGAGCACATGTACTCAACCGCTCTAGATGAGGCTACTTCTCCTGCCTGGTGTCCCCCCATTCCATCTGCAAGAACATAAAATTGTTCTTTAGGAAGTTCGCGAAAAGAATCTTCATTGTTCTTTCGTACTAATCCAACATCAGAAATAGCAAAACTTTTTATAATGAATTCTTTTGACACACAACACTCAAAAAATTCTTATGTAAAGATAATTCTAATAACACTAATCAAATTGAATGTCACGTGTAATCCTATCGAACTCCATAATGAACGAGTTTTTTCATAAACGAATCCTAAATAACACGAAAAAATAAAGAGCGATCCGATAAGAGGAATATTCGCGACTCCTTGAGAGGGAGCAAAATGAAAAAAAGCAAAGAAAAAAGAAGAGAGGCAAATTGCCTTAAATGGAGAAAATTTTTTTCGAAGATAAGATTGTAAAATTCCTCGAAAAAGATATTCTTCCAAAAGAGGAGCTGCTATGAGTACGGAGAAAAAAGCAAAGACTGCTGCTAAAGGAGATTCTAAAGAGCGTTTCATATAAAGAACAGCTACCTGTTCTTTTTCAGAAATACCAAAAAGACCGATAGAAATAATTGAGAAAAAATGAGAGGCCGCAAGTACTGCAGGAAGAGAAATGATCCAAGAAAGAAGGGAAAAAGAAAGGTCTTTTTGTAAGGAGAGTTTTCCTGGAAAGCGATAATCCTTCCAAATGGAGAGCATCATTTTTCTCTCTTGTAGTAAGTTATATAAGAAAAGAAGAAGAGCTGTACAAAAAAAAGCGCAAAATTGCAAAAGCGCTATAGATGATATGCTGTCAATTCCAAGTGCTTCTGATTGTAAAAGAGGAAAAAGAAAAAGAGGTGCTAAGAAAAGATAAATTCCAAAAAATATAAAAAATATAAAACAGACCTGTATAAGAGAAATGGAGGGGGGCTGAAAATTTTTGAACGGAAGGTTATAGTACCCCTTAAAAAAAGCAATCCAAGAAGAAATAAGCCAAAGAGCAAGAAAACAAAGAGCTAAAGCTAAATTTTCTATTAATAACTGACCTATGGATTCATTC
The DNA here is from genome assembly GCA_044233345.1 of Chlamydiia bacterium. Lineage (GTDB taxonomy): Bacteria > Chlamydiota > Chlamydiia > Chlamydiales > 2-12-FULL-49-11 > JBIIKD01. The sequence goes on from JBIIKD010000032.1 coordinate 9,932, forward strand.
ATCTGTGAGATTTGGCGATCAAGATGTAATCTTGAATTTGTGTAGTGATTTTTTTTGCCATTTGATTATGTGCTAGACCAAGTGGTGAAAAGTGAAACGCCGTTTTACCAAGCCCATCTTTTTTATAATTTATAGAAACACTATGCCAAGAAAGATTAAAGGTTTCTTGTTGAAGCTCTTGTAAAATCACCTTGGGTTTTTCTTCTCTTAAATCTACCACTCGAACTCTAAAGGATATAGTCAAAACATACGGAGTGGTTATTTTTAATCCAGTTGGTGGTTTAGCAAGAAGAGTATGTTCTAAAAGTTCTACAAAAACTACAAATTCAGAGGGAGAATTAATTTCACTTAGCCAACTAATATCACCAGAAAAAGGACTTATTTCAGAAGAGCTTCCTTGCGTTTTTCCTAAAACTTGCAAATCAGAGGTAAGAAAAAATTTTCCTGACTGAAAGAATCGCTCTTGAATCGTTTCAGAAAATTCTTCTGAAAGGCTCCAATCACTTGTTGATTTGCTGTGATCGAAAACAGGAATAAGGGCGACTTTTGGCTTTGCTCTTCCATCATCTTCATACTGAAATTGCTGGCCATATTGACTGCGACTTGAGCACCCCGTAAGCAAACAGACAACCGCTAAAATAGCACTCAAAATCCGCATGGGAAATTTCCGTTGGTTCTTTAGATTTTTTCACTATAACAAATTAAAAAATAGGATACAACCAAGTTGGCTTAATAGGTTTTTTTTTCTTCAGGGAACAGCATCTTTACTAAAAAACCCTCGTGAGGGAGGATTTTTAAAGGAAGGTGATATTGTTTAGGATCTGAAGCAACAACCACCTCCCACTGATCTTTTAATATAGAAGAAAGCTCCCATGGTTTGTTTGTGTTATTCAAACCAAAAAAGTAGAAAGCACCTATAAAAAATCCCACTCTTCCCTCTTCTGCAGAAACTTTAGTAAGATGCTTGGCATGACTTAGATCATCTAGAAGGTGGGGGGCGTTTTTTCTCACTCGAATGGTTTTTTGTAAAAAAGAAAAGATCTCTTGATTTTTCTTTAAAAGTTCCCAATTAAACCAATTCAGTGGAGAATCTTGACAATAGGGATTATTATTTCCAAGATGTGTGTGACCATATTCATCACCCATTTTGATCATTGGAATGCCTCTTGAAAAAAGAAGAGCTAGAAAAAATTTATAGATCAATTTATGTCGAGAAAGTAAAACATCTGGATCATTTGTTGCTCCTTCTAATCCACAGTTAGAAGAATAAGACTCTGATTCTCCATCTCTATTATTCTCTCCATTGTTTATGTTATGCTTATTTGAATAGGAGACTAAATCCATTATGGAAAATCCATCGTGACAGGTTACATAATTTACAGGAAGTCTACTATCATCAAAAACAGAGGGAAGGCCAAGAAGTATTTTTTGAAATACCTTTGTTTCTTTAATGTCTCCACGAAGGAAGCGGCGACAGTGAGTCCGAAATTCACCATTCCATTCAGAGATTCCTTTAAGAGGAAAATCACCACTTAAATTAATCCCTCCGCAATCCCAAGGTTCTGCAAAAAATTTAACAGCTTGAAGAATAGGATCTTTTTCAATAGCTATATAGAGTGGGGGGTGATGTATTGGAGTTCCATCTTTCCCTCGAACAAGGCACCCACCTAAGTCTAATCGAAAGCCATCTATATGAAATTCTTCATGAAAGTATCGAAGAGAAGAAAGGATTAAATTTTTTCCAGCAAAGGAATTAGCATTTACTGTATTTCCACATCCGCTAAAATTTGTGTGTTTTTTATCGCTAGTTAAAATGTAGTACGCTTCTTGATCGATAAGATCGAAAGAAGGCTCTAAAGAAGTGTGGTTATAGACAACATCTAATATCACTTCAATACCTGCTCGATGCAGCTCCCGAACCATTGTTTTAAATTCTCGGATAGCCCCCAGTCGATTTTTAAAAAATACATAGCGGTTCATCGGGCAAAAGAAATTAAGGGTACTATAGCCCCAATAGTTGTATAGGCGGTTTCCAGTTAAAGG
>JBIIKD010000140.1:0-3844 GCA_044233345.1 Chlamydiia bacterium
GGTTCCTCTCGTTGCTCTTTTTGGTCCAACCGATGATCTAGTTACTGGGCCCTATGGGTTTGGAGAAATTATTCATAAAAGGGTTCTTTGCTCTCCTTGTAAGAATAGAGTGTGCCCTATAGATTCGCGCTGCATGACAAGAATCGAGACAGAAGAGGTAATGCAGGCTCTAAAAAGGCAATTATTGATTCCTATACGTGAAAAAATCGCCCCACTTCCAACTTTTGAAACCTTAAGTTGTATCACTCTTCCTCCGTTAAAAGAAACCGCCCCCTCGAAAAAAATAGGAACGATCATTTTAGCTGCGGGAATGGGACGTCGATTTGGATGTAAAGGTCCTAAAGGGTGTATAAAAATTGGCGATAAATCTCTTTATGAGATTTTGATAGAAAAAGCGCAAATGAGAGTTGCGATCATGACATCGCCCGCAACACATAAAGAAACGATTGCTTTTTTAAGAGAAAAAGGGATGGTCCATGTAGATGTTTTTCAAAGTCGATGTTTCCCTAATGAAGAAAAAGAATATGGGGAATCTCCGGAGGGAAATGGGGCTGTTTTTGAGGCTTTTTATAAAAGTGGTCTTTTAGATCGTTGGAGTGATGTTGATTTAATTTCGGTGATTCCTATTGACAATCCCCTTGCCGACCCTTTGGATAAAGAGATGAGCGCTCTTTGTGAAGAATTGGTGGTAAAGGCTATTGAGAAAAAAAGTCCTGATGAAAATTTGGGGAGTTTGGCAGATCACGAGGGGAAATTAATCGTTGCAGAATATTTTGAATTACCAGAAAACGAAAAAGAAAAATGGTCCCTTGGATATGCTGGAATGTTTATGGGAACTAGAGAGTTTTTCTATAAAGCAGCTAAAGAGGAACTTCTTTGGCATGAAGTAAAAAGAGAACGAGCGCGTCATTATGAAAAATTCGCTTTTGATGCCTTTTCTATCGCAGAAAAATATGCGGTAGTTTTAGGGGAAAGGGAGAAATGTTTTGCTCCGATTAAAACGCGAGAAGATCTTCAAATGATTCACTAAAAAAGAGAGTAATAATGAAAGTTGGATTTTGTGGAAGTGGTGCATGGGGAATTACTCTAGCAGATTTAATCGCTAGGAATGGTCATGAAGTTCTTCTTTGGTCTATTGAAGAAGATGTGCTTAGAAGTTTAGAAAAGGGAAAAGGGCATCCAAGATTTCCTGATATTTTTATAGATGCCTCAATTCAATATACAAGAAAACTAAAAGACCTTTTAGATGCAGATGTCATTGTTGAGTGTGTAACTGCTAAAGGGTTTAGGCCTGTATTGACAGAAATTGCCGCTTTGGGGGGGATTACAAAGCCCTTTATTATTACATCAAAAGGGATCGAGCAAGAAACGGGAAAACTTTTAGTGGAAGTTGCTCATGAACTTTTAAAAAAAGAAAATTTGCTCGGTTATATGAGCGGCCCAACACTTGCTAAAGAAGTAATGCAGCAACACATTACAGCAGCTGTTGCAGCAAGTCCTAATCAAGAAGTAGTGCATGTTATTCAAAACCTTTTTCAAGCGCCCCATTTCCAAGTTTATGCAAGTCGAGACATCTATGGAGTGGCTTTGGGTGGAGCAATGAAAAATGTGATCGCCATTGCATCGGGTCTCGCAGAAGGAATGGGGTATGGGTATAATACAAAAGCGTTCATTATCACAAGAGGGCTTAGTGAAATACGACAAATGACTAAAGTAAAAGGGGGAAATGAGAGCACTTGCTTTGGACTTTCAGGGATCGGAGACTTAATTGCAACTGGTGTTTCGAACTTAAGTCGCAACTTTAGCTTTGGAGTCCTTCTTGGAAAGGGAGTTTCTTCAATGGAAGCGAAAAAACAAATTGGCACAGTGGAGGGAGAATATACAGTCCTTTCTGCATGGAATTTAGCTCAAAAGTACGACCTGGACCTTCCGATTACAAGCGCCATGTACTCGATCATCTATCAAGGAAAAGACCCTAAAAAAGCGCTGACAGATCTTCTAGCTAACGATTCAAAAGAAGAATAAAAAATGCAAAATAAGGTCGATCTTGTAAAATTGCAATTTTTCCAGTACTGTCAGTAATTATGGAAAAAGATAAGCGAAAGGCCGTTTCTCTTGAGGGAGAAAAAATTGTTACTGCATCTTGTATGAAGGAAATGGAAAGGGAAGCCATTGCCATGGGAGATGCAACTGGGAATCAGTACATGGAAATGGCTGCTCAGGGAATTGCTCAAAAAATTTTTGAATATATGGGAGATAAAGAAGAGGAAAATTTCCATATTGTTATTATTGCTGGTAAAGGAAACAATGGGGGAGATGCCTATAGCGTTGGGGAGATCCTTCTTAAAAGGAAGATTCCCACGATTGCATATCAATTTTCTGAAGAAAAAGAGTGTAGCTTTCTTTGTAAGAGTCATATGAAGAGGTTTCAAGATGCAGGGGGTAGTGTCTATTTCCCTAAATCGATAAAAGAACTTATAATTTCTTCCCGTAGTATTATTTTAGATGGTCTTTTGGGAACTGGATTTACCGGAACTATTGCTGGACTGATGAAAGAAGCAATAGATTTTGTAAATGGATTAGAAAATAGAGTCATTTCTATAGATATACCATCTGGAGTTTCTGGTAATACCGGAAAGGTGGAAGGATCTGCGATTTTTGCAGATGATACGATATATCTTGGCCTTTTGAAAGTAGGGCATTTCTACAATGATGGATTTGAGCATGCGGGCAATTTAGTAAAGGTCGATTTTGGAATTTCTCAAGAATATATTGAAAAGGCAGATCCCTTTGCTTATTTGGTAAATCCTAAAATACTCCCTCGCAACCTTCCTAAAACAAAGAGAACTGCAAATAAATATACAGCGGGGCAGGGAATCATTGTTGCTGGGTCTTTGAATATGCCAGGTGCTGCTATACTTGCCTCAAAAGCAGCTCTTCGTTCAGGTGTTGGAATTTTAAGGCTTTATTCTGAAGGAGAAATGCCTCTTTTGCCCCCAGAGGTAATTCGTCAGAAAGTTTCATTAAAAGCAATCTTCGAAGAACTTCCAAGAACAAAAGCTGTTCTTCTGGGCCCGGGGCTTGGTCGAGAAAAAGAGATAAAAGAGCTTCTTGAGAAACTATATGAGAAAATAGAGGTCCCTGTGGTAATAGATGGGGATGCTCTTTTCTTTTTTGAAAAGATAAAAGCTCCAGCAGTACTTACTCCACATAGAGGGGAGCTAGAGCATCTTTTAAAGATCAAAGAACCAATTGACGATTTAGAGCTGATTGAGAAAGCGAAGCTCTTTGCAAAAGAAAAAAATGTCGTTATTTTATTTAAAGGAGCGCCAACAACTGCTATTTCTCCTGATGGAAGAAAAATTGTTATCCCCTGCGGCAATCAAGGGATGGCCTCTGCTGGGATGGGCGATGCTCTAGCAGGTATTATCTTAGCTCTTTTAGCAACTGGACTTGATCCCTATTCCGCTTCAGTCTTAGGATCTCTGATCCATGGCCTTGCAGGCAATGTGGCAAAAGAGGCTAAATCCATATCTTCAATGACTGCAAGTGATCTTATAGAATGCCTCCCTGCCATCTTTCTTTAGTTTCAAAACCCAATTGGCTACCTATTTCATCTTCAGACGTCATCGAGGCAGATGGGATTTGAATAATTGAAGCGAAGCCAAGGGTATTTCCCCTTGGCGAGAGCCAATTATTCAAAGACCGCTGCCGCAGATAGTCTGGAGATGATAACTCAATACAAATACAATTTTTAGATCAGATTAGTTTTGGAGATGCTATGGACCTAAAAATTATTTTTGTGTACTGCCTTTGTGATGATGTGCTTAAAGCTTTATCAGTT
>JBIIKD010000180.1:0-2954 GCA_044233345.1 Chlamydiia bacterium
CAGCCCCTGTAAGAACCCCCCCTGCCGAAGCTGTTCTAAACCCTGTAATCCCCGGATCGCTACAAAAGGAAAAATTCGCAACAGATTGTATAGATCCCACAGCCCCTGGAATATCACTTGCAAGGTACCGTACACTATTTGCAAACGAATAGTTCATCCTTTTTTCAGGATTGTGATTTTCCCCAATATCTTTAATAGCTTTACGCGCGTAACCATCTACTTTTACAAATACTTTTTCCGGACTCTGATTTTCTTTTGTTAGATCAACATAAAGAACTTCAGTAAGGCCCTTCATCCCAGAATTAGGAGAATAAAATGTTGGAGCTCCTTTTTTGGTTAATACTTCCCCATCAGCCCTTTTTTCAGGAATAAAAATAGAAACCTGCTTTCCCCCAGAAATTTCAGAAAAAACAATAGGCAACCCAATAGATGCGTATTGCTGCCTTTCTATTTTGATCCCAGCTCTTGGAAGGCTAGACGCTAACGCCATAGGTCTCATGTCAAACCTGGGAGAATCATTACACCTTCTACGCATTTCACGGTCACCTAAAAAGCCCACCTGAGATCTCCCTGAGTGAGCATCAGAAGAATTTCTTATAGAGGCCGCAGAACTAGATAAAGAATGTGCCGTCATTTTTATACCTTAAAATACAACGTCTGTTTTTATCATTGATTCAATTCAAATATAATAACATATAATTTAGTATTTTTTAAATGTTTTTTATTAAATATTTAAAAATTGATTTTTTATAATTTATTTGATATAATAGAATAATAAATTAAACATATATAACAAAGAGGTTATATTATGACATTACCTACATTACCTACTCTTCCTGATCAAGCCCGACAATCAGTACTCCCCCTACCTTTCGGAAATATCACCTATAAAGATAGCTTTGGTAATGACGTTACCAAAGGAATATACATTTATTTACTGGATCAGCATGGAAATGAGATGCAACTCCCACATGGGCGGAGCCTCGATTCAACTGTTATAAAGACCTGCAATGAACTCGCGAATAAGCTTATACATAATGAATTAAACAAAAATCAATCTTTTAAATTTGAAGAAATTACTGGTTTTAAAAAGGATGGAATACAAATAAATTCGAATTCCCACAAATATGATCAATTGTCAAATACTCTGTGGGAAAAGCTTGAAAATATAATTATAGATTATTTTACAAAGAGCTCTATCCCAGAGACCATCCATAGTTCGACTTTCCCACAAGCAAGGCGTCGGTCAATAACTACATTAGGCGATCCTATACCAATAACTGATCCAACATTGAGTTTTTCAATACATTATAAAGATCCTAAAATTTTTGAACCTGTAACAACAAACCAGACGACAACCCCAGCAATAACAGCTAATCAGAGTATTTCTAATTCCATAAAAAATACCCCTGATTCTGATGAGGATGATATGGGTTTTGGGCTTTTTGATTAGCTAGAAGTTGTAATACCAATTCTTAAAATGGGTTTCGCTTATCTTTAGGTAAATTTGGTTTAGATTCACGAAAAATTTTCGTTGTTAAACATATGAAAAAACCAAAAAAATCTAATCATTTTTTATCGATTTTGCTGATTTTTTAAAATAGTATAATTGTTTTCTTGGTTTTGGGGCCGCAACTGAGAAGAAACGACCTTATCTTCAAATCTATGAAGTGGTTAGTTTTTAAGCTGAAACCCTAAAATCCAAGAAAACAACTCTGTGAGTTTTAACCTTTATACACTTTGTGTCTCGGTTAATAATCCAGATTAAATATAAACCAGGTCAAACTCTCTTAGTATGCTTGAGAGCTACCACAACCACATGAACCTTTGGCGTTTGGATTGCTAATTTTAAAGCCAGCGCCATTTAAGCCGTCTAGGTAGTCTATTTCACATCCAAGGAGCCTTGGAAGATTGTCTTTGTCGATGTGAATATCGATTCCATTTGAGTGATAAAGGGCATCATTTGGTCCCAATTTGTCTGAAAAATCAAGAACATACTCAAATCCGCTACATCCCCCTGGTTGATCCCCAAAACGAAGGGCTGTATCTGGCTTTCCCTCTTCCTCACAAATAGACTTAAATTTCTTTGCCGCTCTTGGAGTAAGAACGATAGTAGTTGGGTCAAACTCCTCTTTTAAGATCTCATTTAACCTGTTTACTAAGTCTTCTATTTCCCCCTCTTCCATTCCATGGCTAAGCATTCCAGCTTCTAGAGTTTCCCATGTAGCAGCTCCGCAACCTACGCAATGAAGGCCTCTATTTGTCATTTCCTGGGCCATTTTTTGACTTTTTTGTGGAAAATTGCCCAAGATATCTGAAATTGTCATTTCTTTTGTAATTGTCATTTCTACCCCTTTTCCATTTAAAACTTAATTTTTACATTTCCCTTTATGATTTTACACTGACAGGCAAGCCTTTCTTGGCCTGGCTCTCCTAGAAAATCTTCCTCTTCAGGGGTAAATTTAGAGAGGTTCTCCGCCCCCTCTATCACCTCAATCACACATGTGCCACAACACCCCTCTTCACAAGCAAAAGGAACTCCCGCTTCTTCAGCGTACTCTTTAATCATTTCCCCATCTGGAACCTCTATAGGCTCATCATCATTAAACTTAATTTCAGCCACTTCTTACCTCCCTTAAGAGGTATATTAAACTCTAGATGGGGAATTTATGCAAAAAAAAAAGACAGCCAAGAGACTGTCTTTTTCTTAAGAATTGCTTAATCATCTATAAAAATGATCTAAATCTCGTCCTCTAGAGACTCACTATCTGCCCAAAGACCACCCCTAGCCTCCCCAATAAGCTCTTCGACTGTCGATTTAAGTGTATTAATCCCATTCGGAAACCCACACTCCCTTAAAATTTTATCTAAGTGCATGATTTCAGACTCCAACAAGTCACATTTGCTTTCAAGAGCCGCTATCTTAGCCCTAAGTCTATTGTCTGCTTGATGCA
>JBIIKD010000141.1:0-3832 GCA_044233345.1 Chlamydiia bacterium
ATCTCCCACCCAAGGGGCTTGGGGACTTGGATGGGAAGTATGGTGTGATGGGATGGAAATTACCCAGTTCACCTATTTCCAATGTATTGCAGGGGTTGAACTTTCCCCTATACCGGTTGAATTAGCCTATGGAATTGAACGAATCGCTATGTTCCTTCAAGGCGTTTCTAACATTTATGACGTCCAATATAGTAAAGATTTAACCTATGGAGAGGTGTTTCTTCAAAGCGAAATCGAATCTAGCAAATATAATTTTGATGAAGCCAATGTCGAGATGTGGAAATCACATTTTGAAGATTTTGAAAAAGAAGCCAATCGTTTACTAGAAAGCAATAATCCTATCATAGCCTATGATTTTGCTATTCGCGCCTCTCATGCATTTAATCTATTAGATGCAAGAGGAGCTATCTCTACTACTGCGCGCGTTGGTTTGATGCATCGCGTAAAAGATTTAGCATGTAGATCTGGAAAAGAGTATCTTAAAAGCCGCGAATCCTTAGGATTTCCTCTTTTAAAAAATAACATCGCACCCTCTTTAGAAACACTCCCCCCTCTTCCTTGGCTAGAATTTTCTCCTTCAAACAGAGATGACTTTCTTTTAGAAATAGGATCTGAAGAGCTTCCGGCAGCTTTCCTTCCAGGAGCCATGGCGACTCTTGAGGAGTCAATCAAAACTCTTTTCGAAAACAATGAACTTTCTTATGAAGAAATTCGAGTTTACGGAACCCCAAGAAGACTTGCCATCTATGCATCTGGAGTCCCTGAGGGAACAGAAAATCAAATGGTCGTAAAAAAAGGACCTCCTATTTCGGTTGCTTTTGATGCGAATGGACTACTTACCCCGCAAGGAAAAGGCTTTCTTCAATCAGCGGGCCTTCCTTTAGTAAGTTTGTCTGATATTGAAATGGGGAAACTTCCTCAAATCTCTATTCAGGAAGGAAAACACCTCCTTACACATGAAGCAAAACCTGGTAAATCGACCATAGAAATTTTGCAATCCACACTTCCTGATCTGATCAAAAATTTTCCTTTCCCTAAAAAAATGCGCTGGGGATCTGGCAATCTTTCTTATGCAAGACCAATTCGCTGGATTCTTACACTTTATGGAAAAAGAGTGATTCCATTTTTTATTTCGAATATCGCCTCCTCGAATTATTCATTTGGTCACTCCCAACTTGCAAACGTTTCTATTAAAATACGTCACCCTCGAACCTACTTAAGAAAACTTCGTCGTCGCAAAGTGATTGCCTCAATGGAAGAACGGGAAGAGATGATTGCAAAACAGCTTGATCGAATGGAAAAACGTCTTTCTATGAAAGCGGCCCAAAGAGAGCGAGTTCTTAGTGAAGTTCTTTTCTTAAGCGAATATCCAACACTTGCGGATTATACATTTGACCCCCGCTTTCTCTCCCTTCCAAAAGAACTTTTGATGTCTGAAATGATCGAACATCAACGATATTTCCCAATGCTCGACATGTCCGAAGAGATCACAAACACGTTTGTTGTTACTTGTGATCGAAAACCGACAGAACTGATCCTTAAAAACAATAAAGCAGTACTTACAGCTCGTTTGTCTGATGGTCTTTTTCTTTACGAACAGGATTTAAAAAAACCACTCAACACCTATTGTGAACATCTAAAAACTATTACTTTTCATAAAGATTTAGGTTCTGTCTACGACAAAACTCTTCGAATAAAAACACTAACTGAAACTCTTGCTGCATTCTTCGAAATTGCTCCGCCATCTGCCGCATGTTATCTATGTAAAGCAGATCTTGCAACAGCTGTAGTTGATGAATTTCCAGAATTACAGGGTGTTATGGGAAAATATTATGCAAAAGCCTCCGGAGAAAGCGAAGATACGGCGATTGCTATTGAAGAACATTGGTGGCCTATTTCTGAAGGAAGCCCGATTCCATCCACCCTTCATGGAAAACTTTTAGCTTTAGCAGATCGATTAGATAATTTAATTAGTTATATGAGTGTTGGAATTAAACCCTCTTCTTCTAAAGATCCGTATGCATTAAGACGCTCCGCTATCGGAATTATTCGCATTCTTATTGAAGGAAAAATTTCCCTTGATTTAGAAAAAATTGCTCCGAATTCTGAAGTGCTTGATTTTATTCGCGATAAACTAAAGGGAGTACTACGCGATTACGACTATAAAAAAGAAGAAATCGATGCAGTTCTTTCTTTTGAATCTAACGATCCTTACGACACCTATGCTCGGGTTACCGCGCTTCATCGATTTAGAAAATCGGGAGAAGAGTTTGATAAGCTCTATCAAATTTACAAAAGAGCTAAAGGACAAATAGGTAATGAACATATAAAGTCCTTTGACATCCACCTCCTCCAGGAGGTTGGAGAAAAAACACTTTCTGAGTGTCTTGAAGCAATGAAACCAAAATTTGATTGGGCTATTCATCAAAAAGACTATCTAGACGCCTTTAAAACGTTATCATCTTTAAATAAGCCTCTAGCAGATTTTTTTGATACAGTGCGAGTCCTTGTAGAAGACCCAAAGGTCAGAAACAATCGAATAGCTCTTCTTCAATGCGTTTTTGAGCACACGAAAAAACTTGTCGATTTTAATAGAATTTAATAAAAAACAATCCCTAAGCATTTAATTATTATAGATTTACGATATAATTTTTACTTTTATAATAAAAAAATCGTTTATATTTAACAAAAAAAAGCTATAATTAATCATCATTTAATAAAAACGAGTATAATTATATGGATATAATATTTTCTTCAGCTTTTTATAACATACAATTATATAAAAATATTGATGATAAAGACACTTGGAAAAACCTCTCTGAAGAAATTGAAGAAGATATATTTTTTGACGCTAGTGATGAACTCCCCTCTTCTATAGATGATCAAAACAGCACAATTAATTCACTAAGTCCCCCTAATTCAATGCTTTACAGAGACCTAGAAAGCAACATATATCCTCATTCCTTTTTTTTCAACTTTTTAAAGGCTTTTATTCCAAGTGATCCACATGCCCAATATGAAGATGATGACGATTCAACAAATCCTAAAACACTCTCTGAAATCGGTATCGCTGACCTTTTTTCCGATCCTTTCACTCCTACAGAAGATGGATTAACTGCTTTTGAGAAATACATTTCAGATCCTGCTAACATAGTTATCAATACTACTAAAAAATTAGGGGCAATTTCTTACAAAGCGCTCCAAAACCCCACAATACAAAAATATGTTATTTATACAGCAAGTTCTAACGCAGGAAATTATATAATAAATTCTTGTGCAACAGAAGCAATACTTGAAAAACTAGGGCCTTTAGCTCTTCCTATTACCGCTGCGGCCTTAGTGGGCCTTAGCTACACTAGTCTACCAAATAAGGTAGCTCAAAAAGTGGGTGTTTCTAAAAAAACCCTTGTTTTAGGTGGCGCCGCTTTAGTAGCTTTACAAACGTCTGTATTTGTAGATCCATCCTATTTTGCCACTCTTCCAATCATTGCACTAAAAGGCGCTATTAAAACTGGATTACAAACGGCTATTACAAAAATTAGCGAAAATAATCACATCTCTTTTGAAGAAAACTTCTCAATCTTAGCTACAAATAATACAATACTAGGAATAGCCCAAGCAATTGTTCCAACGAGTAGCATAGTTGCAGCAGGCCTTGGATATACCGCATTATATGGAAAAACTATTGTAGAAATCACAGGTCAAGTTAGCGCTTTTAAAGCCAAATTAGAAACTAATGATATCGGAGATATAGCTCAAGAATTAGCAATCGCTTCAGTCGAGAATCCTAGCACTTTGATCTCTACAGTCCTACACCAAGTAGGTCGGTTTA